>NZ_JBFAJD010000006.1:0-321019 GCF_040655035.1 Streptomyces sp. NPDC050549
ACGACCCACTGGGCGACCGTGTAGTTCTGCTCGATGGCGACGGGGTAGCGGGCCTCGGGGGAGAGGTCGTACTCCGGGAAGACCACGGCGGCACCAGCGCCGACGGCGAGTTCGCGCACCAGCCGGTCGTGGGTGTGGGCGTTGCCGAAGACCCAGCCGGCGCCGTGGATGTAGACGATCACCGGCAGGGGCCCGGAGGCACCCTCGGGCTTCACGATCCGGGCCCGGACACTGCCCGTCGGACCGCCGGGGACGGTGATCCACTCCTCGTCGACGACGGGCTTCGCGATCTCGCCGGACTGCACCTCGTCGACCGCCTTGCGGCCCTCGGCGGGCGTCAGGTCGAAGAGGTAGGGCGGGTTGGCGGTCGCCTCCGTGAAGGCGGCTGCCGCCTGCTCCAGCACCGGCTGAACCGGTTCGACGGTGTCGGACATGTACTTCTCCTCGGTTTCGGATGAGATCTGTGGGGACCCTCGGTCAGGACGTTAGAACCGCGGGATCGGCGGACATTGCGCGTCAGCGCACCGGTGCCGGTCCGGAAGTGCACAGGAACCGACCTGGCACTGCACGTGAGGGGGACGCCGTGCGCTGTCGGACGCGAACCGCCGCGGAATTCACGGCGGTTCTCCGCGGGAGGCTGTCGAAACCGCGTCAGCCGCTCGGCCGCTGCCCGCGGTACTGCGCCGGGGTCATGCCGTACGCCTTGCGGAAGGCATGGCTGAAGTGGGTGGCGCTGACGAACCCCCACCGGGCGGCCACGGCGGCGATGGTCCGGTCGGCCGCCGTGGGACGGGCGAGTTCGGCTCTGCACGACTCAAGGCGACACCGGCGTATCCAGCCGCCGACCGTGGTGTCGTGCTCGTGGAAGAGCTTGTGCAGATAGCGCAGGGAGACACCATGTGCGTCGGCGAGTGCTTGGGGGGAGAGCTCGGGTTCACCGAGGCGGGTCTCGATGGTGGCCTTGACGCGGTCAAACAGTGTGGCCTCCTGCGTACGGGCCGGTTCCGTGGTGGCCAGTCGATCCGCAGCCAAGGTGGCGAGAAGGTCGGCGACAGCGCGGGCGAGCTCCTCGCGGGCGGTCGGTGCGTCCGCGCCGATCTCCTGCGCCAGACCTGACAGGAGCGGGAGCAGGAACGCGGCCGGTCCCTCGGGCGCGTTGCCGATGACCTTCGCCGTGACCCGGCGTATCTCCGCCTCGCCCAGCCTCAGCAACGGGCGCGGAACCATCAGGACCCGCGCCCGCTGGTGTTGCGGCAGGACGAGGCTGAACGGGCGGCTCGCGTCGTAGAAGGCCAGGACTCCGGGGTACAGGTCCGCCGAGCGGCCGTCCTGGAACAGCCGGGCCCGGCCGTCGAGTTGCAGGCGGGCGAACACGTGGTCGTGGCCGTCGGCGGTCGCGTCCCGCGGAGTCCGGACGACCCGCACGGCGTCGGACTCCTCGGTCGCGACCTGGAGCGTGCCCAGTCGCAGTAACTGGAGGGAGCTCCGCCAGGACTCCGGGTCCGAACGAGCGATCAGGTCGACATCGCCGTAGGCCGTCGACAGCGCCTGCTTGTACGACGACAACCCGTCCACGGCGGTCAGGTGGCCCGGCACCAGTCCTCCTCCGCGAAGCGCCGGGCCCGCTCGTCCCGCAGCCAGTCGGTCGGGGAGACGCCGTACTCCCGGCGGAAAGCCCGTCCGAGGTGAGCGGTGCCGCTGAACCCCCAGCGCCGGGCGACGCTGCCCATGCTCGCGGCGCCGGTCAGTTCCCTGCGGCACTCCTGGAGCCGGAGCCCACGAATCCAGCGGCCGACGGTCGTGCCCTCCCGCTCGAACAGCCGGTGCAGATACCGCGCCGAGATGCCATGGGCCCGGGCGATGACCGCGGGTGTGAGGCCCGGCTCCGCCAGGTGCCAGCGGATGAACCTCTGGATGCGCAGCAGGAGCACCCGGTCGGCGCCGGGCAGATCGGCCGGCTCCTCGCCCAGTTGCTGCGCCGCTGTTGCGGCCAGCAGGCCCACGGCGCTCTCGGCCAGCCGCTCGGCGACCGGCCCGGAGTAGGACTCGGAGGTGTCCGCGAGACGCGACATGAACGGCGAGAGCAGGGCGGCGAGCCCGCCCACCGGACGCAGGGCCCGCGCCGTGATCCGTCCCAGAGCCGCCTCCGGCTGGCCGAGGAGACACCGCGGCACGGCGAAGATCTTCAGCTGGAACCGCTGCGGAAACCGCGTGCGGAACGGACGGACGGTCTCGAAGAACGCGAGGTCGCCGGGACGGAGTTCCGTGTAACGGCCGTCCTGTTCGACCTGGGCGGTGCCGCTGCTCTGTACGGCGACGAGCACCTGACCGCCGTCGCCGCGGGCGACGAAGCGCGGGGCCCGGTGGACCTCTCCCGGATCGCAGTCGACGGTGGTGATCTGGAGTTCGCCCAGTCCGTCCGTACGCATCGTGGCGTCGTACGTCCCGCTCTCCGTGGCGATGTCCATCCCCACCAACGTGGCGAGCACGGCGTCGTGCCAGAACTCCAGACTTTCGCCGGCCGGTACGGAACTCGTGGAGAGCACTTGGCCGCGTCGCCTCGTCGTGGGGTCGTTCCCTGTGAAGGAATCGTAGAAGGCTGACATACCCGTCAGCCTGCCTTCGGCCGGGGGCGGACGCATCAGTCGGTCGACTGGTCCTCGCCACGCAGCAGTTCGCGAAGAAAGGCGACGCCCTGCCGTACGGCTGCCCGCGTCGGCGGACTGTCACGCAGTGCGGCCAGCGAGACGAAGTCGTGGACCGTGCCCAGGAACCGGGTCGAGGTCACCTCGACCCCGGCCAGGCGCAGCCGGTCCGCGTACTGCTCCCCCTCGTCCCGCGTCACATCGGCCTCCGCCGTGATCAGCAGGGCCGGCGGCAACCCCGCCAGCTCGGCCGGGCCGGCGCGCGACGGGGACGCGGTGGGCTCGGCCAGGTCCCGGGGATCGGCGCTGTACTGCCGCCAGTACCCGCGCAGGGCCTCCCGGGTGAGCAGATAACCCTCGGCGAACTGCCGCTGCGAGGCGCTGGCGCAGTCTGCGTCGGTGATCGGGTAGTACAGCAGCTGAGCACTGATCCTCGGGCCGCCGCGCGACTTCGCCAGCAGAGTGAGCGCGATGGCCAGCGTGGCGCCCGCGCAGTCCCCGGCCACCGCCAGCCGATCGGTGTCCAGCTCCAGTTCGGCCGCGTTGCGGACGGCCCAGACCATGAGGGCGTAGCACTCCTCGACGGCCACGGGGTAGCGGGCCTCGGGGGCGCGGCTGTACTCGGGTACCACGGCGGCCACTCCCGCGCCGAGCACGAAGTCGCTGATGAGCCGGGCGTGGGTCTGCGCGTCTCCCAGCATCCACCGGCCGCCGTGGAGGTAGAGCAGGACGGGAAGCAGCCCCCGGACTCCGGGGGGTCGGAAGATCCAGAAGCCCAGCAGCCCGGACGGTCCCACGGGCGCCACGTGGAAGGAGGCGTTCACCGCGAAGTCCTCGACCCGGTGGACCTGGGACTCCGTCAGGGCCTGTCGGCCGGCGGCCGGCGACAGCTCGTGCAGAAAGGGTGGCGCCGAGGACGCCTCGACCAGGCGCTGCACCAGCGGATCGAGCGTTGGGGGGGAGGGGTGCCGTCCGTCCGGTTCCATGCGATGACCGCCTCTCGCCCGGTCACTTCTCGCACACGAGGAGATCGCGCAGTTGGTGGCGGCTGCTGACGCCGAGTTTGGGATAGACGTTGTAGAGGTGCGACCCCACGGTACGCGGCGACAGGAACAGCTGCTCGCCGATCTCGCGGTTGGACAGGCCGTCCGCGGCCAGCCGTACGATCTGCCGTTGCTGGGCGGTCAGTTCGACCAGTGGGTCCGTCGATGCGGGAGCTTCGGCCACCCCGCTCGCGCGCAGCTCGCCGCGGGCCGACTCGGCGAGGTGCCGGGCGCCGAGCCGGGTGGCCGCTTCCAGTACGACGGTCAGCTGGGCGCGGGCTTCCAGCGGCCTCCTGCGTCGGCGCAGCCAGATCGCGTAGTCCAGGCGGGCCCGGGCCCGTTCCAGGGGCCAGCGGGCCGCCTCCGGATTGACCACGGCCAGCTGGAAGTGGTGCTCGGGGTCCGCGTCCTCGTCGACCAGCGCCGCCGCATGGTGCATGAGCAGAGTCATCCGGGTCGTCGGCCGGGCACCCTGGCTGCGCCGGACCCGCGCCAGGACGTGCGCCGCTTCCCGGCGCCGGCCCGTGCGACGGGCGGCGACGGCCAGTTCGGCGACGCAGCGGGGCGAGAGGAAGGGGTCGAGCGGATCGCCGTCGTCGGTGAACAGTGTCCGCAGGTGCCGGAAGGCGCTGTCCCCGTCGCCGAGGACCATGGCCGTCAGACCACAGGCCCGCAGCATCCGGGCATGCGTGGCGCGGTTCTCGTGGAGGCTGACGGAGCGCCAGTTCGGACCGGTGAACCGGGTGCCCGGCACGCTCTCGCCGCGCAGCGCGTCCAGGGTCGTACCCAGGGCTTCGAGGTCCATCTCGACGCGGGTCCACCGGTGGACGGCTGCGTACGAGAGCCCCTCCTCGATCAGGGACTCGGCCTCGGCCCAGCGGCCGAGACCCAGGAGCGTCTCCACCTGGGCCGCGAGGGTCCAGGCGAGCGGTCCCAGGGCACCTTGTGCGCGCAAGCGCTCGCCCGCCTGCCGGAACTGCTCCGCGCACAGGTCCGACTCGTCGGTGAGGTGGGCGAGCGAGGCGGTCGTGAGCAGTCGGGCAGACCGGCTCGGACCGGTCGTGGTCGAGGCGAGGGCCTTCAGGGAGGCGAGGACGTCGGTGTGCTGCCCGCCGTCCTCGGACACCCGGCCGAGGAAGAACCCCAACTGCCGCCGGTGTTCCGGGAGTCCGGACTGGCGGGCGATGCCCGTCGCGACGGCCGCCAGGGCGAAGGCCGTCCTGCCGTCGCTCCCCGGCGTCTGCCGTGCCACCTCCAGCAGGAGGTCGAACGCCTCTCGCTGGAACGTCTGCAACGACAGTGCCCCACCCATGGCGCAGGCCGCGGCACTCATCAGCTCCGGGTCCCGGTTCACCCGACCCTGTGCCGTGTACAGCTCGCGCACCCACGCCGGGTCTCCGACGTCGCTCGCGGCGGTGAGCGCCGCGGCGACACGGCGGGCGCGGTCGTGGTCGAGGGGACTGAGGAGCGCGGCCTGCTCCAGAGAGCGGGCCGCGGCGAAGCGGTCACCCCGGACGGAAGCGCCTTCCAGGGCTGCGGCCACGGACTCGTCCGGACCGACGGTGGCCGTCGCCAGGTGCGAGGGGCCGTGGGCGGACACGGCGGCCAGATCCAGGTGCGCCCTTCGGCGCAGTTGCGCGGGCTGCCGGTGGTAGGCCGCCGTACGCGTCAGCGGGTTGCAGAAGGCCAGTCTTCCCTCGGTGATCGTGATCAGTCCGGCCGCCTCCGCCGAAGCCCACACCCTCAGGTCGTCGGAGCCCAACGCGGCCATGACGGTGCCGAGTCGCTCCTGCGGAAGGGCGGCCGCCGCGTACAGCAGGGCATGGCGTGTTTCTTCCGGCAGCGCGTCCAGCCGCGCCGCGAACATCTGCTGGACGCCCCCGGACCGTTCCCCGGCACGGCAGAGCTCGATGATCGCCAGCGGATTGCCCTCCGCCTGCCGGAGCAGCTCCAGCCTGGCCCGCCCGGTGGGCACACCGGGCTGCTCGTCCAGCAGCCGGGCCGCCGCCCGCGGAGACAGGGGGCCCAGGGGCAGTACGGCGAGGTCCGAGGGGACGCCTGCGGGGGGAGCCTCGCCGTGCGCCGAGAACAGCACGGAGACGGACGGATCGGTGAGTCGTCGTGTCACGAAGGACAGCACGGCCAGGGAAGCGCGGTCGCAGTCGTGGAGGCCGTCGACGGTCAGCAGGACCGGACCGGTTCGCGCGAGCTGGGCCAACAGGTCCAGGACTGCGATGGACAGGACCGTTCCCTGCGGCGGCACGTTGTCCGGCGTCAGTGCGAAGAGGGCGCGCAGCGCCCGCTGTTGGGGAGTGGGCAGGACGTCGAGCTCGTCACGCACCGGCAGGAGAAGCTGGTGCAGACAGGCGTACGGTTGCTGCGCCTCCGACGGGCAGGCACGCGCCGACAGGACGCGGGCCCCGCGCTCCCGGGCCTCCTTGCCGGCGATCCGGAGCAGCCGGGTCTTGCCGGTGCCGGTGTCCCCCAGCACCAGCAGGGACCGCGGGCCGTCCACGCCCCGCAGGATCCGGTCGACATCCGCTTCCCCACCCACCGCTGCGCTCCCGATCACTCTTGCTCCGCCCGGAGACCGGATGCTGCCAGGGGTGCGACGAGCACCGCTTCTGTCATGTGACCAGTCATGCGCGGCGGCCCTGGCAGGATGGGACGTGAGCGGTGGGGAGAACGGAACTTCATGGACGTCGGTGACTTCGGTACCGAGCAGGGACACGGGCCGGCGATCCTCGGCAGGGATCGTGAGATGTCACGGATCGCGCAGCTGGTCGGCGCGGTGGACGGCGACGGCCCCAAGGTGCTGGTGCTGACCGGTGAGCCGGGGGCGGGAAAGAGCACCCTGGTCGACCGGGCTGCCACGCAGGCCGCGGACCGAGGCCGACGCGTGCTGAGGGTACGGGGCTGCGAGGGCGAGCAGGACCTCGGTTTCGCCGGGGTGCATCAGCTGCTGCGTCCCGTGCTCGGCGGTGTCGACCGGCTTCCGGCGCGTCAGCGCGACGCCCTGCGCCACGCGTTCGGCATGGAGCAGGCCGACGGATCATCGGTCCCCGAACCGCTGTTGATCAGAACCGGAGTACTGACACTGCTCTCGGACACGGCGGCGGAGCGTCCGCTGTTCATAGCCGTCGACGACGCTCAGTGGCTGGACGTCGGCTCGCTGGACGTGCTCGCCTTCGTCGCCCGGCGGCTCGACGGGGAACCCACTGTCCTCCTGCTCGCGGCACGCGACGAAGCGGTGCCGGTGCGCTTCGACCGTGACTTCCCGCATCTGACGGCCGGTCCGCTGGACCGGGCGGCGGCCGGGCTCCTGCTGGACCGGCAGCCGCAGCCGCCGCGGGGCCGGGTCCGGGCACAGATCCTCGACCAGGCAGCTGGGAACCCGCTCGCCCTCATCGAACTCGCGAGGGCCTTCGCCAGGCATTCGGGCGGCAGCGACCCCGGCCCGTTCGGTTCGCTGCCGCTCACGGCCCGCCTTGAGCACCTGTTCGCCGCCGACCTGCCCACGCTGCCTCCCGCGACCCGACGAGCCCTGCTCCTGGTGGCGGCCGCGGGCACCGCTCAACTCTCGGACGTACCGGACGCGGGTGGACCGGAAGTCTGGGAACCCGCCGAGCAGGCGGGGCTCGTGCGCGTCGACGGCGGCCGGGCAAGGCTCCGTCACCCCTTGGTCCGCTCCGCCGTGTACCAGGCCGCCTCCTTCGCCGAACGCCGCGAGGCCCACCTCACCCTCGCCGCCGCCCTCGCGCACGAACCCGACCGCCGTGCCTGGCACCTCGCCGCCGCCGCGCTCGGCCCCGACGAAGACGTCGCCCGTGCCCTGGCCGAGAGCGCGGAACGCCTCCAGCACCGAGGTGGCCACGCGGCCGCGGCGACCGCCCTCGAACGCGCCGCCGAACTCACCCCCGATCCGCGGGAACGCGCCCGCCGGCTGCTCGCCGCGGCCACCTCCGCCATGTACGCGGGGCACCCGCAGTGGGTGGGGGAGATCGCGGGCCGCGTCGACGGCCTCACGGACGACCCCCAGCTTCTCGCCGAAGCCTCCCTGCGGGCCGGCTGGTCCCTGGCTGTCACTCTGCGGCACGACGACTCGCTGGCGTTCCTGCTCCCCGTCGCCGAATCCATGGCCGCCCACGCACCGGCCCTGGCCCTGAACGCCCTGGGCACCGCGGCGACCCCGGCGTACAACTCGGGTGACCCCCGCTACCGGCACGACATCCAGCGGATCGACGGCCTCATCGCCCGGCAGCCGGACGAGACCGACCGCGTCTGGCCGCAGGCGGCCGGCCGGCCGTTCACGGACCGGCAGCAGACCCTGAAGAGCCTGCACCACGCCGTGGACACCCTGGCGGCCGGCTCCCTGACCGGCCTGGTCTCACTCGGCGGTGCGGCCTGGATCCTGGACGAGACCGACCAGGCCGTACGCCTGCTCGACCAGGCCATGGACCAGCTGCGCCGGACCGCCACGGCCGGCGCCAACTGCACCGTCGCGCAGGCCCTGGCCCTGGCGCACTTCGAGAGCGGAGCCTGGAGCGCGGCGCAGGCCGCCGCCGAAGAGGCTCTCTGGATGGCGACGGAGGCGGGCGCGGACAACGTCATCGTGGGATCGCCCCTCCTCCAGGCCACCCTGCGTGCCGTCCGCGGGGACCACGCGGGCGCGCGGGCGCAGGTGGACGAAGCCGTCCGCGGCCGGGACCTGGGGAAGTCCCGCAGCCTGTACGTGCGTCACCGGCACGCGCTCGCCCTGGCCGCCCTGGCCGCGGGCGACCACGAGACGGCGTACGGCCAACTCCGCCGCGCCTTCACCCTGGACGCCCGCCCGGTCCCCGTCCACTACCACGCGTCCCTCTACTGCCTGGCCGATCTCGCCGCCGCAGCCGTCCGGGCCGGACAGACGGACGACGCCCGCGCCGTGCTCCACGCCGCCGAGCAGACCCTGGAGCAGTATCGCTCCGCCCGTCTGGCCGCGATCGTGCACCGCGCCTCGGCACTGTTGAGCGATCCCGACGACGCGGAGCCCCGTTTCCGTGCGGCGATCGGCGACCCGGCCGGCGCCCGCTGGCCCTTCGAACATGCTCTCGCCCACCTCGACTTCGCCGAGTGGCTCCGCCGCCGCCGACGCACCGCCGAAGCACGCCCCCTCCTCGGCACCGCCCTCGACATCTTCGAACGACTGGACGCACGCCCCTGGGCCGAGCGCACCGCCGCGGAACTCCGCGCGACGGGCGTGGCCGTGGCACCTCCCGCCGTTCACGACATCCTCGCCGACCTGACGCCGCAGGAGTTGCAGATCGCCGAACTGGCAGCGGAAGGCCTGACGAACCGGGACATCGGCACTCGGCTCTACCTCTCCCACCGCACCATCGGCTTCCACCTGCACAAGATCTTCCCCAAGCTCGGCATCACCGGCCGCGCCCAACTGCGCGACGTCCTCGACCGCGTCCGGCGGCCGGATTGACGACGCTGCCGGGCTCCTGCAGCCGGGAATACCGGCGAGCGACGACTGATCGCGTCCGGCCGCGCTCTGATCGGCCCGGCCCACCCGAATCCGGGTGCCGCGCCGGGCCGCCAGGGGTCTGCGGACGTCGTCACGCAGTCCGTCTCCGGAACGTGGGCATCGCCTGCAGATCGGATCGTAGAGCCCGACGAGGAGGTGTCCAGGCGCGTGTTGCCCGGTATTCGGAGGGGGCCGAGCCGGACGCGGTCGAGCTGATGCGGTGGCGGACACCAACCCCTACCTCGCCCTGCTGCTCGCGGTTCAGGCGTACCGCAGGAGCCCGACACCGAGGCCGTCCGTAGTCTCTGTTCGGCTGCTGCATTGCCGTCGCGCCACGGCATGACCATCGGCGGCAAGGCGCAGTCGGTGGCGGTCAGTCAGGATGGCCAAACCCTGGTCACGGCGAGCACCGAAGACACTGTGCGGCTGTGGGACACCTCCACCGGGTCGCTGCGGGCCACGCTCGCCGGCCACGCAGGGCCCGTCCAGCCGGTCGCGTTCGGTCCGGACGGCCGCAGTCCGATCAGCCTTTACGGCGACAGCGAACTGCGGGCGTGGAACACGACCACGGGCAGGGCACGCGCTCTCACCACCCGGCACATCTCGGCCGTGTGGTCCGTTGCCGTCAGCCCGGACGGTGGCACCCTCGTCGATGGCAGCGCGGGACCCCGCACCATACGTCCGCGGGACGTGTCCGCCGGGAAGCAGCGGGCCGTCCTGAGCGGTCACGGTGACCAGGTGCGGGCGGCCGCGCCGTGGCCAGCGGCGGCAACGACACCGCGCGTCTGGGGGACGTGGGCACGGGAAGGCTGCGGGTCACGTTGACCGGCCACGTCGGTTCCGTACGGTCCGTTGCTTTCAGCCTCGACGACCGCACCCTCGCCACCGGAAGCGTGGACGGAACCGCCCGCCTGTGGAACCTGACCCTGCCCGACCCGCGACAGGCCGTCGAAGAGATCTGCGCCGCCGTACGCCGGGACCTCACGCCGCTGGAACGGACCACCTACCTCGACGGCCACCAGGAGGCGACCTGCTGATCCGACCGGCTGGCTCCCCCGCCCCCGACGGTGTGGCGGCGCCGTTGTGAAGATCGGGTTGGGGACACTCGCGGTCCGGCGCCGCGCGGGCGGCGGGTTCCCCTGTCTGGCTGGAGAAACGTGGTGCGACTTCCCCTGCTGCGGGCCGTACTGGCGGCCTCGGTCCTCGTGGCGTCCGGAACGGCTGCCGCCGCTCCGGTCCGGGCGGACGGCAAGCCCCGGGCCGTCGACGATCTCGCGCGGTACGTCAACCCGTTCGTCGGCACCGCCCCCGGCGGCCCCGACTTCGGACACGGTGGCGGCGCGGGCAACACCTTCCCGGGGGCCTCGGCTCCGCTCGGCGGGATGCAGTGGAGCCCGGACACGGTGACGTACCAGCACGGCGGCTACTCCTACGGCGACAACCGCATCCGCGGCTTCAGCCTCGCGCACATCTCCGGAGCCGGCTGCGCCGCCTACGGCAACGTTCCCTTCATGCCCACCCAGGAGGCCGTGCCCCCGGCCTACGCCACCTTCTCGCATGCCAACGAGCAGGCTGCGCCCGGCAGTTACCACGTCACCTTCGACAACGGCATCGGCACCGACCTGACCACCACCCAGCGCTCGGGGATCGCCCGCTTCACCTACCCGGCGGCCGACTCCCGCCCCGCCGCGGTGAGCATCGACGCGGCCACGGCGTTCACCGCGGCCACGGGATCGGTCGACATCGGGATCGACACGCTCTCCGGGTACAGCGACAGCGGGGCCTTCTGCAAGGCGAAGAACCACTACCGGCTCTACTTCCACGCCACCTTCGACCAGCCCTTCGCGCAGGCCACCCACCCCGACGGCAGAGCCGGCGCGGCCATGGTCACCTTCGCCCCGGGCGTGCGCACCGTGACCGTCCGTGTCGGCGTCTCCTTCGTCGACGTCGAGGGCGCCCGCCGCAACGCGCTCACCGAGCAGGCGGCGCGGTCGTACGACACCGTCCGGGAGGCCGTGCGCGCCGACTGGAACCAGTGGCTGAACCGCGTCACGGTCGGCGGCGGCACGGACGCCCAGCGCCGGGTCTTCTACACCGCGCTCTACCACGCCCTCCTGCACCCCAGCGTCTTCAGCGACACCGACGGCCGCTACACCGGCATGGACGGGCTCGTGCACCGCACCCGCACCGGGCATGTGCAGTACGCGAACTTCTCCGGCTGGGACGTCTACCGCTGCCAGGTCCAGCTGCTCGCGCTGCTCGCCCCGCGCGAGGCCTCCGACATCGCGCAGTCCGTCCTCAACCAGGGCCTGCAGGCCGGGTACTTCGACCGCTGGACCCTCGCGAACGGCGGCAGCGGAGTCATGGTCGGTGACCCGTTGCCCGCCATCGCGTCCGCCATCCATGCCTTCGGCGGCACCGACTTCGACGCGGCCACCCTGCTGCGTACCGCTCTCGCGGATCGGCAGGACGACCGTCAGCGTCCCGGGCATACGCAGTACGACACCCTCGGCTATGTGCCCGCCGGCACCAAGGGGGTGTGGGGTTCGGTCTCCACCACCCTCGAATACGCTGTCGCCGACTATGCGCTGGCCCAACTCGCCCAGCGGCTGGGTGACTTGACCGCGTACAACACCTTGCTGCGGGCCTCCGGGAACTGGCGCAACCTCTTCAACCCCGCCACCGGATACATCCAGCCCCGCGCCGCCGACGGCACCTGGCCGGCCTTCACCCCGGCCCAGAAGACGGAGTACGTGGAGGGCAACGGGGCCCAGTACACCTGGATGGTGCCGCAGGATCTGCCGGGACTGTTCGCGGCCATGGGTGGCGACGCCGCCGTCACCGCCCGTCTCGACACCTTCTTCAGCAGCCTCAACGCGGGCGCCTCGGAGCCGTACGCCTACCTCGGCAACGAGCCCTCCTTCGCGACCCCTTGGGCGTACACCCACGTCGGCCACGCGGACCGCGCCGACGCCGTCGCACACCGTGCGCTGTCCACGCTGTTCAGCGACGTACCCGGCGGCCTCGTCGGCAACGACGACCTCGGCGCCATGTCGTCCTGGGCGGTCTGGGCGAGCCTGGGCCTGTACCCCGAGGTGCCCGGCAGCGCCCAACTCACCCGCACCGCACCCCTGTTCACCACCGCCACCGTCCACCGGGGCGACGGCACCACGCTCACGGTCGGCTCCGCGTCGCCCAGACACTCACTTCGGCAGCCGCCCAGGCGCTCACTGCGGTAGCGGACTTCGTGCGGGACGGGCCGCCGGACCGGGAACGGCCGTCACCTCGGTCGGTGCGAGTGCGCCGTGCGGTCCGTCGCACTCCACCACCACCCGTACCGGCGCGCCGCAAGCGGTGTGCCGGACGTCCAGGACCTGGCCCTCGGGGTCGGCGGCATACGTCTCGCCCCACTGCCGCAGCGCCATGAGGATCGGCCACAGATCGCGGCCCTTGCCCGTCAGCCGGTACTCGTTGCGCGTCCGGCTCCCCGCCTCCTGATAGGGCACGGTCGTCAGGATGCCGGCCGCGACCAGCTTGCGGAGCCGGTCGGACAGCACCGCGTCCGAGAGCCCGATATGGCGCCGGAAGTCGTCGAAACGGCGGACCCTGATGAAGGCGTCCCGCAGGATCAGCAGGGTCCACTTCTCGCCGACGAGATCGAGCGTGCTCTGGACCGGACAGTTCTCCGTGCTCACGTCGAGCCATTCCATGCCGCCACCATAGCCACCTGACTCTGTCGTTGACAGCCAGCTCCGACGGGATCTAGCTTCTGTTGAAGAAGCCAGCAGAGGAGGCAGTACCCCATGGGACGGTCACGCACGTACGAGTGGCAGGATCCGGGTATCTCGGCAGCCGCCGTAGGAAAGACCACGGGTCTGGAGTTCCTGCGGGACGTGATCGCCGGACAGCTCCCCGCGGCGCCCATCGGCGCCACCCTGAACTTCACCGTCGACGAGGTGGAGTTCGGGCGCGCGGTGTTCTCCCTGATTCCGGGGGAGGAGCACTACAACCCCATCGGCAGCGTGCACGGCGGGGTCTTCGCCACCCTGCTCGACTCCGCGGCCGGCTGCGCGGTGCAGTCGACGCTCCCGGAGGGCATGGGCTACACGTCGCTCGACCTGTCCGTGAAGTTCCTGCGACCGGTCACCGCCGACACCGGGCGGGTCCGCGCCGTCGGCACCGTCCTCAACGGCGGACGGCGCACCGCGCTCGCCCAGGCCGAGCTGTTCGACGAGAAGGACCGGCTGCTCGCCCACGCCACCAGCAGCTGCCTGCTGTTTCCCGTGCCATGACCGCGCCCTGACCGTCCCCTGACCGGAAACAGTCGTGGAAGAGGAGTCCGCCTGTCCCCCGCGCAGGCGGATCCGTACCGTCAACTCCCTTGATCCTCACGGACTCGGGCCTTGCAGGCACGCTGTGAAGTTTGCCGCAAGCCGTTGCCGTGGTGGTATGGGGAGAAGTACGTACGTGGATGTGACACAGCGGGATCGTGAGGGCGTATGACGGCCGGGGTGACCGGGGCGTACGAGAGCATGCTGACGGTGGCGGTGGCGGCGCTGCACGAACGGGATCCCGCACGGCTGTGGCCGATGGTCGCTGCGGCGCTGCCGGGCCTGTGCGGGGGCGAGGCGCTGATCTACAAGCTCGGCGAGTGGACGGACCGGACCGGCGCGATGGGGCTCTCGCCCGCCGCCGCGGCACACTTCGGGCGGATCGACGACGAGGCGATGGCGGTGCTGCGCCGGGGCTATCCCTTCGCGGACCACTACTTCACGGCCGGTGCCGCCCGCCGCCCCGGAACCGCCCGCCGGATGGCCGGCAAGGGCTGGGCCGACAGCCGCACCGCGGGCACGATCAGCCGTCTGATGGACGTCGACCACGTCCTGGCCATCCCGCTGCCGGGCACGGCCACCCCGGTCACCGGCGCCCTCGTCTACCGGGCCGGCGCAGACTTCACCGAGGACCACGTCCGGGCCGCCGAACTGATCCAGCCCCTGCTGGCCGGCGTGGAACAGCAGCGGCAACTCCTCGAACGCTGGCGCGCCACCCAGACCCCGCCCGAGATACCCGAGGACTGCCGCCTCACGCCCCGCCAGGTCACCGTCCTGCTGCTCCTCGCCGACGCCCTCACCGCCTCGGCGATCGCCCGCCGCCTGGGCATCTCCGTGCGGACGGTGCACAAGCACGTGGAGAGCCTGTACCGGAAACTGGGCACACGCGACCGGGTGAGTACGGTGCTACGGGCGCAGGAGATCGGCCTGCTCCCACCCCGCACGGGACGCTGAACCCCCGAGCCGCCGCACCGACAGGAGCTCACCTTCGTGACGTACGACATCACCGCCCTGCGCGCGCTGTTCCCCGCCCTCAGCAGCGGGACCGCCCACTTCGACGGCCCCGGCGGCACCCAGACACCCCGGCCGGTCATCGAGGCCATCACCCGCGCGCTGTCCAACCCCCTGTCCAACCGGGGCCAGGTGACGGCGGGGGAACGGAACGCCGACACCATCGTCACCGGCGCCCGCGAGGCCATGGCCGACCTCCTCGGCGGGGACCCCTCGGGCATCGTCTTCGGCCGCAGCGCCACCCAGCTCACCTACGACCTCGCCCGCACCCTCGCCGCGACGTGGGCGCCCGGCGACGAGGTCGTGGTCACCCGCCTCGACCACGACGCCAACATCCGTCCCTGGATACAGGCGGCCGGGCGGGTCGGCGCCACCGTCCGCTGGGCCGACTTCGATCCGGCGACCGGTGAACTGACCCTCGACCACCTCCGCGCCGCCCTCTCCGCACGCACCCGGCTGGTCGCCGTCACCGCCGCCTCCAACCTGATCGGTACCCGGCCGGCGATCCCCGAGACGGCCCGCCTCGCACACGAGGCGGGAGCGCTGTTCCACGTCGACGGCGTCCACTACACCGCGCACGCCCTCGTCGACCTCGGGCAGCTCGGCGCCGACTTCTTCGTGTGCTCGCCGTACAAGTTCCTCGGCCCGCACCTCGGCGTCCTCGCCGCCCGACCCGAACTGCTGGAGACCCTGCGCCCGGACAAGCTCCTCCCCTCCTCCGACGCGGTTCCCGAACGCTTCGAACTCGGCACCCTGCCTTACGAGTTGCTCGCCGGCACCAGTGCGGCGGTCGACGTCCTCGCGGGCCTCGACGCGGCGGCCGACGGGAGCCGCCGGGAGCGGTTGACGGCCAGTCTCGCCGCGCTCCACCGGCACGAGGAGGTCCTGCGCACGAGCATCGACCACGGGCTCGCCGCCCTGGACGGCATCACCGTCCAGTCCAGGGCCGCCGACCGCACACCCACCGTGCTGCTCACCTTCGACGAGACCTTCGGTGCGCAGGGCACGCAGGACGCCTCCCGCTTCCTCGCGGAACGCCAGGTAAACGCACCATCCGGCTCCTTCTACGCCATCGAGGCCTCCCGCCGCCTCGGCCTGGGCGACTCCGGCGGCCTGCGCATCGGCCTCGCGCCCTACACCGACACCGAGGACGTCGACCGGCTCCTGACCGGACTGGAGCTGTTCCTGAAGCGGCCGGCCGGCTGACACCTGGCGGGCGGATCAGGCTCGTTCTCCCAGCCACGCGCACGGCTGAGGGAAAAAAGACGTGCCCAATGACGGGAGAATGATGGATTCGGCCCCTTCAACAATGCCCCGCCGCGCATCTACCGTTGCGTCCAGGTAAACAGCCTGGTCGGTGGCCTGTCAGCGGCCGCGGACCGGACACGACGGGCAGGACGGTTTCCGGAGGAGGGCAGGACCATGGCGCTCGCGGAGCCGATCGCGGACGCGTCGCTGGACTCGGCCGATCCCGGACCGGCCCAACATGATCCGCTGCCCGATCACCCCGACATGGTTCTCGCCCCTCACCCGGTGGGTTGGACGCGCCGGGCGACGACCTCGACCCTCGTCGACGCGGCGCGTGGTGCCGGGGGCCGTCCGCCGGCCGCGGTCGCCGACCCCCTCCGGAACCCCAGAAAGGCCACAACGTGACCACATCCCCCCTGAACAGGATCGCCGGCGCCCCCATCTCGTGGGGCGTGTGCGAAGTGCCCGGCTGGGGCTACCAGTTGACGCCCGAGCGGGTGCTGAACGAGATGCGCGAGGTCGGCCTGTCCGCCACCGAGTTCGGCCCCGAGGGCTTCCTGCCCGCCGCGCCGGACGCCATGGCCCGCACCCTCGCAGACCACGACCTGCACGCGGTGGGCGGCTTTACCCCGCTTCTGCTGCACGTGCCCGGCCACGACCCGCTGCCCGAGGCCGAACAGCTCCTCGCGGGCTACGACGCCTCGAAGGCGGAGGTTCTGGTCCTGTCCGCCGTCACCGGCCAGGACGGCTACGACTCGCGCCCCGAACTCGACGCCGACGGCTGGAAGCTGCTCCTGTCCAACCTCGACCGGCTCGCCTCGCTCGCCGCCGAACGCGGGGTGCGCGCCGTCCTGCACCCGCACGTCGGCACGATGATCGAGAACGGCGACGAGGTCCGGCGCGTCCTGGAGCACTCGGCGATCTCCCTTTGTCTCGACACCGGCCACCTCCTCATCGGCGGCACCGACCCGGCCGAACTCACCCGTCAGGCGCCCGAGCGGATCGCCCACACCCACATGAAGGACGTGGACGCCTCCCTCGCCGCCAAGGTCCAGGACGGCCGGCTCAGCTACACCGACGCCGTCCGCCAGGGCATGTACCGCCCGCTGGGCGCCGGGGACGTGGACGTCGAGGCCATCGTCACCCACCTCAGCGCCCGCGGCTACGACGGCTGGTACGTCCTGGAGCAGGACACCATCCTCACCGAGGAGCCCAAGGCGAAGGGTCCGGTCGAGGACGTGTGGGCCAGCGCCGAGCACCTGCGCTCGGTGCTGCGCGGGGTCGCGTAGCTCGTATCAGGGGCCTGATGCCGGAGCGATCGGGTGCCGAGTCCTTTCCGAGCGTGAGGAAACCGGGGAAGAGCAGCTGACCGCTGGGGCCGGGGTCCGGTCGCTCTTCGCGGACAACGGGATCGGTCACGTCGAGCTGGAGCTGCTGACGGACTGGTGGGCGGACGGTCCCGGCGGGCCGCGTCGGACGAGATCCGGACCGAAATGCTGAAGGCCGTCGAGACACTCGACGCCCGTACCTTCGAGATCGGCCCCGATACGGCGGACGAACCCTGGGAACTCGCCCTCTGGGCCAAGGAGTTCGCCGTACTGGCCGACGGGGTCGGCACACGGTTCGGGGTCGAGCCGCTGCCCTGGTCCAACCTGAAGACCGTGCACGACGGGCTACGGCTCGTCGAGGCGGCCGGCCGTCCGGCGGGCGGCCTCGTCATCGACGTCCGGCACACCGAGCGGGCCCACACCCCGCCCGCCGAACTGGCGGAGGTACCCGGCTTGCCGATCGTCGGCGTGGAATTGAACGACGCGGACAGCGATGTCGTCGGCACGCTCTTCGAGGACACCGCCCACCGCCGACGCCTGTGCGGCGAGGGACCGTTCGACCTGCCCGGGAACGTCGCTGCGCTCCCCACGGCCGGTTTCCGTGGCCCCTGGGGCGTGGAGATCCTCTCCGACGCACATCGCGCGCTGCCCGTGCGGGAGGCCGCCGCGGCGGCATATCGGAGTGCCGCGGCGCTCGTGAACCAAAAGGGCCACAGGGGCGGCGGGAACGAAACCACGGTCGTTCCCGCCACCCCTGTCTTCATCTCCGCTTCGATGTGCGGCTCAGTCCTGGCCGCCGAAGACGTTCTGGTCCCAGTCGATGACCGAGCCGGTGACCACGCCACTGCGGTCGGAGAGCAGGAAGACGACGAATTCGGCGATCTCGTCGACCTGCCCGAGCTTGCCCATGGGCTGCGACTTGGCCGCCTTCTCCCGCCAGTCGTCGCCGGCGCCGTGGAAGGCGCGCTGGGTGGCGTCCTCGCCCTCGGTGTCCGTCCAGCCGATGTTGATCGTGTTGATCCGGATCCGGTCGAAGCGGTGCGCGTGCGCCGCGTTGCGGGTCAGGCCCGCGAGTCCGGCCTTGGCGGCGGAGTACGGGGCGAGGTGTGGCGGCCCGCCGTGGGCGCAGTTGGAGCCGATGCTGACGATCGTCCCGGGTGCCTTGCGCGCGGTCATGTCGGCCACCGCGGCCTGCATCGCGAAGAACGGTGCCTTCAGGTTGATCGCGATGTGCTGGTCGAACAGTTCGGGTGTGGTGTCCAGCAGCGAGCCGCGTGACGTGAGCCCCGCCGCGTTGACGAGGCAGTCGACGCGCCCGTGGGCCTCGACGGTCCGTACGACGCTGTCGCGTGCCTGCGCCGGTTCGGCGAGGTCCGCCCGCACGAAGCGGGCCCCTGTCTCCGCGGCGAGCTTCTCGCCCACGTCGGCCCGGCGGCCGGTGAAGACGACGGTCGCGCCCTCCGCCACGGCGGCCCGCACGACACCCGCGCCGACGCCCTGGCTGCCGCCGTTGACGAGGACGACTCTGTCCTCAAGCAGTCCCATGAGAGTGATGTGTCCTTTTCAGCTCTGGCGGCGCTCGGCCGCGGCCTGGAGTTCGTGGCGCAGCCGCTCGGGGTCCCAGTCCTCGGCGACGGCCTGTCGCAGAGTGTCCGCCTGCGAGGGCGGGGCGAGGCCCTCGACAGGCGGGTCGAGGTCGAGGTTCGTGGGGAAGGGGTAGCCCTCGGCGGTGGCGGCGATCACACGGCGCAGCCAGCCCTCCGAGACCCCCTCGGCCTTGCGGCTCAGCAGTACCGGGAACACGGCGTTCGCCATCGCCTCGCGGTCCACCGTCTCCATGGCACGCCCGAACGCGGAGGAGACCTGCAGCAGATTGGCCATGCGTCTGATGCCGGCCGACCGGTTGTGCCCGGCGGCGTGGAAGAGCGCCGGGTTGAAGAAGACCGCGTCGCCCTTCTCCAGCGGGAGCTGGACGTGGTGCGCGCCGAAGTACTCGACGAACTGCGGGAGCCGCCAGGCGAGATAGCCGGGCTCGAACTTCTGCGAGTGCGGCAGGTACAGCGTCGGCCCGGACTCGACGGGCATGTCGCAGTGGGCCACCGCGCCCTGCAGCGTCAGCACCGGGGAGAGCCGGTGGACGTGCGCGGGATAGGCCGCCGCCTGCTCCTGGGAGAGGAAGCCGAGGTGGTAGTCACGGTGCACGCTCTGTGCAGCACCGCCCGGGTTGACCACGTTTACCTGCGAGGTGACCTGGTAGGCGGGGCCGAGCCAGGCCTCCGAGATCAGCTCCAGGATGTCGTTGGCGTAGTAGTCCGCGAACGCCTCGGGCGCCCGTACGGCCACCTTGCCCAGCGCGTTCCACACACGGTCGTTGGCGCCGGGCTTGGCGAAGTGGTCGCCGCGCGCCGCACCGCTCGCGCGCTCCTCCTCGATCAGCGCCCGGAAGGCATCCGACGCCCGGTCCACTACGGCCTCGTCGGGGAAGGCACCCTTGAGGACCACGATGCCGGGCCCGTCGAGCAGCGCCCGCACGAGTTCGCTCTGTACGTCGCGGCGGCCCTCGGCGGTGGCCGCGAGCTCACGGAGCCGGGCGCTGTCGTAGAGCGGGACGTTCTGCTCGATCCGTTCGGCAGAGGGGTGGTCGGCGATGTCGGTGCGCTGCTCCACGAGGGAGCGGAACAGGTCGAGATCGCAGTCCGCCTCGGTCAGCCAAGTCCGCGTCCCTGCGGTTGCGGGAGACATCCAGGTCCTTTCGCTGTGCCTTGGTTTCTGCCAGTCTTGATAACTCGAACCCATCATTCAATACTTGTCAGTACATCAAAAGTGCATCACCGGCTCTTGGGACCAGTCATGCGGCACCGCTATCCGATCAGGGAAATCGCCCGTCAGGCCGGGCTGAGTACGGCCACGGTCGACCGTGTCCTCAATCAGCGGGGCAACGTGACGGAGAGCACCATCAGGGAGGTGCAGGAAGCCATCAAGGACCTGGACCGCCAGCAGAGCCAGGTCCGGCTGGGCGGGCGTACCTTCATGATCGACATCGTGATGCAGACCCCTGAGCGGTTCTCCACCGCCGTACGGGACGCGCTGGAAGCCGAACTGCCCTCGCTGCACCCCGCTCTCGTGCGGTCGCGCTTCCACTTCCGCGAGACCTGCCCGCCCGCCGAACTGACCGCGACCCTGGACGGCATCGCGAAGCGCGGCAGCCAGGGAGTCGTCCTCAAGGCCCCCGACGAGCCGGAGATCGCGGCGGCCGTCGCCCGGCTGAGCACGGCCGGTATCCCCGTGGTCACCCTGGTGACCGATCTGCCGCACAGCGCACGCCTCGCCTACGTCGGCATCGACAACCGCGCGGCCGGCGCCACCGCCGCCTACCTCCTGGGCCAGTGGCTGGGCAAGCGGCCCGGCAATGTGCTGACCACCATCAGCCGGGGTTCCTTCCGGGGCGAGGAGGAGCGCGAGATGGGTTTCCGCAGCGCGATGCGGATCGCCGATCCCCGGCGGTCCCTGGTGGAGGTCACCGACAGCGACGGCCTGGACGCCACCCAGCACGATCTCGTCCTGGCGGCGCTCAAGCGGGACGAGGACATCGTCGCCGTCTACTCCGCCGGCGGCGGCAACCTCGCCACCCTCGACGCCTTCGACGCGCTCGGCCGGGAGTGCGCGGTGTTCATCGCCCACGACCTCGACCACGACAACACCCGGCTGCTGCGCGAGCGCCGCCTGTCCGCGGTCCTCCACCACGACCTGCGCCAGGACATGCGCCGCGCCTGTCAGATCATCATGCGCGCGCACAAGGCACTTCCCGACGACGGCCCGTCGCTGCCCTCGGCGATCCAGGTGGTCACACCGTTCAACATGCCGCCGGGAGCGCCCTCCGCGGCACCGGCCGACTGACGACGCGGGGCAAACGCCAGGCCGCGCCGATAGGCTGGTGGTGGTCGGCACATCAGCGCGCGCTCAGCCGGAACTCCAGCGATCGCAGCACGGGAGGAACCATGGCCGGTCGGTTCGAGGCCACAGCCGAGATCAACCGCCCTGTCGAGGACGTCTTCGCCTTCCTCGCCGCCGGCACGAACGATCCCAAGTTCAGCCCGAGGGTCCAGGAGATCACGAAGACGCCGGAGGGCCCGACGGCCGTCGGCACGGTCTTCACCAGCACGGTCAAGGACGCCGGGATGAAGACCGGCCGGACCTTCCGCATCACCGAGTTCGAGGCACCCCACCGCATCCGCTGGGCGGAGACCTCGAAGAACCTCGTGACGGCCGAAGAGGGCGGCTACGACCTCGAATCCACCGGTCCGGGCACGACCAAGGTGCGGATCTTCAACGTCCTCGAAGGCCACGGAGTCGGAAAACTGCTCGTGGGCTTCGCGCTGGGCGCGGCCCGCAAGGACGCGCCCGCGTTCGGGCAGCGCATCAAGACGGCGGTGGAGGCGTCCTGACCCGCCGCTGACCGTCAACGCGCCGTCGAGGGACGGCTGTTGTAGGCCTCCGCGGTCAGCAGCGGATGCCCCGAGGCCAAGGCCCGGGCCGGCCACGAGAGGGTGACGGTCTGTGATTCGCCGGGCAGCAGCCACAGGTAGTTGTGGCTGTACAGGGTCGGCAGCATGCGGTCGCCGGTCGTGCCGTTCGTCAGGGAGAGCCGGACCATCGCGGCGACGGCGGGACCGTCGTTGCGAACGGTTGCGGTGAGCCCGGAACGGGACACCCGCCCGACCGACGCCGACACCTTCGTCCGTGGCGCCTCGCCCAAGGCCCTCATGGCGGCCGGTGTGCGATAGCGCCAGTAGGTGTTCCGCGACCGGAGCCGCCCGTCGCCGTCCTCCAGGGTCAGGCGCAGGAGGTGCAGATCGGGCAGGCCGTCGGTCCAGGGGACGCTGAACGCCTTCGCGATCGCAGCAGGTGCCACCTCCAGCCGGGCCCTCCTGTTCGCGCCGAGCCGCCGGCCCGACAGGTCGAGCAGCTGCGTGGAGACCACGGCGTTCCGCAGTCCGGCGCGGGTGTGGTTGACGGCGATGACCTGCCCCTCGGGGTCGGCCTGGACGTGCAGCGGCTCGCAGGCCGAACGGGCGCCGTAATAGGCGCCCTGCTCGACCTCTCCGACCGGGCGGAGCTGCACCTCCGCGAGGGGAGCGCGCACCCGGCTCTTCCCCGAGGCGGCGCCGCTGTTGGGCGGGGCGTGGCCGCAGGACGCGCCGTGGGTGGAGGGCGACTGGCCCACGCCGGGCGGACCACGCCTCGACCGGTTCGGGCCGGACGACGGCACCGCCGTAGGAGCCGTCGTGGACGCTGCGCACTGTTGCGTCCACGACCGGGCCGACCGGCTCTCGCTCGCCCTCGAAGCCGACGGGCAGCCCCTGTCCATCGCGCTGTGGCGCAACCTGGGCGGCTTCCCCGCTCCGGACCCCTATCGCAGCACGGGCGTCGAACCGATGCTCGGCCGCGTCTTCGACCTCGCCGAGGCAGGCCCCGGGGACGCCGCCCAGGTGCCCGCGTCGGGCGAGGTGCGGTGGCGGCTGACGCTGACCGCGCACTGCCGTTGCGCCTGAACCGACCTGCACGGGAAGGGAATTCGTCACATGGATCTTGAAGATGCCCGAGCGGTCGCCGTCGGAGTCGGCGGGCGCGAAGGAGCGGTGGTCTGCATCGGGGAGACCATGGCGGCCCTGGCGCCCGCGCCGTCCGCTTCGCTGGAGAGCGCCGACGACCTGCGGGTGTCGGTGGCCGGCGCGGAGTCGAACGTGGCCATGTACCTGGCGGACCTGGGCATCCCCGTGTCCTGGCTCTCGGCCGTGGGGGACGACGCGCTGGGCCGGCGGGTACTGGCCGAGGTCGGCGCGGCGGGAGTCGACGTCGGCGGAGTGCGCCGCGACCCGGGGCGGCGCACGGGCCTGCTCGTGAAGGAGCCGACCGGCAGCCGGACCCGCGTCCACTACTACCGCGGCAACTCGGCGGCCTCGGCGATGGGCCCCGACGTACTCGACGACGACCGGCTCAGGTCGGCCTCCGTCCTCCACCTCACGGGCGTGACCGCGGCGCTGTCCCCGTCCTGCCGGAGCCTGGTGGCCGCCGCGCTCGCCGTCCCGGCCGACCAACGGCCGTACGCCATCAGCTTCGACGTCAACCACCGTCCCGCGCTGTGGCCGCCCGACACGGCGGCCACCGTGCTGCGCGATCTGGCCGACCGGGCCGACATCACCTTCGTGGGGCTCGACGAGGCCCAGGACCTCTGGGGCGCGGACCTCGAACCCGCGGGCGTACGACGGCTGCTGCCCCGTCCGCGTCTCCTCGTCGTGAAGGACGGCGGTCACGCGGTCTCCGCCTTCGGCACGGAAGGAACATGGACCGTGCCCGCGCTGGGCACGGACGTGGTGGAGCCGGTCGGCGCGGGCGACGCGTTCGCCGCCGGAGTGCTGACCGGTCTGCTGCGCGGCGGAGGCATGGAGCGTGCGCTGCGGCTGGGACACATCACGGCCGCGTCGGCGCTCAAGGTGACGGCCGACCACGGACCCCTGCCGGACAGCGCCCGGATCGAACGGCTCCTCGCACTTCCGGCCGACGAATGGGCCGCAGAGGCAGGGCAGTTGGCCGTCCCGGTCAGGGACGGGGCACCGCGGTGACCGGGCTCGATCCGGGCGCGTCGGGGCTGGCGTCCATGTCACCGGAGGTGGGCGACACCTACGTAGGACGCGCGGGCCCGACCGGCGTCCTGTGATCCAGGTGTGTCGCCGCGAACAGGACACCGACCACCGCGGCGGCCACGACCAGCAGCGCCAGGGCGGTACGTCGGACGGGCCGGACGGCCGTGAGACGGAACCGGGCCCGCGCGGTCGGCGGGGTGCAGCGCGGACAGGTCGACGGAGTCGGCCCGGGCGCGCAGGGCGTCGCGCAGCCGCTGTTCGGCGGAGTCCGGCGGGACAGCGGAACCGAGGTCCTGTTCGATCATCGGGGAGCCTCCAACTCTCTGCGCAGGGCGACCAGTGCCCGGCTCGCCGTGGACTTGACCGCACCGCGGGACAGCCTCAGCGTGTCGGCGATCTGCGCCCCGCTGAGGTGGAACCAGTACCGCAGGACCAGCCGGTGCAGGGCGGCGATCACTTCCCCGTGCTCCTCGCGCAGCAGCACGGGCTCCTCGGCCGACGGCGCGTGCCCCGCACGTTCGGGGACATGGGCGCGTACGGTACGGCGGCGGCGCAGCACCGGCGCGAGGTGTTGACCACGCTCGTCCGCAGGTACGCGTCGGGGTTGTCGAGGCCGGTCAGTCGTTTCCCGTGGCGGCGGTAGAGCGCGGCGAAGACGTCCTGCACCACGTCCTCCGCCGTCGGGAGATCGGCCACCAGGAGCACGGCGGCCGGACCAGTTCCAGGCGGCGGTGCGCGTAGAGCTCGTCGATGCCGGGTTCGCCGAAGTCGGCCGGGACGGCCGGCGGGGCCGGCACCGCAGGGCGCCTGGAGCCCGGAGTCGCCTAACGCACCAGCCGCCGTACCGCCCGGCGCAGTGCGTCGGCCCAGGTGGGAGCCGGGGAACACAGGAGCCGGTACGCGCCCGTGGGGTCGCCGTGGGCCGGAGCGGTCAGGGTCGTCGCTGCCTTCATGGATCTCCCGGACATCATGGGTTTCGTACTCACCGCCCGGAACGACCGGACGGGCGGTGGAGCCGGCGGGCAGGGACCCGACGGCTCCACCTCGGCACGGGCCACCGAACGGCCCGCGGCCGATCAGCGGCGCTCGGCCGTGTGGTCCTTCTCGGTCACCGCTTGGCGGGAGCGGGCTTGGCTTCCCGGGCGGCGTGGCCCGGGGTGGCGTCGTTCCCGCCGGGCACGGCGTCGACCGGGTCGCCGGCGTCCGGGACCCCGATCAGTCGTCGCCGCGCACGGCGTCGACCGGCTCCGGCTCCGGGCGTACGCCGGGGTACGTCACCTGGCTGGGCGCCGGCTTGGGGCGGGTGCGGAGTTGTCGGCGTGGGCGGTGACCGAGCTGCCGATGGCGAGCGCGGCGGCGCCAGTGATGCCCAGGGCGATCCGTACCCGGCCCGCGCGGAGGCTGCGGCGGGCGGTGTGACCTGCAGACATGTGATTCCCCGAATCGTCGATGGTGAATGGTCTGTCGGGCCGCCGCCACAGGTGGCTTCCCGTGGCGAAGGCCCTGGCTCGGTGGCGCCTCCACCCGGACAGACGTTCCGACGGCATCGAGGTTGCAGGTCGGAAGAGTCTGTTCCACGACGAGTCCGCGACGGCCCTACATGTCGAGGACGAGGTCCGTTCCTGGCCGGGCACAGCAGATGAGGACCTCACCGGCCGCCGGGGGTTCGAGCGGTTCGGGGGAGTAGGTGATCGTGCCGGACAGCAGGGGCGTCACGCAGGTGTGGCAGACACCGGTGCGGCAGCTCCAGCGGGTAGGGACGTCGCAGGCATCGGCGAGTTCGAGCACACTGCGCCTGCCGTCGTCGAACGGGACGGTGAGACCGCTGCGCGCGAAGGTCACCGTCGGGCCGGTGCCTGGCGGCCCTGGGGGCTGGTGCGGTGCTCGGGCGGGCTGTCCGGTGAGACCGGGGTTGATTGCGGCGAGCGCCCCGAACAGTTCGGTGTGGATGTAGGCCGGGTCGATGCCGGCCTCGGCGAGGGCCTGCCGCATGGCGGCCATGAAGGGGGCGGGACCGCAGATGTACGCGGTCGCGTCGGCCGGGAGGGACAGCGCGATCAGCCTGTCCTTGGTGAGGCGCCCCGACGCGGCATGGGCATGTCGGAGTTCCTCGCGTGTGGCCGCGCTGTAGAAGACGTACTCGTGCGCGTGCGGCAGCGAGGCGAGCAGGTCGTGCGCCTCGGCCGCGAAAGGGTGTTCGCGTGGGCCGCGGGCACCGTGGATCCACCAGACCTCACGTTCGCTCTTCCCGGCGGCCAGCGCGTGCAGCATGGACAGCACCGGCGTCAGGCCGATACCGGCGGAGACCAGGAGCACCGGCCCGCTGCCTTCGGCGTACGTGAACTCACCTCTGGGCGCGGCGACTTGGAGGTCCGTGCCGGGCCGTAGCCGCGTGGTCAGATAGCCGCTGGCCGTGCCGTGCGGCTCGTGTTTGACGCCGATCCGGTAGCTGCCCGCGTCGGGCGCGGCGGAGAGCGAGTAGCTGCGCACCGGCGCGGGGCCGGTCGTGGTGGGGACGCGCAGGGTCAGGTACTGGCCCGCGCGGGCGGCCGGGAGCGGGGAGCCGTCGGGGTCCGCCAGCCGGATCGAGGTGACCGTCGGGCTCTCGGCGGTCACGTCCGTCACCCGCAGCGTGCGGAAACCGTCCCAGGCCGGACGGACGGCGGGCTTCGAACCGTCGGCGAGCAGTTCGCGGAAGGAGCCCTGCCAGCCGGGGCTCAGCGCGGGCACGTCCAGGGCGAGCCGCAGCTTGGCGGGGTCGCGGCCCGGGAGGTAGAGCAGGGCGTCCGTGTCGGCCACGCTCAGCGCGCCCGGACCGGTCCTGGTCCGTACGATCCGGTCGCCGGCCTGCACATGCCCCTCGCGGACGACCCGCATGTAGAAGCCGGGACGGTGATGGCTCACCAGCAGGGCGGCCAGTTCGGGTTCGCCGAAGCGCATGCCGACCCGGTAGCAGGTGACGCGCGGCTGGGTGACCTCGAACTCGGCCTCGCCGATGCGGTACCGGTCGCCGATGCACACCTCGTCGTCGGACAGGCCGTCCACCGTGAGGTTCTCGCCGAACTGGCCGTAGCCGAGGTCGGCGCGGCCGAAGTACCGCTGCCAGTGCCGGTACGACTGGATCTGGTAGACGAGCACGGCCCGCTGCTCGCCGCCGTGACCGGCGGTGTCGCCCTGGCCGTCGCCGTCGATGTTGAGCCGGCGGACCATCGCCGGGCCCTGCACCGGGTACTTCCACACACCGGTGCGGACGTTCCTGCCCTCCCACGGAACGTCCTTCGGCATCCCGACATTCACCGAGAGCAGGGTGGGCATGGGGAACTCCTTGCCACGGGGAACTCTTCCCACGGGACGACCGGCACGGTCGCGCCGGGACGGCAGTCGTCCCCTCCCATACTGAGGGCGCGGTCGCCGCTGTGCGAGACCGCGCCCTCGGTGCACGGCCTAGTTCGGTGCCGTGATCCGCAGCCTGATCGTGCGGGCCTGCGGGCGCAGCGCGAACGCGGGCCACACGTCCGGGCCGCAGGCTCGTGAGCCGAGACCGTGCTGCGCGGCGTCGACGGTCAGGTGGCTCGACGTCGAAACCGGCAGTTCGAACGGATGTCCGGACCGGGCGATCTCCTGCGGGGTATGGCGGCTCAGCGTGAAGCCGGGACGGCGGCCCTGCGTGTCGGGGAGTGCCTCGACGCGCAGCACCTCGGTGTCGCCGGTCGTCAGCGCGAGGCGGCGCACCGCAGAACGGTGTCCCGTCTCCTGGGGCCGCGCGTACTCGACCGAGAGGTCACGGATGCCGGCGGCGAACCGGCCGGCGCGAGCCGCGCGCAGACTGTCGGGGTAGGACTCCAGCGGGCCAAGACCGAACCACTCGGCGCCGTCGACGGGCGCAGTACCGTCGGGCAGCTCGAAACGCACCCCGATCCGCGGCCACACCGTCCGCCAGCCGTGCGAGGGCTGGATCTCCACCCGCAGTTCCACCTCGCCGTCGCTCTCCCGCGACCAGACCGACTCGACCAGCACCGACAGCCCCGAGTCGGCGGCCGAGACCTTGTCGACCGTGCGCAGCGCGTCGACGGTCTGCTCCACGGACACCCGTCGCGAGGTCAGCCGGTCGAGCCCGTCGCGGAGCCACAGCTCGGCGTTGGACACCCCCGAGACGCTCGCGTCGCTCTCCTCGACCTCGCCCCACGCACCCTTGTCGTTGTCGGTCGGCGCGCGGAACAGCTCCAACCGGGGCCCTGCCACGGCCCGTTCGCCGAGGCGCACGAGGGACCCGCCGACGAACCCGGCGACACCGAGCGTGAGTGTTCCCTCGCCGGGCCGCCAGCCGCTGCGGGGCCGGACACCGGGCGCCGGACGCCGAACCGAGCGGTCCAGCTGGGCAGTTGCCACCACATGACCCGCGGACGCCCACGCCGTGTCCCGCGCCAGCTCCGCGTCGATCGTCAGCCAGGTCTCGGCGTCAGGCGACACCGCGACCGCGGGCAGCGAAACCCACCCCGAGTCGCCCGCCCCGACCCGCGGGACCTCCAACTCCCCCGAATCCACCGGCACTCCGTCGTGCTCCACACGCCAGCGGAACCGCAGGTCGGACGTGTCGGCCGTGTGCCGCAGATTCGTGATCGCGATCTTGTCGCCGTCGAACGCGAAGTCGACGGGCGCCACGACTGCCTTGAACTCGTGCAGGCTGGGCGTCGGACTGCCGTCGCTCAACACCATGCCGTCCATCACGAAGTTGCCGTCGTGGATGACCTCCCCGAAGTCACCGCCGTACGCGTAGTACGGCGTCCCGTCCGGGGCCGTGGCCAGGATGCCGTGGTCGCGCCACTCCCAGACGAAACCGCCGTGCAGACGCGGGTGTTCGTGCACCAGCGCCTCGTACTGGTCGAACGCGCCCGGACCGTTGCCCATCGCGTGCGCGTACTCGCACAGCAGGAACGGCTTGGTGCGCTGCCGTGCGCCCTGCGCGGGAGTGCAGTTGAGCAGCGGGGCGCGTGAGCCGTCGATGCCGATCTGCTCGGTCTCCAGCACGGACGCGTACATACGGGAGTAGACGTCGGTGTATTCGCCGGTGTAGTCGCCCTCGTAGTGGACGGGGCGTTCGGCGTCGCGGGCGTGGGCCCACGCCGACATGGCGGCGAGGTTGCTGCCGGTGCCCGCCTCGTTGCCGAGCGACCAGATCACGATGCTGGGGTGGTTCTTGTCCCGCTCGACGGTGCGCTCGATACGGTCGAGGTACGCCTCGCGCCAGGCCGGGTCGTCACTGGGGTTGCCGGTCCAGCCGACCTTGTCGAAGCCGTGCGTCTCCAGATCGCACTCCAGGATCACCCAGAACCCGAGCTCGTCGGCCAGGTCCAGCAGCCGGGGATGCGGTGGGTAGTGGCTGGTGCGGATCGCGTTCACGTTGAACCGCTTCATGAGGGCGAGGTCCTCGCGGGCGTGCGCCTCGTCGAAGACCCGGCCGCGCTTCGGATGGGTCTCGTGCCGGTTCACGCCGTGGAACACGACCCGGCGGCCGTTCACCAGGAACTGGTCCCCGCGGATCTCGACCGTACGGAAGCCGACCCGCAGGGAGACCGTTTCCGCAGCCGTCGACACGGTGGCGTCGTAGAGGCGCGGCTGCTCGGCGGACCACGGTTCCACGGCGGCGATGTCGACTGGCGTCACGTCGGCCGGCGCGGCCCAGACCCGCTCCACGCCCAGTTCGGGGATGCGCAGGGTGACCGGGAACGCCGTCGCGTCGGCGGTGATCTCCGCCTCGACCCGGCCGCGCCCGTCGTCGAAGCCGGTCCGCAGCCAGACGTCCTCGATGCCCCCGGCCGGCCGGGCGAGGAGGGTGACATCGCGGAAGATGCCCGGCAGCCACCACTGGTCCTGGTCCTCGACATAGCTGGCCGCCGACCACTGGTGCACCCGCACGGCGACGACGTTCTCACCGGGGCGCACGGCGGACGTCACATCGAACTCGTGGGCCAGTCGGCTGCCGCTCGCGCCGCCGATCTCCACCCCGTTGACCCACACCCCGAACAGCGACTCGACACCGTCGAAGCGCAGCACGACCCGCTCGGCGTCCGACCAGTCGGTGGGCACGTCGAAGGTGCGGCGATAGTCGCCGGTCGGGTTCTCGTCCGGGACGTACGGCGGGTCGATCGGGAACGGGAACTGAATGTTGGTGTAGATCGGGCGGCCGTACGCGCCGTCACCCTCCAGCACCCAGTGGGCGGGCACGGGGATGCTGTCCCAGCCGTCGGCGTCGAAGCCTTCGGCCGTGAAGTCCTCCGGCGCGGACGCCGTGGGGGACAGGCGGAAACGCCAGGACCCGTTCAGGGAGAGGGACTTCGCGTCGGAGTGCAGCCACGAGCGCGCCGGGCGCAGGGCACCACGGCCGGGTGCGAGGTCGGAAACATGGGGGGAGAACTCGGGGAGCAAGAGGTCACAACGCTTTCGTGAGAGCAGAACGGGGCGTATTGCATTCGATCATGGCGGTCTACCGGAGTACGACGGTGCGGATCTCCCATGCACCGAGGTCGAGTTCGAGCGCGTCGGTGACCGGGGTGCGGGACAGCGGCCGGCCCAGCAGATCGACGGTCGTGGCCTCGGTGAAGGTCCCTGTCACGCGGACCGTGGACGGAGTGTCGCTCATCGCGGTCAACCGCACCTCGGTGCCGGGGACTTGTGCGTCGTCGCCGCCGACACGGCGGACGGCCGAGACGAGGACGTCCTTCCCGTCGACGCGCAACCCGGCCCGGTCCGGCGGTAGTTGACGCCCGGCGGGCCCGGTTCCACGAGTCACCAGGACGTCGCTACGGAACTCCTCGGCGAGCGCGACCGCGTGCGCACCACGCCAGCCGGACGCCGAGGGCACGACGGCGAACCGGTTCTCGGTCAGCGTCCCGAGGTCCTGCGCACCGGGTACCGGGATCTCGCTTGCCGCCGGTTCGTCCCGCAGGGGGTGGATGTTGACACTGATCGAGCCGATCGCCCGAAGCAGCGTGATCGCGAGTTCGGAGCCGTCGCCGACGAGTTCGTACTCGCTGGAGTGGTCGAGCAGGACCGTGGCCGCGCCCGCCGACACGAACGAACCGGCCGGGAAGGTCGGCAGCGGATACTCGCCCCAGCCGCCCTCGGCGGTCAACCCCCGCTCGGTGACGGCGAATTGCCCGGCGGACGCGGATGTGGTCACCGGCTCGGGCAGCGGCACATGGAAGCGCAGCCGGTGGTCGGCGGACTGGTTCAGGAAGGACGTGGAGACCCGCACGAACGGCTCGCCCACCCGCACTTCCACCAGCGTCTCCACGGGTGTCGGCACGGTCCGGTCGCCGCGTACATCGCGGTCCGTGGAGAGCGCGGCGGGCCATTCGTAGACCCGCGTGACACGCGACCGTGAGCGCACCGGGCCGGTTTCGAGGACCTCGACGGTGATCTCCGTGGGCTCCGAGACGAGGGCGTCCTGCGCCGGGGGAGCGTAGTTGTAGCTGTCGCCCCGGTCACCGCCGTCGACCAGGCGCCCCACGCCGTACAGCGCGGTGCCGTCCGGCCCGGTGATGTCCAGGGTGCCGTCGGCGGCGACCGTGACCTCGACCAGGCCGTTGGAGAGGGTGCGGTCTGTCGCCGTGGCGGGGGTGTGCGTGGTCGAAGCGATGGTTTCGCTCGGCTCGACCCGGAAGCTCGCCAGCCCCGAGGCCTGAACGTCCACGGGTACGAGCGCGGTGGCCCGGGCCTCCTCCAGGGTCAGGACCCGCCACTCACCCGGATGTGTCGCGGCTGCCTCGGCGACCTCGCGGCGCAGGATCAGCAGGTCGAACGGTCCGCTCCTCGGTACCTCGGCGAGGTGGAAGACGAGTTCACCGGCGGCGAGTTCGTAGTGGTCGATCAGCCGGCCGAAGAGCTCGCGGCGGTGGATGCGGCGCAGGACGCGCTCCAACTGCGAGGCGTCCATGCGCTCGTCGCTGAGGACGGTCGGTGCCTGGGAGATCAACTGCACGGGGGCGGTCGAGCCGTCGGCGGCGGTCGCGAGGAGCGCGGTGCCCTCGGGCGGGGCCACGACGTCCACCTCGACCAGCGCCTGACGGTCGAACGGCAGCGGGTTGGCGACCAGATGGCCGTCGCTCGGCACCAGGGCGGCGGGCTCGGCGAGCGCCGCGTCCCGTACGGCACGGGCCGTCTGCGTGGCTTCGGCGAGGCGGGCGGCGACCTGGTCGCAGGTCTCGTCCGTGCCGGAGCCGACGACCGAGTCGTGCGCGGTCGACTCGATGATCTTGTGCCAGGCGAGGCGGAGGAACGGCGCGTCGTCGCGCCGGGACCACAGCGCGTTCATGCGCTCGGCGTGGTCGATCGTCCGCTCGGCGAGCGCCATCCGCTGTTTCAGCCCGAGCCGCACCGACAGCACGCCCGGCAGGATGTTGCCGCGCACATGACTGCGCAGCTCACCCGTGACGACGGCGGACACCTCGTCACGGACATGCTTGCGGAGGTACTCGTCGAGCGTGGCGACGATGATGGCACGCCCCTCGCCGGAGGCCCGCCGCAGCCAGGACGCCAGTTGGGGGTCAGGTGCGTTGTGATCGGTGCCGGCCATCGCCAACACCGGGTCGCCGCCCCACCGTTCGGCCGTCATCTCCGCGTAGTCGTTGAGGGCGCGGCCGATCTGCTCGGGGACGAGCAGGACGTCGAGGCCGTTGTCGTAGCCGTCGAAGAGGAACTCGGTACGGACCTGGGAGCCGTCCGGCGCACGCCAGTTGAAGGCGTGGCCGTCGACGGAGCCGGGCACCCCGCGCCACAGCGCCGCGTGCTCGATGCCGGCCCGCGCCAGGATCTGCGGCATCTGCGCGATGTGGCCGAACATGTCCGGCAGATAACCGACCGGCATCGCGCCGCCCAGTTCCTCGGCGGCGGCCCAGCCCATTTGGAGGTTGCGGACGATGGTCTCGCCGGAGCAGAGGAACTCGTCGAGCAGGATCAGCCACGGCCCGATGGCGAGCCGGCCCTCGCGCACCAGGGCCACGACACGGTGGCGGTTCTCCGGCCGCATCTCCAAGTAGTCCTCGACCGCAGCCAGTTGGCCGTCGACGGTGAACCGGAAGTTCGGGTCCGTCTCCGCCGTCTCCAGCACGGTGTCGAGGGCGGCGACGAGCCGGTGCCGGAACACCTGGAAGGGCTCGTACCACTCCCGGTCCCAGTGGAAATGGGGCACGAAGACAGCGGAGTCGGTCATGACGGGGGGCACCTTCTGTGCGGGGGCGGTCACTTGAGGGAACCGGCGGCGAGTCCGGTGCGCCAGAACCGCTGGAGCAGGATGAACAGGATGATCACGGGCACGATCGACACCAGCGAGCCGGTGATGACGGACTCCTGGAGGAGCGGGGCGCGGGCGGTCTGGCCGTTCCACTCGTAGAGGCCGAGCGTGATCGGGAAGAGGGACTCCTTCTGGAGCATCACCATCGGCAGGAAGAAGTTGTTCCAGATGGCGACGAACTGGAACAGGAAGATCGTCACCAGTGACGGCGTCATCAGCTTGAACGCCACGGAGAAGAACGTGCGGAACTCACCCGCGCCGTCCAGCCGCGCCGACTCCAACAGCTCCTGCGGAACAGCCGCGTTGGCGAAGATCCGGGCGAGATAGACGCCGAAGGGGCTGACGATGCTCGGCAGGAACACCGCGAAGTACGTGTTGACGATCCCGGTCGCCGAGAACAGCAGGAACAGCGGGAGCGCGAGCGCGGTGGTGGGGACGAGGACGCCACCGAGGATGACGGAGAACAGGAACTCCCGCCCACGGAACTGGAACTTGGCGAGCGCGTAGCCGCACAGCGCGGAGATCAGCGTCCCCACGGCCGCGCCGAACACCGCGTAGATCACGGTGTTGACGATCCACTTGCCGAAGATGCCGTCGCTGCGGGTGAACAGGACGCGCACGTTCTCGAACAGGTTGAAGTGCGAGAACGTCAGGCCGTTGGTGGCGGCGAGGTCGCCCTGCGGCTTGGTGGCCGCGACGACCAGGAAGTAGATCGGCAGCAGGAAGTAGATCGCCAGGAGGAGCATCAGGGCCATGGCGGCCGTACGGCTGACCTGGCTCTCGCGGCTCACGGTTTGCTTGCTCACAGGCCGGCCCTCTTCGAGGTCAGTCGCATGAACCCGAAGCTCAGGACGAAGGTGATGACGGCGATGACCACGGAGATCGCCGCGGCCTGCTGGTAGTTGTTCCCGGAGGCCACCGCGTACGCCAGCATGTTCGGCGTGAACGTGCTGGAGATGTTCGAGGAGATCTGCCGCAGCACGGCCGGCTCGGCGTAGAGCTGGAGGGTGCCGATGATCGAGAACACCGTGGTCAGGATGATCGACGGGGCGATGATCGGGACCTTGATCTGCCAGGCGATGGTCCAGTTGCTCGCGCCGTCGAGCTTGGCGGCCTCGTAGAGCTCCTGCGGGATCGACTGCAGGGCCGAGAACATGATCAGCATGTTGTAGCCGGTCCACAGCCAGGTCGAGATGTTCGCCACCGACCACAGCACCGCGCCCGGCCCGAGGAAGTCGGGCTTGAGCCCGATGCCGTTCAACAGGTCGACGACGGGGCTCAGTTGGGGCGAGTAGAGGTACGACCACATGATCGCGGCGATGACACCCGGCACCGCGTACGGCATGAACGCGGTGATGCGGAACACCGACTTGAGCCGCAGCAGGGGAGTGTCGAGGAGCAGGGCGATCGTCAGCGCCACGAACAGCATCACCGGCACCTGGACGATGCCGAAGAGTCCGATGCGGCCGACGCTGGACCAGAACTCGTCGTTCTGGAAGACCTTCGTGTACTGCTCGAAACCGCCGAACGTCGTGTACGAGGTGCCGTACTGCCCGCCGGTGCGGCGCACGACGCGGACGCTCTGCCAGAGCGCGTAGCCGACCGGCGCCAGGTAGAAGAGCACGAACGGGAGGAAGAAGGGGATCACGAACGCGAAGATGGTGCCCGCCCGGGGGCCGCCGCCGTTGAGACGGCGACGGCCCCCGGGTGACGCCACCACGCGCGACGCGCGGGTTGCGATGTCGGTCATCGTGCGGTCACTTGCCCGCCGCTGCGGGGATCGCCTGATCCTTCATCGACTTCAGCGCGGCTGACTGCGCGGCCGACAGGGCGTCGGAGAGCGTGCCGCTCCCGGCCGTCGCCTTGGCCATCGCGTCCTGCAGCGCCAGGTTCACCGTCTTCTGGGTCGGGCCCCAGGCGAAAGTGGTGTTGATCTTCTTGGACGAGGCGGCGAAGACGTCGAAGATCTTCTCGTTGTTGTAGTACGGAACTCCCTTGGACAGCGCGGGGAGTTGGAGCCCGGCGTTGGCCGCCGGGTACAGGCCGCCGAGCTGGTTCTCCAGCGCGAGGGCCTCCGGGTCGGTGTTGAGCCAGGTGTTGAACTCGACCGACTCGTAGAGGTGCTTGCTGCCCTTCATGAACGCGACGGTCGAGCCGCCCCAGTCACCGGAGGCGCCGTCCGAACCCCACGTCGGCATCGGGACGATCGTCCACTTGCCGGCCTGCTTGGGGAGGTTGTCGCGGAACATGCTGTAGCCCCAGGCGGCGCCGACGTAGCTGGCGATCCGGTCCTTCTGGTACGCCGCGTACATCTGCGTCGAACCGTTGGCGAGGTCGGTCCGCACGAGCTTGCCGGCGATCAGCTTCTGCCAGTAGTCGGCGACCTGCCTGCTCTGGTCCGAGGCGACGGTGACCTGCCACTTGTTGCCGGAGTAGCTGTACATCTGGGCGTTGTTCTGCCAGAGGAGACCGTTGAACCACTCGGCGTTGTTCGGGTCGAAGAAGGTGATGTCGAGCTTCGGGTCCGCCTTGTGCAGCTTCGCCGCGGCGGCCGCGTACTCGTCCCAGGTCGTGGGTATCGCGATGTCGTACTTCTTGAAGATGTCGCTGCGGACGTAGAGGGCCATCGGGCCGGTGTCCTGCGGCAGGGCGAACACGCCGGTGTTGCCGAAGCTGGTCTGCGACCAGGTCCACGGCACGAACTTCGACTTGGCCGCCGTGGCCGCCGAGCAGGCCGACGCGTCCACGAAGGCGCTCTGGGTGCGGAGGTTGGGGAGTTCGTCGTAGCCGACCTGCGAGAGGTCGGGGGCCTTGCCCGCCTTGAGGGCGTTGCTGAGGATGCCGTACTGGTCGTTGGAGATGTTCTTCGTCTCGACCTGGATGTTCGGGTTCTTCTTGTTCCACAGGGCGACGACCTTGTCCATGCCCGGAACCGTGTTCCAGTACTGGAGGGTCACCTTGCCCTTCGCGGGGGCGCAGGAGGTCGCGGATGTCTTGGCCGACGGCGAGGATGACGAGCATCCGGCGAGTACGGCGACACTGGCGGCCACGGCGACGACGGCGAGGCGGAAGCGAGTGACTTTGCTGCTCATGGTTTCCGTTCCGGACAACGACTAGCGGCGGTGCTAGGCGGCTCGATGCTGATCCCTCGGGCGGGATGCCTGCTGGAGTGGTTACACCATTTTTGGCGGTCTGCGATCTCCCCGTGAGCGCTCCCGTGAGCGCTCACGGGACTGCTTGTGGAGTGGCCTGTTCAAGTGTGTTGTGAATGTTCGGAAGTTTGCGCTCCGGCACGAGGGGTGTCAAGACATTCGGACCGGATGCGCGCCGGTGCGGCTCAGGCGGAGCCACCGAGCCGCAATTCACCCCGTACGACCAGCTCGTCGGCGGCCAGCGCCTCCGTGCCCGACAGCAGCCGCGCGATCTGCTCGATGGCGAGGGCGCCGAGGCCGCGAGTGTCGAGGGCGACGCTGGTAAGCGGGGGCTCGACCAGCGCGCCGAGCTGCAGACCGTCGAAGCCGATGACCGCCAGCTCGTGCGGGACGTTCCTGCCCAGGCGGCGGGCCTCCCGCAGGGCGCCGAGCGCGATGATGTCGTTGAACGTGAAGACCGCGGTGACGTCGGGGTGGGCGGCGAGCATGGCCCTGAGTGCCGCCCCGCCGCCGTCGGCGGTCTGGTCCGCGCCGACCACCAGACCAGGGTCGATCCCGTGCGCCCTCGCGGCCGTGGTGAACCACTCGTGCCGGATGCTCGGCTCGGCGCGGGTGTGGTGGTCGAGCATGCCGATCCGGGTGTGCCCCCGCGCGACCAGGTGCGCGACCGCGGCGTGCACCCCCTCCGAGCCGTCGATCGTGATCGCGCTGAACCGTGTCCGCTGCTCCCGGCCGATGAGTACCACCGGCATGCCCCGCGTGAATTTCTCCAACTCGCTCTCGGGACAGCTGAAGTAGCCGATCACCGCGTCGACTTGGGAGCTGATCACCTGGAGCGTGCCGAGTTCCTCCTCGGCCCGGTCGCCGGTGTCGTACACGACGACCTGCCAGCCGCGGGCCCGGGCCGCCTCCAGCGCGGCGGCGGCGACCTCGGTGAAGAACGGGTTGAGCAGGTCGGGGATGACCAGCCCGATCGTCATCGTGTCCTGGCGGACCAGACCGCGGGCGAACCGGCTCGGGCGGTACCCGAGCGCCCGAGCGGCGTCCAGCACCCGCTGCTTGGTGTCGACGTCGATCTCGTCCTTGTCGTTGAGCGCCCGTGACACGGTCTGCCGGGACACCCCGGCCGACTTGGCGACGTCGTTGATCGTGATCTTCCGGGGCTCGGCCCCCGCTGTTGATGGCAGCACCATCGCCCACCTCCCGCTTCTCGCGAACGCCGGTGCGCGCGCAAGGCCCGAGTATGCCCGTACCGGGGTGGCCCGACGAAGCGACGGCCACCGGACGGAGGCGCCGGCCCGGGTGGCGGGGGGCTCCATGACCATGGCCAGGGGCAGCGGAAACGGCCTCGCCGTTACGGGGACGCCACGCCGACCGGGGGCGCGGGGACGGCCGGAACGCTGGTGGGGTCGTCGAGGAGAGCGTCGCGGCAGGTCTGGAACGCGCCGCGCAGCGTCGCCTCCGTACCGAGGACGCCGAAGGTGATCTCCGGCTGGGTGTCCGGCGCCAGGGCGCGGCGCCCGGCCAGCCGGGCGTCCAGGCCGGGCCGGAGCCACGTGGCCCAGGTGGAGAGGTAGCCGCCGAGGATGATCTCGCCGACGTCGGCGACACCGCAGACACCGAGGACGGCCGCACCCAGGGCGTGCCCGGCGGCGCCGAGTGCTGCGGTCGCGTCCGGGTCGCCCGCGCGCAGTCGGCGGTCCAGCTCGGCGAGCGCTGCCTCGCCCCCTCGCGCATCGGCGACGGCGTCCAACCCGGCCGCGTGGATGAGAGGTTCGGGCCCGATGTACATCGCCAGGCAACCCTGCGTGCCGCACCGGCATTCGGGACCGTCGAGAGCGATCGGCAGGTGCCCGATCTCGCCCGCCATGCCGTGACTCCCGCTGTGCACACGGCCGTTGACCAGCAGTCCGCCGCCGACACCGGTGTCGGCCTTGATGTAGGCGACGGTCTCGGGGTGCCGTACTCCGTCGGCCGCGAGGGCGTGGTACTCGGCCAGGGCCGCCATGTTGGCGTCGTTGACCACGTCGACCGGACAGTCGAGTCCGGGGAGTTCGGCGACGACCAGGGCGCGCAAGTCGGTGCTGTGCCAGCCGAAGTCGATGGCTGCGGCGACCAGTTGGCCGGGTCCTATGACCGGTCCGGCCATGGCGACGGTGAGTTGGGCGACATGGGCGTCCGGAGACGCGTCCCGGACCATGGCTTCGGCCGCCCTCGCGGCACAGCCGATGACCGCGGCCAGGACGCGCGGATCGCCGTACGGCGCGTGGTGCGGCGCCGACTCGCGGTGCAGGACGTGGCCGCCGAAGTCGGCCGCCATGACGTGCACGGACTCCAGGGTCACCTGCGCGGCGAGGATGACCACCCGTTCGGGGACCAGCCGCAGCAGCCGCCGGGGGCGGCCCCGGCCGCCGGACGGCACCGAACCCGCCTCGCGGACCAGGCCACGGTCGATGAGTTCCGCGACGAGCGCCGTGACGGAGGCGTGCACCAGCCCGGTCCCGGCGGCGACCTCGGTACGGGCGCAGGGGCCGTGGGCGTCGAGGTGGCGCAGCACCAGGGCCAGGTTGCGGCGTCGCACGTCGGCGGAGTCGGCGGGGGCGTTCACACGGACGATTGTGCCCCCGGCACGGTGTGATCCGGTCATGGTGGCCAAGATATAATTTTTCGAGTCTTGAAAAAAATAAATGGGCGAGTCCATACTCCCGACACCGGCAACGAAGCCGGTCCGTCCCCGTGGAGGCGTCCTTGTCCGCTTCGACCTCTTCCGCCCCCGCCACTCCCCGAACGGACGACACCCTGGGCCGCTCCCGGGTCAACGTCCTGATGTGGTCGATGGGCGCGGGATTCGCCGCTCTCTACACCGCCTACGCCGGTCTCGTCGTCGTCCTGCTTCCCACCCAGATCCAGAACATCGACGCCGCCGCGAAGGAATCGAACCTCGCGCTGGTCACGATGACCTCGTCCATCGTCACGCTCTTCGCCCAGCCGATCATCGGCGCCGTCTCCGACCGCACCCGGGGCCGCCTCGGCCGCCGCACCCCCTGGATGCTGTTCGGTGCCGTCGGCGCGGTCCTCACCCTGCTGGCCATCTCCCACGCCACCACCCTGCTCTGGCTCACCCTGCTGTGGGTCGCCGTTCAGGTACTGCTGAACGTGGTCCAGGCCCCCCTCACCGCCGTCATGGCCGACCGCGTGGCCCCGCGCCGGTTCGGCATCGTCTCCGCCTTCGTCGGCCTCGGCTCCAACCTCGGCGCCACCCTCGGCGTGATCCTCGCCGCCCGCTACGCAGGACGCCTCGGCCTCGGCTACGGCGTCATCGCGGCCGTCGTCCTGGTGACGGTGCTCGCCTTCGTCCTCCTCAACCGCGACCGCACCTGCCCCGAGCCCCCGGAGCCGTTCTCCTGGCGGGAGTTCCTCACCGGCTTCTGGATCTCTCCGCGCAGGCACCCGGACTTCGCCTGGGCGTTCGTGGCCCGCATGACCTTCATCCTCGGCTACTGGGGAGTCGCCACCTACCAGCGCTACGCCCTCCAGGACTACGTCGGCCTGGACGGCGGCGCCCTCGACAGCGCCCAGCAGCTGATGTCCGTCCTCGCCCTCGTCGGCACCCTCGCCGGTGCCGTCCCTGCCGCGAAGATCTCCGACCGCACCGGCCGCCGCAAGATCTTCGTGATCGGCGCGTCGGTCCTGCTCGCCCTCTCCATGGCCATCCCGCTGCTCAGCCCCACCCTGCCCGCGATGTACGCCTACGCGCTGGTCAGCGGCATGGGATTCGGTACCTACATGTCGCTGGACATGGCCCTGATGACCGAGGTCCTGCCCAAGGGCTCGGCGGCCGGCAAGGACCTCGGCATCCTCAACATCGCCACCAACATCCCCCAGGCCCTCGGCCCGATCATCGCCTCCGTGCTCATCACCTCCTTCGCGGCCGGCTCCGACAAACTGCCGGGCTACCGCGCCCTGTTCGTCTTCGCCATGGCCGTCGTGCTGATCAGCGCGCTCGCCATCCGGCCGATCAAGAGCGTCAAGTAGCGGGCCAGGCGCGAGACTTCGACCATCACCCGTAACCTCCCCCCTCCACAAGGAAGTCGCTCCGTGCCCCAGTCCGTGATCGCTGCCACGTCCCAGGGACCCGTCCTCGGGACGTGGCAGCACACCACCGCCCGCTTCCTCGGCATCCCCTACGCCAAGCCCCCGGTCGGCGACCTCCGCTTCGCCGCCCCCGTCCCGCCCGAGCCGTGGACCGAGCCACTCGACGCCACCCGGTACGGGCCCACCGCGCAACGCCGCCCCTTCATCCTCGACGGCCCCACCACCATCCCCGAACCCTCGATACCGGGCGACGGCGTCCTGAACCTCAACGTCTTCACACCCGACCCGCAGCCGGGCGCGGGCCTGCCCGTCCTGGTCTGGATCCACGGCGGCGGGTACGTCGCCGGATCCGCCGCCAGCCCCTGGTACGACGGCTCGGCCTTCGCCCGCGACGGAGTCGTCCTCGTGTCGATCGGCTACCGGCTCGGCATCGAGGGCTTCCTCCACCTCGACGACGCCCCCGACAACCGCGGCGTGCTCGACTGGATCGCCGCACTGACCTGGGTACGCGACAACATCGCCGCGTTCGGCGGCGACCCCGCGAAGGTCACCGTCGCCGGTCAGTCGGCCGGCGGCGGCGCCGCGCAGACCCTGATGGCCACCCCCGCGGCACACGGCCTCTTCCGGGCCGCGATCTCCCAGTCCGGTGCCGTCAGGTCGCCCCAGCACCGGCGCGACGCACTCGCCGACTCCGCCCGCCTGACGGCACGCACCGGCGTCCCGGCGCTGGCGTCCGCACTCCGTGATCTGACTGCTGATCAACTTCTTGCCCTTCAGGACGCCTTGGCCACTCCCGAGGCCGGGCTGACGCTGGCGCCCTTTGCGGACGGGGAGTTGATCCCCGTTCCTGTGGCGGAGGCTTTCGCGGATGGCAGCGCGGCTTCCGTCCCGCTGGTGCTCGGGTTCACCCAGCGGGAGTTCAACCCGCCGGTCGGGACCAGTCCGGCGCCGACACCCGCACCGGTCGAGGCAGTACAAGCCGTGCTGACCGCAAACGGGTTGGCCCCGGAGGCCGTGTCCGCCTACATCGCCCTCCACGACGACGATGACGACCCGGCGCAACGCGTGGGCCAGGCCCTCACCGACGCCATATTCCGAGGCCCGTCACTCGCCCTCGCCGAGGCCCGCGCACACCACGAACTCCCCACCTGGCTCTACCACTTCACCTATGGAAGCGCCTCCCACTGCGTGGAGATCCCCTTCGCGTTCGGCCTCCTCGACGCCGAACGCGTCACGGCCGCGACGGGCCCGCATCCGCCCCAGTCCCTCGCCGACGAGATGCACGGTGCCTGGGTCGCCTTCGTCCGGGACCTCGACCCGGGCCCCGAGTGGCCCCGCTACACCGACAAGCGCCGCACCACCATGACCTGGGACACCACCCCGCACACGCTGGACGACCCCTTGAGCGCGGAGCGCCGGATCTGGACCGGCTCGCCGATCACTCCTTGAATCGGCCGGATCTCTGCTGCCGGCCCGGCAGCAGAGATCCGTTGCGGAGGACCAGGTCGCCCCTATGCTGCGGCGGGGCGACGGGAGGCACGTATGCACAAGCCCGGCACGAGGGCGTCGGTCAGAGGAATGCTTGGCGTGCTCGTGACCGTGACGGTGACTTTGGCGGCGGCGTGCGCGCACCAGAGCTCGGCGCCGGTGAAGGAACCTTCCGGGAATGCCTCAGTCTCACCGGAATCCACGGTCTACGCCTCCAAGTTGCAGAAGAGCGACCTCCCTTGGAACGGCAGTTCAAGCCCGTACAACGCCGAGGTGAAACTCGGTGACGGCCGCCGGGTGGCCCTGCACTACCGCCGGGGCGAGGGGCTCGTCGAGCAGCACTACAGCCCCCGGGCGAGGGCCTGGACCGCACCGACGGTCATCTACCGCACCGGGACCGACGCCTGCCAGGGCATCCACCTGCGTACCAGGAACGGAACCGTGGCGGCGATCGCCGACTTCGGCCCCTACTGCTACGACGGCGAGCCACCGACCGAGTCCCTCGCGGCCGTGGGCGTCGGCGACCTGACGGACTGGAGCGTCAACGTCACGAAGGACTTCGACGGCTGGGAACGGGCCACGGTCTCCGAGGACGGGCAGCGGGTGGTCTTCGGGAGGAACACCACACTCAACTGGAGCGTGGCCGACGGGTTCGAGGGCCGGTGAGCTCCGACTCGGGCCGTCGGACCAACGAGTACGGCAGCACCTCAGGACAAGAAGAAGTTCACGGATCTGCCCCGCCAGGTCTTCGCCGACCCGCTCACGCTCGACTTCTCGTCCATCACCGGCATGCCGCCGACGGAAACACCGCTCGACCAGTACACCGGGATCCTCCGGGGCGCCTTCGTACCGTTCGTGGTGACCCACCATGCGATCACCGGCCACGTCGTCGACATCAACGGCGACCGCGCGACGGTCCACGCGCGCGTCCGTGCCGAGCGCTGGCTTCCGGACGAGTCGGCAGACGGCGGGCCCATCCGGTGGCTGGTGGTCGGCTTCTACGGCAACGAGGCGGTCCGTACGGCGGACGGCCGGCGTCTCGACCGGGAGAAGCTCACCTCGACGTGCCAGGAGAACGCGCATCTGGCGAGGGCCGCCCTGCCCTCCGGGCAGGTGCACCGGCGGCGGGGGCCGAGGCCGACCCCGCGCCACAGAGAATCCGTAGGGGAAGGAGAGCGACCGGATGCCGCGTATCCGGGGAGCCGGCATCGAGGAAGACCACGACCGCGACAAGAGCACCCTGGTCCTGGTCCTGGTCCTGGCCCTGACCGGGCGGGCTTGTCGGCCCGCGGTCGAGCGCGTGGCGTCGATCGCGGCGCGGTCCGCGGACCCGGCCGCGGAGCGGATGGGGGAGATCATCGAACGATCCTGGAGGCGTCCACGGACCAGGCCATGCAACCGATGTTCCGAGCGGGGTCAGGCCTGCTGGTCACAGAACTGCCCGAGGGGCCGGGAAACCCGTTCCACGCGATCGTGGTCGAGGTGGAGAACGTCGTCCGGGACGGTATCGCGCGGAGAATTCCGTGTTGTGGGAGACGCACGGCTCAAGGTGGAACTTCTCTCCGGTGCCATGCGCTCCGGAGGAGATCGTCCTCGCGTCGCTGACCCGGCACCTCGATCAGGACCGGTCGGCGCGGGGCGTGCAGAGCTCCCGGTCGAGGCCGGTGGATCCGCGCCGACCTAGCCTCGCTGTTCTCATGTCGGGTTCCTTCGGCGGCGGCGCTGCGCACCCAGATGGACGAAGTAGTCGATCAGCGCAGGGACATCGACGGCGCCGGGGTTGACGACCTGCTCCACGTCGTGGCCCTGGAGCAGTCGTTTGACGGGGACTTCGAGTTTCTTGCCGGTACGGGTGTGCGGGATCGCCGGGACTTCGAGTATCTCGTCGGGGGCATGTCGGGGCGATACGCCGGTGCGGATCGCGTCGCGGATGCGGTCGCGGAGGGCGTCGTCGAGTTCGGCGCCGGCCGCGAGGACGACGAACAGCGGCATCCAGTAGCCGCCGTCGGGTTCCTCCGCCCCGATGACCAACGCCTCGGCGATCTCCGGGAGTTGCTCGACGATGTCGTGGATGTCGGCACTGCCCAGCCGTACACCGTGGCGGTTGAGGGTGGAGTCGGAGCGGCCGTGGACGATGACCGAGCCGTGGGAGGTGAGGGTGATCCAGTCGCCGTGGCGCCAGACGCCGGGGTGGACGGCGAAATAGGCCTCGCGGTATCGGCTGCCGTCGGGGTCGTTCCAGAAGTGCAGCGGCATCGACGGCATGGGCCGGGTGACGACCAGTTCACCGACCTCGTCCCGCACCGGAAAACCCTCGCCGTCGTAGGCGGCGAGCGCCACGCCCAGGTGGGGCGCCGACAGCTCACCGGCCCAGACCGGGGTGTTGGGCGAGCTGCCGGCGAACCCGGAGACGATGTCGGTGCCGCCGCTGACGGAGGCGAGCAGAGCGTGCCCGGCGACGTGGTCGCGGACCCATGGGTAGGCGGAGGCAGGCAGGGCGGAGCCGGTGCAGCCGACGACGCGGATCGAGGAGAGGTCGTGCGCGGCGGCGGGATCGATGCCGAACTTGGCCATGCCCAGGAGGAATTGGGGGCTCGTGCCGAAGACGGTGACGCGGTGCCGGGCGGCCAACTCCCACAGGACATCTGGGCGGGTGAGTGGTGCGGGGCTGCCGTCGTAGGTGCAGGTGGCCGCGCCGGTGAGCAGGGTGGAGGCGACCAGGTTCCACATCATCCAGTGGGTGGTGGTGTACCAGAGGAGCCGGTCGCCGGGGCCGAGGTCGGAGTGCAGGCCCAGGGTCTTGAGGTGTTCGAGCAGGACACCGCCGTGCCCGTGGACGATGCCCTTGGGGAGGCCGGTGGTTCCGGAGGAGAACACGACCCACAGCGGGTGGTCGAACGGCACGGCCGTGCAGGTGAGTTGCTCGGTACGGGTGGAGGCGTCCTCCCAAGGGATCACCGGCGACGGGTGGTTCCGTGAGGGCCACGGCAGACCCACGTGGTCCACGAGCAGAGTGGCCTTCAACGTCGGTAGCAGGCAGGCGAGTTCGAGGGCGGCGTCGCGGCGGTCGTGCGTGGTGCCGTTGAAGAGGTAGCCGTCGGCGGCGATCAGGACGGTGGGTTCGAGCTGCGCGAAACGGTTGGCGGCGGCGCTGGGCGCGTAGTCCTGCCCGCACACGGACCACACGGCACCCAGGCTCGCGGTGGCGAGGAACGCGGTGATCGCGTGCGGGGTGTTGGGGAGGTAGCCGACGACGCGGTCACCCGTGCCGACGCCCAGGTCGCGCAGCGTTGCGGCCACCGAGGCGACCTGATCGCGCAGCCGCCTCCCGGTCACCTGGTAACCGGAGCCGGTCTCGTCGAGGGCGATGATCGCCACGTCGTCGTCCGCGAGGTTGCGCAGGGCGTGGTGGGCGTAGTTGAGGGTGGCGCCGGTGAACCAGCGGGCGCCCGGCATGATCTCCTCGGCCAGCACCTTCTCGTACGGCGTGTCCGCGTCGACGCCGAAGTACTCCCACACCGCACCCCAGAATCCGGCCAGATCGGTGACCGACCAGCGGTGCAGGGCGGCGTAGTCCGAACCCTCCATTCCGACGCCGCGCGCGAAGTCCGCGATGCGACTGCCGGAGGCGACCTCGGGGTCGGGAGCGAAAAAGGGTTCCGGGTGAGACGTGGTCATCGCGTCGTGCTCCTCAACAGGAGGTTCTGGGTGGTCCGTTGGGTGTGGAGCGGCCTTCGGGAGGTGTGCAGCAGGGACGCCCAGTCGGCCGTACCCGTGAAGTCGTGGCCGCCGGCCGGGACGACGTCCATCACGACACGGTCGGGGCGCAGCAGCACGGCGTCCGCCCGTCCCTCGCGCAGCCACGTCGCGAGGCGTCCTTCGTCGTCGAGGTCGGCTACGGGCAGGATGCGGGCGCCGAGGCCGTCGGCGACCGCCGTGACGGTGGGGGCCACGGGTGCGAGAGCCAGTACGGCGAAGGAGCGGCCGAGCAGTTCGTCGAGGCGTGTCGGCCGACCGTCGACACTCACCCAGGCCTGTGGGCAGAAGCCGCCGACCGGACCGCGTCGGCCGAGGCGTGACGGGCGTCGTACGAGGGGTCCCGCGGTCAGGGATGGGGTGAGGTCTCGTGCGACCGCCGTGGTGAGCCGGGGTATGCGGACCGCCGCGCCCAGTGCGCCGCGGCGGAGGGCGGCGGCACCGTCCTGGCCTCCGGTCATCGCCCAGCCCATCGCGACCGCGAGGCGGATCATGCGCCGGGCGTGGGGCTTGCGTTCGCTTTCGTAAGTCTCCAACAGACCTTCCTCGGCGCCCTGTTGGAGCACCCGTGCCAGTTTCCAGCTCAGGTTGCGGGCGTCGCGCAGACCGGCGCACAGTCCCTGTCCGATGAACGGCGGGGTGAGGTGGGCGGCGTCGCCGAGGAGGAAGACGCGGCCACTGCGCCAGCGATCGGCTGTGCGGGCCCGGAAGGTGTACTGCGCCTGCCGTATCACTTCGAAGTCGGCGCCGGCAAAGAGGTCCACCCAGGGCGCTACCAGTTCCCGCAGCCGTTCGTGATCCGGTTGGGTGTCGTCCGGAAGCCGGAATTCCCAGCGGTAGCGGTCCTCGCCGATGCGCATGAAGGTGGCTGGCCGCGCCGGATCGCAGACCTGGTCCACGCCCTCCCAACAGCGGACCGGGAGGCTGGTGCGCACGTCGATGACCGTCCAGCGTTCTTCGAAGCGCAGGTCCTCCCACCGCGAGCCGACGGCGGAGCGGGTGACGCTGCCCGCCCCGTCGCAGCCGAGTACGGCGTCCGCGAGCAGTACGTGTTCACCCTCGGCCTCGCGGTACGTCACTCGGACCGGTCCGGCGCCGTCCTGCTCGACGCCGGTGACCTCCACCCCCTTCCGCAGCTCGCATTCCGGGGTGCGTGCCAGCGCGGCGCGCAACACGCGTTCCAGCGCGGGCTGGTCGAACATGCTGGTCTGCGGGAAGCCGTGCGCGCCCTGTGCGGCGCGTGGGAACTCGGCCATCACGTGGTGCCGGGCGTCCAGCAGCCGCAGCCCGCGCGCTGGCCGGGCGATGGCGTCGAACTCCTCGTCCACGTCCGCGGCTTGGAGGATCCGGCGTACCTCGTCGTCCGTGGCGACGGCGCGCGGCAGGGGGTAGACGTCCTGGTGGCGTTCGAGGACGACGCTCCGGACGCCGTGCCGGGCGAGCAGGAGCGCGGCGGTCACGCCCACGGGCCCGGCTCCGACGATCACCACGGATATCTCTGCCGAGTTGGTCTCGACGCTCATGTGCGGCTCACTTCAAGGGTTTCAGGTCGCGTCGGTCACGGGAGTGTGCTGCTCGCCCAGGTCGATGCGTCCGTCCGGGGTGGCGATGGTGGCGGTGATCCGGTCGCCCTGCCGCAGGTAGTGCGGGTTCTTCGCCTGGCTCTTGAAGAACGCCTTCCACTTCACTGCGGGCGGCAACAGCGCGCCGAGCTTCTCCACGGCCTTCGGCGGTGCCTTCAGCGCGGTGCCTCCCGGGGTACCGGTCAGCAGCAGGTCGCCGGGCTCCAGCGTCTGGAACCGGGCCAGCAACGTGAGCGCCCGCGCCGGACGCACGATCATGTCGGCGAGGGTGCGGTCCTGCCGCAGCTCCCCGTTGACGCTCAACTGCAGCCGCAGATCCAGGAGATGACCGAAGTCCTCCGGCTCCAGCAGGCTGAGGTACGGCCCGGTCGGCGTGAACGTGGGATACGACTTGCTCTCGTAGAACTGCGTCTTCGTCAGCTGTACGTCCCGCGCGCTGATGTCATTGGTGACGACGAGCCCTGCGACGTACGACGCCAGGTCCCGCTCCTCCACCACGGTGCCCACGGGCAGCGACGTCGCCATGACGAGGCCGAGTTCGACCTCGTAGTCGAGGAAGTTCACGTGGGAGGGGCGGACGATGGCGTCGTCGGGGCCGCTGACCGAGCCGGACGCCTTGCGGAAGAAGGTGGCCGGGATGTCGCCGGTGAAGCCCGAATCGCGGGCGTGGCTGCGGTAGTTGACCATCTGGGCGACGACGCGGCAGGGCGTGGTCACGGGGGAGAGGGCCGCGAGGTCGGCCACCGGAGTGCCTGTCTCGCCGCTCGCGGCGGTCTCTCGTACGGCGTCGCGGTCGGCCAGCAGATCGGCGGTGGTGACGGCCTTGGTGTCGATGCGGACGGCGCGTGAGTCGCGCACCACCCACCAGCCGGCGGCGGTTCGCAGGACGTTGGTGCTCATGTCGGTGCCTCTGTCAGGGGGTTGGGGGTCAGGACCTGGCGGCCCTGAGCAGGCCCAGCAGGCGTGCCGGGTCCATCTCGTTGTCACCGCGCAGGGCCTGGATCACCTCGCGGACCCGTTGCGGTGAGGGGCTCGCGCCGAGGAAGTCGCGGGTGGCAGGCGGCCCCCACTGGGCGAGGCCGCTGGTGGACATGGGTGCCCAGCCGGGTTCCAGGTCGCAGGAGAAGAGGTCGCCGTCGGCGAAGTGCTCCAGCATGAAGTGGTCGGGGTCGCGCCAGTAGTCGAAGAGCTGGCTGCCCTGGATGTGCCGTCCGATGCCCCAACTGCGTTTGTAGCCGCGTTCGTTGAGGTACTCGCCGCCGGTGGCGATGGAGTCCAGGTCGGTGACCTGGTAGGCGGAGTGGACGTAGCCGTTGCCCGGGCCGAGGTGCATGGCCAGGGTGTGGTGGTCGGCGGGCACGCTGCCCAGGTCGCAGCGGAGGAATGCCATGGTGGGGCCCCGGTCGCGCTGCCCGTCCAGGAAGAGGAAGTCGGACACGATCATGCCGAGTGTGTCCAGGTACCAGTCCAGCGCGCGGCCGAACACCCGTGTCTCCAGGACCAGGTGACCCAGGCGCTGGATGCGGGACGGCTCCCGGGACGGTCGCTGGGTGGCGTTCGTGCGACGGTGATCGGTGCCGAAGTTGAGGAGCAGCGGCCGCTGTTCGGTCAGCGCGGGCAACGAGTCGGCGCAGTGCACGACGCGCACGGGGAAGCCTGAGGGATCGAGGAGACTCACGGACCCGCCGCCGCCGGGGACGTCGGCGTCCCGTACGTCCGTGCCCGTAGCCCGGGCCAGCCGGTCCAGGTCGGCGCGGTCTGCGGCGCGGAACGCCGGGCCGATGAAGCGGGACGTACGGCCGCGGCGGATCACCATGCACGGGGAACCCGCGAAGGTGCCGCGCAACCACAGCTCGTCCGGGGTGCGGGAGGCGACGCCGAAGCCGAAGTCGCGGGCGAAGACCTCGGCGCGGTCCAGGTCGGGCTTCTCGAACTCCAGCCAGGCGAGGTCCGACACCTTGATCACGGGGTTCCGGGAGCGCCCGGGGTGCTCGCCGCGCAGGGCGCCCTGCGCGCTGTGGAGGTCCTGGTGGGCCGTCCTGACGTCCATGTTCTCCTCCGGGCCTCCGGGCTGCATCGCTGATTGATGAAATCATCAGCTTTGACTTCTTGATCGTCAATAGTTTCTCCCGGGTAAATTGATGCATTCATCAGAACTGTGGGATGCGGGTCCCCGTTGCTAAGCTCGCACGTATGCCGACGTCAGCCCCGCCCCGCAACCGCTTCGAACGCCGTCGCGCCGAGACCCGCCAGGCCCTGATCAGGGCGGCCCGGCGGATCCTCGCCGAGACCGGGGACACCAGCGCGAGCATCCAGACCATCGCGGAACGCGCGGACGTCGGCTTCGGCTCCTTCTACAACCACTTCGAGTCGAAGATGGAACTGTTCGACGCGGCCGTGGTCGACGCCCTCGACGAACTCGGCCAGACCTTCGACGAACGCCTCCAGGACATCGACGACCCCGCGGAGCTCGTTGCCGCCGGCTTCCGCCTCAGCGCGCGCCTGGCCGACTCCCGCCCGGAACTGATGCAGGTCCTGCGCCACCGAGGCCTCAGCCACATCCACTCCGACTCCGGCCTCGCGCCGCGTGCCGTGCGTGACCTTGAGGTCGGCATCGGCTCGGGACGGTTCACCATCGCCGACCCGACCGTCGCCCTGACCGCGCTGGGCGGCTCCCTGCTGGCCCTGGTGGAGCTGCGGTTCGCCCGCCCCGATCTCGACGGGGACGAGACTGCCTCCCAGCTGGCCGAGATGCTGCTGCGCATGCTGGGTGTCCCGCCGGAGGACGCCCGCGTCGTCGCCCGGCGCCCGTTGCCCGACCTCGGCTGAAACCCCGTACGACCCTGGAGGAGCACACCTTCGAACCGTCCGACGACGTCCAGCCGCGCGGCAGTACCGCTCACGCGGTGGCCCTCCATCGGGGCGCTTCGCCGCCGGGTCTGCCGAGGCCGGCGAAGTGGACCGGCACTCCGAACCGCCCGGCCGGGGGACGGCCGACCGTCTCCGCTTCCCGCGCTTCCGGCCCACCCGATAACAGTTGGCCCGCGCCCGGTCCCGTGCCCAAGAATTCCCGGTGTGACAGAAACAGAACTCATCGACGACGAGACACCGGACGGGCTGTTGGGCTGGTGTCTGGTGGCCAACGTCGCGCGAGAGACCGCGCACGGCGAGAGCGGCCTCGAAATTCAGCGCGGCACGCGGCACTTCCCGATAGGGGCCCTGCTGTGGATCCCGCCGATCCCCTGGGACCCCGGCCACGGCCGCTGGCCCGCCGTGGGCCGGCACCGGGGGAACGGCCGCAGATACGTCAACATGGTCGTACGCGCCGAGGACTTGGAGAACTTCCGCGTCAAGGGCGTCTACAGCGAGGGCCTCGTGCGCAGCCTCAACGGCCGTCGGCACGACCCGGCCGCCCCGCGGACCCTGCGGAATCCGTGGACCCGCGAGCGGGCCCAGAACTGGGCCGACGGCTGGAACCGACCCCGGGAGAGCATCCGTATCGACGGGCGCTCCCACCCGCGGATCACCGTCCCCAACCCGCCACCGGCAGAGTTGGCGGTCGGCGGTGAGATCCTCCACCTCGCTCACTACGGCCCCAGGGGACCCCACTACAGCCGCACACCCCCTCCCGCGGAATGGACTCCCGAACCCTGAGCGCCCACACCCGCCCCCAACTGCCCATCCGCGGAAAGGGCTTGCCGCCGTCCCTCGGAGGCTGGCACGATCGCCTCCTTCATCACTCCGGGAAACGGAGGGTGGCCGTCGAGGAGGTCCGGTGTCCAAGCGGTGGCTGTTTCTGTCGGCGGCCGCGGTGCTCATCGTCGTCTCGCTGGCCCTGGTGCTTCTGCCAGGTGACAAGAACGGCGAGGACGTGAAGACCGAGGCGGGCCACGCCGCCACCGGGTCCGCCGCGAACTCCCCTTCCGCGACCGGCACTTCGACCGCCTCCGCCTCTCCGTCCACTCACGCGACCGACGCGTCCAAGAAGCCGTCGGCGACACCTTCCGCCCACCCGACCGCAACCCCGGCCACCCCGTCGGCCACGAAGGCCCGGCAACAGGCCGTCGGCACCGCCTCGTTGGCTGGACGCATCCGGCCCGGCGTCACCTACCGAGGTGTCGCCACCTTCTACGACGCGGACGGCAGCGGCGCCTGTCTGTACGACCCGGGCGACGACGTCCTGACCGGCGCGATGAACACCACCGACTACGAGTCGTCCAAGGCCTGCGGGGCGTATGTGCTCGTGCACGCGGCCGGTGGCGCCACCGTCACCGTCCGGATCACCAATGAGTGCCCGGGGGACTGCGCACCCGGACAGATAGACCTCAGCGCGCAGGCATTCGCCGAACTCGCCAGCCCTTCGGCCGGCCGGATCCCGATCACCTGGAACCTGGTGAGCCCCAGCACCTCCGACACGATCTCGATCCGCTACAAGACCGGGTCCAGCCGCTACTGGTGCGGCATCCAGGCGATCGGCCACCGCAATCCGCTGGCCCGCCTGGAGGTCCTCGCGGGCGGTACCTGGCGTCAACTGCCGCGCGCCAGTTACAACTACTTCCTCTCCGAGAGCGGCAGCGGCTGCGGCGGCGCGATCAGGCTCACCGACATCTACGGCGAGCAACTCACCGTTCCCGCACTGGCGGTGCGGCCCGACGTCGTACAGTCCACCCGCCTTCAGTTCGCCAAGCACTGACGGGTCTGCCGATCACCTGGTGCGCCGTGCTCAGCGTTCTCGCCCGGCGGCCGCGCTGAAACCGAGCGAGGCGGTGAACAGGGCCTGAACCGTGGCGATCACGGCGGACAGGTCCCACATCCATCCGGGAGCGGCGGGCGGCGGACCGGCGCTGACGTCGTATCTGCCCCGGGGATCGACCGTGACGGTAAGACGGTCACCGACAGCGAGGTGCCCCGCGCCGATGACGCCGAGCCGCCGGTGGTGGGCGGCGTCCGCCAGGATCGCGTCCGTTCCGGCGTCGTACACGCCGGTGCTGGGCCGCAGGTCCGTGACGACCGCCCGGACGGCTCGGCCACGCTCGTGCAGCGCCTGATCCTTCAGCGCGAGCCAGCACACCAGCATGGTCACGGCGACGCAGGCGGCCACCGCGGTCTCCCGTAGCGGGATCTCCCACCCCCTGGTGCTGTCGCCCCGGAAGTCGTACAGGACGAACGCCAGCCCAAGCAGAGCACCGGCCAGCACGAGCGCGCCGAAGCCCAGGACCATCGGGTTCCGCCATCCGACGGGCGTCAGCGACGCACCGTAGACGACACCGAAGGCCATACCCGTCAGCACCGCGCTCACCGGCACCGCGAGTGCCGTCCACAACAGACGCACGGCCCACCTCTGCCCGGTGGCGCTCACCGGTCGCCGGGTGTCGGACGACGCGGCAGCAGGCGGAGCAGCTCCAACCACGCCAACTCCTCTGGCGTGTAGGCGTCTTGGTCCACGTCCGAGGGGGATCGGCCCCAGTCCGCGATGAGTCGGCGGAACCGATCGGTGCGTTCGTCGGCGATGACAGGGGTCGGCGGATTCTCGGCCAGCAGACGATCCACCCCGTCGCGGAGAACCTGAGGGTGTTCGAACCCGATTCTCGGTTCGGCGACCCGGCGCGCGGACAGCCCGGTGCGTTCCGTCAGGTGGTCCTCCGCTCCGGGTGGATGCGGGCCCGTCAGCAGCAGTCCGCCGGCGGTTGCCTGCCGGGCGGTCTCCGGCGGGGCGTCCCGCAGCACCCGCGCCACGAGGTCCACCACCGGCTGGTAGGCAGGGGCCACGACGGCGCGCAATCCGGTCGGCGACAACGTGACCTCGACCTGCTGCCGGGGGCGGGCGCTGTCGTCGGTGATCGGCGATCCGTCGACGGACAGCGGGCCGGGCACTGTCGGCGACGGCGCGAACGCGCCGCCGTGGACGACGGCGGACCACGCCACCTCCAGGCCGAGGTCGAGGCCGTCCTCCTCGCGCACATGCCCGATCACCGCGTCGGCCAGACCTCGTGCGCCACCGGTGGACAGACCGCTCGCGACCACCTCACGCCCGGCGACGAGGGCGACCGAGCTGTGCACCGCGTCCAGGTGCACCACGACACAAGCGGCCGGTTCCGGGTCCTGGCCCGCACCGACCAGGGCGGCCACCGTCTCGTCCACCACCCTGACTTCCGCCCCCGGCCACTGCTCGCGGACCGTGTCCAGGGCCGGCTGAACCCCCGGGTGCGCGTCGGCTCCGGGTGCCACGAGAACCACCGACCCGATCGGCGCCCACAACTGCGACGCCTTCGGCACACCGACCGCCAGCAGTTCCGCCGCGAGCGACGGGTCCGAGCCCGGGCCCGGATTCCAGGCCAGCTCCAACACCAGCTCCGTGTACCGGGCGCTGCGCCCCGTCCGCTTCAGTCGTATCTCTTCCAGAGCCCACCAGAGCACGCCGCCCACCCCGCACCGTTGTCCTGTGCGGCGATCTTAGGTGATTGGCGACATACCGGCAGTCGTACCCGTGCGGTCCGGCAGGGGGGCGGCGACGACCCGCCGCAGCCTCGCCTCGTCCGAACTCCCGGGCGCCGCCGTCAGGATGACGATCTTCAGGTCGGATTCGCCGTCCGTCAGGACGTCGCAGTCCACGTCCACGGGCCCGACCACGGGATGCCGCACCGTCTTGCGGTCCTCGCGGTGTGCGGCCACCGTGCCGCTCGCCCACAGTCGGGCGAACGTCGCGTTGCCATCGGTGAGTTGACGGATCAGGTCGGCCAGCCGGGCGTCGTGCGGGAAGCGGCCGGTGGCGCGGCGCAGGTCGGACACGACGGCCAGATCCGAGTTGTCGCCGTCGCGCACCAGCACCGGCCAGGTGGCGATGCGTACGTCGTCGCCGGAGCCGGTCGGGAAGCGCTCGCGGGCGAAGTTGCGGAGAGCGGGAGGCTTGGCCGACGGGTCGCCGAGCAGTGCGGCCCACCCGGGGTTCCACCAGATCAGCTGCCAGTCGGCCGCGAACACGGCGACCGCGACCTCACCCAGCCGGTTCAACACGCGGTGCACGCCCGGCGGGAGGTGGTCGGGGATCGGCTCATGGTTCGGCGGGACCAACCCCGCCATGCGGTAGAGGTGTTCCCGCTCGGTGCCGCTCAACCGCAGTGCGAGCGCGAGGGAGTTGACCACCTGTGCCGAAGGCGCCGTGGACCGCCCCTGCTCCAGGCGCACCACGTAGTCGACCGACACACCGGCGCGCTCGGCGAGTTCCTCACGGCGCAGGCCGGCCGCCCGCCGGGACCGGCCGGACGGCAGCCCCAGCGCCGACGGTGACAACCGCTCCCGCCAGGCCCGGATCGTCGCGCCCAGCCCGAGACCCTCGTTCACTGCCATGCCCTCCATCCTGCCCCAACTCGCCATCCTGGTAATGCGGTTCCTACGGTCGTGGCGTCCCTGGCAGAGCCCGGGCGCCGCGCGGACGATCGAGGCATGACCACCACGTTCATCACCGGAGCCAACAAGGGCCTCGGCCACGAGACCGCCCGACGTCTCCTCGCCCTCGGCCACACCGTGATCGTCGGGGCCCGCGAAGAGGAGCGGGGTGCCGCTGCCGCGGCCGAACTCGGCGCGCGGTTCGTCCGTATCGACGTCACCGACGACGCCTCCGTCGCCGCGGCGGCGGCCGATGTCGCCGTACACGAAGGCGTACTCGACGTCCTGATCAACAACGCCGGGGTGCACGGCCCGCACGGGGATCCCGCAGAGCTGACGGGTGCCGACGCGCTCGGCGTCTTCGACGTCAACGTCTTCGGCGCGGTCCGTACGACCACCGCCTTCCTTCCGCTGCTGCGCCGCTCGGCCGACCCGGTCGTCATCAACGTCAGCAGCGGCATGGGGTCCCTCGCCATCACGCACGACCCGTCGCGGATCGAGTCCTGCGTGGTCGCGCCGCTCTACACCGCGTCCAAGGCGGCCCTCACCATGCTGACCACTCAATACGCCAAGGCCCTCAGGGACGTTCGGGTAAACGCCGCCGATCCCGGCTACACGGCGACCGACCTCAACGGCCACAGCGGCCCGCAGACCGTGACCGAGGGGACCGACGCGATCGTCCGGCTCGCCACCGAGGGGCCCGGCGCGGGCTCCGGCCGCTTCATCGACCGCGACGGTCCGCTCGACATGTCGTGACCCGGACGTCGGCAGCACTGCCGACACAACTTGGTTTCCTTGGGTGCTACCGGCGGTAACAACAGTGGTGTCGCGGCACGCTCCACGTGTCGGACACACCTCCCGCACCTCCCGTATCTCATTCGGAAGGCACCCCATGGAGAACCTGACCTCCCCCACGGCGATCAGCAGACGAAGAGCGCTTACGGTGGCCGGCGGCGTCGCCGCCGGCGCCGCTCTCGCGGCGCACGCGGTACCGGCGTTCGCGGCCGGCACCTCGGACGCCGATGCCATCGTCGTCGGCCACGGCCTGGCCGGACTGGTCGCGACGGCCGAACTGGTCGCCGCCGGAAAGAAAGTGCTGCTCCTGGACCAGGAGCCCGAGTCCAACCTCGGCGGCCAGGCCTTCTGGTCCTTCGGCGGACTCTTCCTGGTCGACTCCGACGAGCAGCGGCTCATGGGCATCAAGGACTCCCAGGAGCTGGCCTGGCAGGACTGGCTGGGCACGGCCGGTTTCGACCGCGGCATCGACGACCCGACCGGCCAGGACTACTGGGCCCACAAGTGGGCCGAGGCGTATGTGGACTTCGCGGCCAACGAGAAACGGTCCTGGCTCCACGGCCTCGGTGTCCGCTGGTTCCCGATCGTCGGATGGGCGGAGCGCGGCGGCGGCCTCGCCGACGGACACGGCAACTCGGTGCCCCGCTTCCACGTCACCTGGGGCACCGGGCCGGCGGTGGTCGAGCCGTTCGAGAAGCAGGTGCGGGCCGGGGTCGCGAGCGGCAGGGTGACCTTCAAGTTCCGCCACCAGGTCAACGAGATCGTCCGCACCGGTGGCGCCGTGACCGGAGTCCGCGGCTCGGTCCTCGAACCCAGCACCGCCCAGCGTGGCAAGGCCACCTCCCGCACCGTGGTGGGCGACTTCGAGCTCAAGGCCCCGGTCGTGATCGTCACTTCGGGCGGCATAGGCGCCAACCACGATCTCGTACGGCAGAACTGGCCGGCCCGGCTCGGCACCCCGCCCAAGTCCATGGTCACCGGCGTCCCCGCCTACGTGGACGGCCGGATGCTGGGCATCACCGCGGCGGCGGGCGGCCGTATCGTCAACCCCGACCGGATGTGGCACTACACCGAGGGCCTCAAGAACTACGATCCGATCTGGCCCAACCACGGCATCCGCATCCTCCCGGGCCCGTCCTCGATGTGGTTCGACGCCAAGGGCAAGCGCTTCTCCGCCCCCGACATGCCGGGTTACGACACTCTCCACACCCTGGGCTCGATCACCGCGAGCGGCTACGACTACTCGTGGTTCGTCACCACGAGCAAGATCATCGCGAAGGAGTTCGCGCTCTCCGGGTCCGAACAGAACCCCGACCTCACCAACAAGGACATCCTGATGCTGCTCTCGCGCATCTGGCAGACGCCGGAGCCGATCGAGAAGTTCAGGAAGAACGGCGTCGACTTCGTCACCGCCTCCAGCCTCTCCGAGCTGGTCCTCGGCATGAACAGGCTGACCGGCGACGGCCTGATCCAACTGGCCGACCTCCAGCGGCAGATCGAGGCCAGGGACCGGGAGATCGACAACCCGTACTCGAAGGACGCCCAGGTGATGGGCATCCGCAACGCCCTTTCCTACACCGGCGATTCACTCAGTCGCACCGCCGCGATCCACAAGATCCTGGACCCGGCCGCCGGACCGCTGATCGCCGTCCGCCTCAACATCCTCACCCGCAAGACCCTCGGCGGCCTGCAGACCGACCTCTCGGGCCGCGTCCTGGACGCCACCGGTGCGCCGGTCCCCGGTCTGTACGCGGCCGGTGAGGTCTCTGGCTTCGGCGGCGGGGGAGTGCACGGCTACCGGTCGATGGAGGGCACCTTCCTCGGCGGCTGTCTGTTCTCCGGCCGACAGGCGGGCCGCGCGGCGGCGGCAGCGATCTGAGTGGTACGGCCGCTCGCCGCAGGTCGGCAACTCGGTGCGTCCGCACCGAGTTGCCGACCTGTCGCCCGAGGTGGAGCGGCAACTCCTCTGCGAGGGTGCCCAGTTGTGCCCGCTCCACATCCGTCGGCGCACGGCGCCCGGTCCCGACGAGCAGCGCGTCCCGGTCGGAGAACGACGCGGGGAGCGCGGCTCCGGCGATCCTCTCCAGCAACTCCCGTGCCCGGCGAGTGCTTCGGCGGGCGGCCCCGCCATGTCCGGGAGGTGTGCGACCGTGTCGAGGTGGTGCAGCGTCCACGCCAGGACGTACGCGGAGAGGTAGTCGCCCGCGGTGAGCACCCGGTCCCGCGTGCTCACCCGCAGACCGGGGTCGGCGAGCCGGGCGGCGCGGCCGGCGGCGGAACCGACGTCGTCCAGATGGAACTTGAGCAGCCCGGGCTCCTCGTACGCGGCGGCCAGCCGGACGATCAGCGCGTCGAGCGGGTCGTCACCGGTGGGCGGCGTCCGGCTGACGGCCCAGTAGGTCACCGCGTCGTGGGTCACCTCCGTGTCGGCGGGCGTCACGAGGGTGATCAGCACGTCCTGGGCGTCGATGGCCAGATGGCAGACCAGGTCCCGCACCAGCCACCCGGCGCACCCCGACGGCCTCGCGAAATCGGCGTCCTTGAGGTCGGCGACCGCGGCGAGCAGAGCTGTCCAGGAGCGTGAGAAGAGATCCCCCTCGGACGCTACGGCGCCCGGGCGGACCGTGTCACGTGATCCGGTGGTGAATGTCCGCCAGCAGGTTCCGCATCGCCGTCCGGAAGATCTCGTCCTGGTGACCGCCGAGGACGGTGGTGTGGCCGAACACCTCCTCCTCGCTGTACACGTCCTCGGCATCGCCTCGCCCGCCAACGCCGACTGGCTCACCGCCCACGGCGCGCCCACGGTCCCGTACGGCGACGGACTCGCCGAGGCACTCACCGCTGCGGCACCCGACGGGATCGACGCGTTCATCGGCCTGTTCGGACCCGACTACGTCCAACTCGCCGTCGATCTGGGCATCCCCCGGGGACCGGATCGAGACGATCATCTCGTTCCAGAAGGCCCAGGAGCTCGGCACCAGGAGCGCGGGCAGTGAAGGTGTGTCCACCCGTGAGGTCTTCACCGAAATGGCCGAGCACGTCGCCTCCGGCCGTATCGAGATCCCTGTGGCCGCCGCCTATCCGCTCGACCGCGTCCGCGACGCGTACGCCGAACTCGAACAGCGCCACACGCGCGGAAAGATCGTCCTCATCCCCTGAACCGCCCCTGAACCGAGGTCACTTGCTTTGACGGAGGGCCGACGTCGTCTTCCCGGTGCGTTCGCGCAGCAGTACGCGCAGCGTGTCGGGGTGTTCGTAGCCGACCTTCCGGGAGATGGTCTCCAGGGACAGGCCGGTGGTGCGCAGCAGATGGGAGGCTCGTTCGATCCGCAGGTCCTGCACGAACCGGATCGGCGAGGTACCGACGGTGCGCCGTACGGCACGCTGCAGTGTCCGCTCGCTGACCCCGATGGCCCTGGCCGCCTCGGGGATACCGATGGGCTCGGCCAGATGCTCACGGATCCAGAGTTCGAAGGCCGCGACCGTGGGATCGCTCTGGGCCAGGGCGCTGGGAATCGCGTACGCGGCCTGCGAGGGGCGCTCGTCGACCACGAGATGGCGCGCGACCAGGTCGGCGAGCGCGGGGCTGGCCGCCCGGACGATCGCCAGCGCGAGATCGACGTGACCGAAAGCCGCGCCGGCGGTGATGACGCCCTCGCAACTGATCACCATCCGGCTGTGATCCAGCTCGACCTCGGGGTATCGGTCCCGGAACGCGGGCGACAGCCACCAGGACGTCGTGGCCCGCAGCCCGTCCAGCACCCCCGCCTCGGCCAGTAGGAAGGTGCCCGCGCACGCCGAGGCGATGGTCGCCCCCCGTGCGCGGGTCCGCGCGACCAGTTCGCGGACGGGCCGGGACACCTCGCCGCCCACATGGTCGAGCAGCGCCGAGGGATCGCTCTCCCCGAGCGCCGGTACCACCAGGAGGTCCGCCGTGTCCGCCGGTTCGAGTGGCTCGGTCGTCACGAGGAGTCCCGCCCCGGTCCGCGCCTTCGGGGCGGGGCCGACGAGGGTGACGTCCCAGGTGGGCGACGACACGTGGAGCTGTCCGCCCAGCGCGTTGGCGTTGCTCAGCACGTCCAGGACGGCTGCGAGCCCCGAGTCGAACACCCCGTCGTAGACGACGACCGCCACCTTCATGGCGGGAACGCTATCAACCGTGTCGTTTCCGCCGCTGATGTGATCGCCGATCACCGCCATAGGTTCGTGCTGCGCCGGAAGCCCGGCGCTCTGGACGTACACGAGGAGTGGTGACATGAAGGTCGGTCTGCTGGTACGCATCGAGGCCAGGCCGGAGCACGCCGACGAGGTGGAGGCCCTGCTCCGCGGTGCCCAGGAGCTTGCCGAACTGGAGCAGGGCACGGTGACGTGGTTCGCGTTCCGCGAGAACGCCACCACCTTCGGGGTGTTCGACACCTTCGAGGACGAGCAGGGACGGCAGGCGCACCTGACCGGCCGGATCGCCGCCGCCCTGGGGGAGATCGCGGGGACGAAGCTCAGCGCGCCGCCGGTGATCGCCCCGGTCGACCTGCTGGGAGCGAAGGTCTCCTGAGGCGACGCCTCAGCGGCGCAGGCCCAGTGCGTCCCGCCCCGCGTAGCGCGCCTGGGCACCCAAGTCCTCCTCGATACGGATGAGTTGGTTGTACTTGGCGGTGCGGTCGGCGCGGGACAGGGAGCCGGTCTTGATCTGCCCGCAGCCGGTGGCGACGGCGAGGTCGGCGATCGTGGTGTCCTCCGTCTCGCCGGAGCGGTGCGACATCACCACCGTGTAGCCGGCCCGGTGGGCGGTGGCGACGGTCGCCAGGGTCTCGGTGAGGGTCCCGATCTGGTTGACCTTCACCAGGATCGAGTTGGCGATCCCGTCCCGGATTCCGGCACTGAGCAGCGTCTCGTTGGTGCAGAAGACGTCGTCACCGGTGAGCTGGCAGCGTTCACCGAGCCGGGCGGTGAGCGCCTGCCAGCCGTCGTGGTCGTCCTCGGCCATCGGGTCCTCGATCGAGGCGATCGGGTAGCGGTCGACCAACTCGGCCAGGTAGTCGGCGTGTTCGGCGGGCGTACGGCGGACGCCCTCGCCGGTGTAGTCGTAGACACCGTCGCGGAAGAACTCCGACGTCGCCGGGTCCATGACGAGGGTGATGTCGGTGCCGGGCTTGTATCCGGTGCGTTCGATGGCGTGCAGGACGAAGTCGAGGGCCTCGTCCGCGGTGCGCAGGTCGGGGGCGAAGCCGCCCTCGTCGCCGACGTTGGCGCTGTGGCCGGCGGCGATGAGGTCGCGGCGCAGGGTGTGGAACACCTCGGAGCCCATGCGGACGGCCTGGGCGAAGGTGGCCGCGCCGATCGGCGCGATCATGAACTCCTGGAAGTCCAGCGGATTGTCGGCGTGGGCGCCGCCGTTGACGATGTTCATCATCGGTACCGGCAGCAGGCGGGCGTCGACGCCGCCGACGTAGCGGTACAGCGGGAGCCGGTGGGCGGCCGCGGCGGCCTTGGCGGTGGCCAGGGAGACGCCGAGCAGGGCGTTGGCGCCGAGGCGTGACTTGGTGGCGGTCCCGTCGAGTTCGATCATCGTGCGGTCGACGGTGGCCTGGTCCTCGGCGTCGAGTCCGGTCACGGCGTCCGCGACGGTTTCGTTGACGGCGTCGACTGCGCGCCGAACTCCCTTGCCGTGGAAGCGGGTTGGGTCGCCGTCGCGCAGTTCGACCGCTTCCCTGGCCCCGGTGGAGGCGCCCGACGGTACGGCGGCGCGGCCGAGCGATCCGTCCTTGAGCTCCACGTCCACCTCGACGGTGGGGTTGCCCCGGCTGTCGATGATCTCGCGCGCGACGACCCGGCTGATGGCGGTCACGGTGCAACTCCTCACGCAGGGCCCGCGTCCCGGACGTCGGCGGGCGATAAGTTCCGTCATGAAACAAAGTGAGTCCTGAAAGAGAACCTACTATGGGCGCATGAGGATGCACAACGCCGATGAGACCTGCGGCATCGCCCAGGCCGCAGTGGTCCTGGGGGACTGGTGGAACGTACTGGTACTGCGGGAGATCGCCCGCGGCCATGTCCGTTTCGACGCACTGGCCGCCGGGATCGGCCTGTCCCGCAACGTCCTGACCGAGCGACTGGGCCGGCTCGTCGCCGGCGGGGTGCTGCACCGACGCCTCTACCAACGGCGGCCGGTGCGCTACGAGTACGTACTCACCGATGCCGGGCTCGCGCTGCTGCCCCTGCTCGTGGCCATGCAGGACTGGGGCGACCGCTGGATGCTGGGCGACGGCAGCCTCACCGCGACAACGGCCGAGGACAGCGCCGAACACGCCCGCGTACACGCCCTGCCCGGCACCCGTCTGCCCGACGACCTCCAACTCCCCGGCATCCAGGGCACGGACCTGCCGGTCGTCTCACCGGACGCCGCCGCGACCGTGCTGTTCACCTACCCGGGCGCGGGCATCGAGTGGGGCGAGCCACCGATCCCGGGGGCCGAAGGCTGCACGTTGGAGAACGGGCTCTTCCGCGACGCCTGGCCCGAATTCCACCGGGCGGGCGTGGACATACGCGGAACCAGCACTCAACTCCCGTACGAACAAGGGGAGTTCGCACGGGTCGAGGAGATCCCGTTCCCGCTGCTCTCTGACGCCGCCCGGCAACTCGCCGCGGCTTTGCGGCTGCCGACGTTCCGCGGCGCCGGCCGGCTCCGGCACAAACGCCTGATCCTGATCATCGACGCCGAACGGACCGTACGGCACACGCTGTTCCCGATCACCGACATCCCGCATGCCGTCGAGGAGAGCCTGCGGCTGGCCGTCGACTGCGTCAGGTGACGTCCGCTACGCGAACCCCCCGTTGCTCAGAAGGAGTTGCCCGTTGATCCACTGGCCTTCCGGTGAGCAGAGGAAGTCGACGAGGTGGGCGGTGTCCTGTGGCGTGCCGGGACGATTGAGCGGAGTCTGCCGCAGAACCTGCGCCCGCCCCTCCTCGGTCATCCAACCGGTGTCCACCGGGCCCGGGTTGATGATGTTGGCGGTGATCCCGAGGTGGGCGAACTCGTGGGCGGCGGCCAGGGTGATGCGGTCAAGGGCGCCCTTGCTCGCGCCGTAGGGGAGGTTGTGCACGGTGTGGTCGCTGGTGAGGGCGATGATCCGGCCGCTGCCCGGAGCGGCGGCGAACCGTCGGCCGTACTCGCGGATCAGCAGCCAGGTGGCACGCGCGTTGACGGCGAAGTGCCGGTCGAAACTCTCGACGGTGGTGTCGAGCAGACCGGAGTCGACGGACTCGCAGTGGCACATCACCAAGGCGGTGACGCCGCCGGGCCCGCGTCCGGCCTCGTCGAAGACACGGGCCGGAGCGTCCGGGTCGGAGAGGTCCGCTTCGACGGCCGAGGCCGCGGCGCCGTGTTCCGTGAGCGCGTCGGTGATGGCCGACGCCGCGCCGGACTCGACACCCCAGGACATGCGCTCGTCGTAGGGAGTCCAGTAGGTGAAGGCGATGTCCCACCCCGAGGCCGCCAGCCGACGGGCGATGCCCGCACCGATACCGATGGTGCGCCCGACTCCGGTGACGAGCGCCAGGGGGCGGGCGGACGGTTGACCGGTGCTCGATGTCATGGTTTGAGATCGTTCATGACGGACGGGGCATCGGCAACTGCCTTTTCCTGGCCGTCGGTTGGAGGGTGGTGGTGTCGCTTGTGGCGGCGGCTGCAGCGGGGCACGGGCCAACTCGCCTCCAAGGATGCGGTTCCAGACGGCCCAGCTCGACGTGTACCTCGCCGACGGTCTGTGGCTGAGCAACGCCCGCCGGGCCAATGAGATGGCCTCCAGGCTCGGCGACGGCCTCAAGTCCATCGCCGGTGCCGGCCTGTTGGCCACCCCGCAGGCCAACATCCTCTTTGCCGGCTGCCCCGGCACGTCACCGAAGGACTCCGCGCCGAGGGCTACGCCTTTCACCACGACCGCTGGGAACCGGGCATCGTCCGGTTCGTCACCGCCTTCTCGCACAGCGCCGACGACATCGACCAGCTCCTCGACGCGGTCCGCCGCCACACCCGCTGATCCACGGCGGCCGGACCGGTGAACTCCGCTGCGCTCAGGGCGAGTTGACTCGGACCATCCCCGTCAGGCGGTGACGAGTGGTTTCAGCGGCGGTGCGAGTGTCGGCAGGACGGTGTGCAGGTTCCGGGTGACCTCGGTCAGGTCCGCGACGAACATGCCGGCGAGTTCCGCGGTGAACCCGGTGCGCACCACCAGCCGTAGCACCGAGACGTCCTGGCAGGGGGCGGGGAAGCTGTATGCGGGCAGATGCCAGCCGCGGGCGCGCATGCCGTGGGAGACGTCGAACACCGTGAAGCCCTGCGTGCCGGGGGTCAACCGGAAGGCGAACGCCGGGAGTTCGGAGCCGTCCGTGACCAGCTCGTAGGGGGCGATGGTGCGGATGCGCGCGGCGAGGGCGCGGGCGGTGGTCCGGCTCTGGGCCGCCAGATCCCGCAGCCCCTCGAAGCCGTAGCGGAGGAAGCTGTAGTACTGCGCGACGACATGCGCCCCCGGGCGGGAGAAGTTGAGCGTGAAGCTGGGGGAGCTGCCGCCGAGGTAGTCGACCTCGAACACCAGGTCGTCCGGGAGGGCCTCGGCGTCGCGCCACAACGCCCAGCCCAGGCCGGGGAAGACGTGCCCGTACTTGTGTCCCGAGGTGTTGATGGAGGCGACCCGTTCCAGCTGGAAGTCCCACATGAGTTCCCGGTCGAGGAACGGGGCGACCATGGCGCCGGACGCGCCGTCGACATGCACGGGGATGTCGGTGCCGGTGGCGGCCTGGTAACCGTCCAGGGCCATGCAGATGTCCGCGACGGGCTCGTAGGAACCGTCGAACGTGGAGCCGAGGATCGCCACGACACCGATGGTGTTGTCGTCGCAGTACGCGGTGAGCGCGTCGGCGGTGAGGTGGTAGCGGCCCGGCTCCATCGGAACGTAACGGGGCTCCACCTCGAAGTAGTTGGCGAACTTCCTCCAGCACACCTGGACGTTCGCGCCCATGACCAGGTTCGGGCGCGCGGTGTCCTTGCCCTGGGCGCGCCGGCGTTCCTGCCAGCGGCGCTTGAGCGCGAGTCCGCCGAGCATCGCGGCCTCGCTGGAACCGGTGGTCGAGCAGCCGCGGACCTGCTCCGGGTGCGGTGCGTGCCACAGCCGCGCGAGCATCCGTACGCAGCGCTCCTCCATGGCGGTGATCTGCGGGTACTCGGCGCGGTCGGCCAGGTTCTTCTCGGCGGTCTCCGCCATCAACTCCCTTGCCTGCGGCTCCATCCACGTCGTCACGAAGGTGGCGAGATTGAGGCGTGCGTTGCCGTCGAGCATCAGCTCGTCGCGTACGCGGCGGCAGATCAGGTCGGGCGAGGACGACGTCTCGGGCAGTTCGTCGACCGGCAGCAGGAGGTCGGCGGCCGGCTGTCCGGCGCGGCGGGAGACGGTCCGGGTGTCGAACCCGGCTTCGGGCATGACGGCGGTATGCGGGATGGGCATGAGTGTGGGAATGCCTTTCTGGTCCGTGCGGCCCCGTGCATTCCGACGCTAGATCCACAAGCGGTGCGACGTATGTGCCGATTACACCGATCCAGTGATCGATTTGCGCACTGATGAACTGGATTTTCCCTTGTACATACTGGATGCCTCATTTTCCTGGCCGCGGGCCCGGTGCCTGCGTACCGCATCTCGGTTGGCGCAGAGTTGGGAGCAGTAACGCTGCCGTCCCGTGCGGGAGGTGTCGGCGAAGACCATGTCGCACTCGGCCACGGCGCAGCGCCGCAGACGGTGCATTCCGCGTCCTGCCAGATGCAGCGCCGTACCCACCGAGATCAGGGAGAACAGCACATCGCCGAGCGGCTTACGGTCGTCCCGGTAGTGGAGGTGCCAGCCGCTGCCCGCGTGGTCGGTCATCCGCGGATAGGCGGCGGCCTCCTCCAGCATCCGGTTGACCAGCGCAGCGCGCCCGTGTTCGTCGGTGGCGTCGACGACCTTCTCCCACGACTCCAGCGCGTACCGGGCGCGGTCGAGGTCCTTGGTGGTCGTCGGGCGCTCCAGTGCCAGACCGGCACCGCGGCAGCGATCCGCGAGTTCCTCGGCGTCGCCGGGGGGTCGGTTGACCAGATCCGCCGCCAGGTTCACGGCGTCCTCGCCGTAAGGGTTGAGATGCACAAGACCATTACAGCAGTCTGATCGCCATGCGACAACGCGACAGCACAGACCCGTCCCGGGCGCGGCAGGCCGTGGAGTACGACCTCGTGGAGCTCGTACGGCTACGGGCGCTGCTGTTCGAGGACTTGGGCGGCGACTTCTTCAACCCCGCGTCGGCGGACGGCGATTGGCTGGACGCCCTGGCGGTCGTGCTCAAGGAACAGTTGACCGCGGACACCGTGCGCATCCTCGTCGTGGACGGTGCCGACGGCACCCTCGCGGCCTGCGGCATCGGCACCGTCGAGCAGCGACTGCCCGGACCGCACCTGCGCAACGGCCGGATCGGGCAGGTGCTCGGCGTGGTCACCGACCCGGCTCACCGGCGACGCGGACACAGCCGCTCGATCATGCGGGGCCTGCTCGACTGGTTCCGGGACAGCGGCGTCTCCCGGGTCGACCTGCACGCCTCCGCCGAGGGCGAACCGCTGTACCGCGACCTGGGTTTCACCGAACACCCTGACCCCTCTCTGTACTGGCGCCCGTGATCGGCCGGGACGGCGCCGCGCGCTATCGGTGGGCGGTCCTCGCCGCCGCCACCTTCACCCAGGCCGCGTCAGGCTTCTTCGTGCAGGGCATCGGGGCGATGGGCCTCGTCCTGCGCCGTGAACTGGGCCTGAGCGCCGCTCGGTTGGGCCTGCTGATCTCGGCGGCCCAGTTCGCCCCGCTGGTGGGGCTCGCGATCGCGGGGGAGTTGCTGGACCGCTACGACGAACGCCGGGTGGTAGGAGCGGGCGCCTGTGTGGTCGGCCTGGCGCTCGGCGCGGGGCTGCTCATCGCGCTGTGCATCACCTGGGGCCGCGCCGGCTGGTACGTCGTGGGCGCACTGTTCCTGCTCACCGGCCTGGCGGCACCTCCCGCGGTCCGCCTGGCACTACGACACCAGCAGTCTCGACAGGATGTCGCCGATCAGTCGGCCAAGGGGCGTTGCACGGCGCGCTTCCGGCGCCGGGCGGCGATCGTGTCGGCGACCGGTACCACGATCCAGCAGAGGTAGGCCCAGTGGGTGAGGAACGAGACCGGAATGGACACCAGGAAGCCCGTGGCCACCATGCCGATCCCGCGGATGGTCCGGGAGAACAGCTCGGGCGGTGTGCCGTTGCGGTAGAGCTCGTCACGGCGGACTTCGTTGACCATCAGTATGAACAGGAGACAGGCCGCGAACTGCACGACGGCGTAGAAGACGAACCGGGCCTGGAACGCCCCGTGCCCGCCGATCACGTCGGTCGCGAACGGGGTTGTCACCAGCATGAGCAGCCAGTACATGGTGAAGGCCGCCAACTTGCCGTTCGACGCCGTGACATAGCGGAACACCCGGTGGTGGGAGCGCCAGTGCGCGGCGATCACCACGAAGCTGATCATGAACGCGAGATAGCTCTCCCGGTGGTCCGAAGCCGAGTGCCACAGCTCGGAGTTGGTCGAGCCCTCCGGTACCGGCAGCTCCAGGGCCAGCAGGGTCAGCGCGATGGCGACCACCGCGTCTCCGAAGAACGTGAGGCGCTCGGCGGAGACCGCCCGGATCTCCATGTCCTCGTCCGCGGACGGCAGTTCTCGATCAGTCGAGACGTTCATGGCAGCAGAGGATGCCACAAGGCGATGACCTTCTCGGACGCCCGTGAACCCCGGAGCGGACGTGGGGGAGTGGTACTGCTGGTCCTACCCGCATGCCTGGCGGTCGGGCGGAGCCAAGAGGATCATCGAACCGACCAAGTCGTCCCCGTGACCCGCGCCGCACAGGACGCGGTACGGACGCAGAACGGACACCGTCGTGACCCTGGCCTACCTCGCACAGCCCGAGCAGCAGCAGAGACTGGAATGGCTGGACGGCGGTGAGTTCGCCGTACTCCTGGACGCGGCGGCCACCGGCGGGCAGTTGACCGTGGGGCGGTTCTCCGTCGCCAGGGGCGAGGCGCCGCCGTACCACGTGCACACGCGTGAGGACGAGGTCTTCATGCTGATCAAGGGCAGTGCGCTGCTCTGGTGCGACGACGAGGAGATGGAGCTGTCGGAGGGCGGAATCGTCTTCCTTCCCCGCAACGTCCCGCACGGCTACCGGATCACCTCCGACACGGCGGATCTCCTCATGATCTGCACACCCGGCGGCATCGAGGGCATGTTCCGCCACGCGGGACGCGACCTGACGACCCCGCGCCCCGAGGGCTTCGAGATCTCCCGGGACCTCATGGCGGAGGCCGCCGACAAGTACGGCCAGATCATCGTCGGCCCACCGCGCTGACCCGCGGCTCCCCCCACGGATTTCACCGGATCACAGCTTTCACCGGAACCACGAAAGGCACAGCCATGTCCCGGCAACAGCGCCAGGCCCTCGACGAACTGCTGCGGCACGGGCCGCTCGACCTCGGCGGAGATGTCGCCGAACAGCGCGCCGTCTTCAGCGAGATGATGGCGTCCATCCCATTGCCGCCCGACATCTCGACCACGGTGGGTGAACTGGGCGGCGTACCGGTCGTCTCCGTCGAGACCCCGGCGAGCGACCCGGCGACCGTGGTCCTCTACCTGCACGGCGGCGCCTACACCATCGGCTCGGCGGCCGATGCCGTGGGCCTGGCCGCCGAGATCGTCCGGCGCACCGACGCACGTGCTGTGTGCGTCGACTACCGGCTGGCCCCCGAACACCCCTTCCCCGCGGCGGTCGACGACGCCCTGGCCGCCTACCGGGCCCTCCTCGACGACGGAGTGCCCAGCTCCGCGATCGCCTTCGTCGGCGAGTCCGCGGGCGGCGGTCTCGTCGCCGCGACCCTGGTCGCGGCCAAGGACGCGGGACTGCCCCAGCCCGCGTCGGCCGCGATGTTCTCCCCGTGGGCCGACCTGAGCGTGTCCGGCGCAAGCGTGGTGAACAAGGCGGTCGTCGATCCTGCGCTGACCCCGGAGGGCCTGCGCAGACGAGCCCGCGACTATCTCCGCGACACGGACCCCACCACGCCCTGCGCCAGCCCTGTCTTCGCGGACCTGACGGGGCTGCCGCCGCTGCTCGTCCAGGTCGGCTCGCACGAGATCCTGCTGGACGACGCCGTGCGGCTGGCGGCCCGCGCCGCCGAGTGCGACGTACGGGTCGATCTGCAGGTCTGGTCCGAAGTACCGCACGTCTTCCAGGCGTTCGCGGTGATGCTCGACGAGGGCGCCGAAGCGCTCGACGCCGCCGCCGCGTTCACGCGGGCCCACTGGACGGACGTCACCGAAGGTGCCGGGGCACCCGAGGCCGTCGGGTAAAGAGTCCGTAGTACGGAGGCGGAAGCTCCGTGTGCCGTACGGCGTGTCGACGACGATGTCGTGCATGGCTACGACGAACCACTTCGGCATCGCTCTGCGGGGGTGGCGAGAGCGCGTGTCACCACGGGACAGCGGCCTGGAGCCGGACGGGGAGCGGCGCATCCCCGGACTGCGCCGGGAGGAACTGGCACGGCTGGCGGGCCTGTCGGTCGACTACGTGGTCCGGCTGGAGCAGGGCCGCGCCCGCAACCCCTCGGCCCAGGTGGTCACCGCGCTGGCCAGGGCGCTGCGCCTCGAACCGTCCGAGCGCGACCATCTGTTCCGCTGCGCCCACCTCGCGCCGCCCGCGACCGGGAACGTGTCCAGGCACATGCCCGCGCGGGTGCACCGGCTGGTGGGGCAATTGGCCGACAACCCCACCGCGGTGTTCGCCGCCGACTGGACCCTCATCGGCTGGAACGACATGTGGTCGGCCGCGATCGGCGATCCCCGCACCTACGGCTGGGACGAACACAACCTCGTTGCCGGGATGTTCCGGCCGGGCGGCGGAACCGGCCGGGCGGCGATCGCGGGCTGGCCCGTGCGTTCCTGGGCGGGCGACGAGGTCGAGGAGGAGGATCTCGTCGCCGACCTGCGGGTCACGGCCGCCGCCCATCCTCATGACGCGCGGCTCGTCGCCTTCGTCGACCGCATGCTGCGCGACAGCCCGCGCTTCGCCCGCCTGTGGTCCAACGGCACGGCCCGCACCCACGTCGGAGACCGAAAGACCGTAGAGCACCCCCGAGTCGGAGACATCGACCTCGATCTCGACGTGGTGATGGCCGCCGGTACCGACCTCAGGATCGTCACGTACACGGCGGCGGCCGGCACGAACGACGCGGAGAAGCTGGACGAGCTGCGCGCCGCTCGCCCCCAGTCGGCCCGGGTCCCGTGAAGGCCGCGGCAGGTCAGTCCTCGTCCGTGCGCGACAGGGCGTCGCTGATGAGACGGGTCGCGGAGTCGGGGTCCTCCGTGATGCGGTTGATGTGTTCGCGAGCAGGAAGGCGGTGGCCCCCAGCGGAGTCGTCTCCTCCTTGGTCCGGTCCCCGCACTGCTCGCGCCACAGACTGGGGCTCAGCCCGATGCCCGCCGCGACGACCAGACCGGCCATGGTGGGGACGGCCTCCGGCGGAACGCTCTTGGGCATCATGCGCCGTGAAGATGTGGATGAGGGTGCACGTGCCGTCCAGCACGTCATCGACTCCCTCCGGACCCAGCGACGCGATGAACTGCTCCATCAGTGCCTGCTGTTCGGGATCGGCGCCCGTCCTGCCGTCGTGGACGGTCTTGAGCCGGGAGTCGACGATCATGAGCGCCGCACCCACGTCACCGACGGGAGCGTGGCAGCGCGTCGTGTCCGTGCGTATCCGTAGAGCATTCGTCCGGAGTGACGCGGGACGGCCGTTTGCCGTCTTCCGGAACCAGCCGCTAGGGGGTGGCGGTCGGCCAGGTGCGCAGCAGGGTGTCCAGTGCGTTGAGGATCTCGGTCCAACTCGCCTGTGCGTCGGGCGCGCTGTGGTCGAAGCCGCCGGCGGTCTCCAGGCCGACGTAGCCGCTGAAGACGCTGCCCAAAAGCCGTACCGCATGGGTCTGTTGCGGTTCGGGCAGGTTGTAGCCGCGCAGGACCGCCCGTGTCATCTGTGCGTGTCGTACGCCCGCGCTGGCGGCGGCCGTCTTCGCGTCGAGCCGGAACCGGGCCGCGACGAAACGTCCCGGGTGCTTGAGCGCGTAGTCGCGGTAGGCGTTGGCGAAGGCGGTCAGAGCGTCCTTGCCGGCCCGTCCGGCCACCGCCGCGGAGACCTGGTCCGCCAATTCCTCCAGGGCGAGCAGGGCGATCCTGGTCTTGAGGTCGTGGGCGTTCTTCACATGCGAGTACAGGCTCGCGGTCTTGACGCCGAAACGCCGGGCGAGCTCCGCGGGGGTCGCGTGCTCGAAGCCGATCTCGTCGGCCAGGTCCGCGCCGGCCCGGACCAGGCGCTCCGTGGTCAGTCCCACCCGTCCGGTGCCTGCCATGGTCGTCCTCCGCATCGATTCTCGTCCCTCGGCTTCGAAGATTATGCATTTGCCTAACTCATTTAGGCAAATTAGCGTGTCCGTCATGAAGCCGCTGACCGAGCAAGAGATCCGTACCGCGTTCGTGAACTGCACCAAGGGCGAGGCCAAGCGCCTGGCCGTCCCCCGTGACCTGGCCGAACGAGCCTGGGACGACCTGGACTTCCTGGGCTGGCGAGATCCCCAGGCCCCCGACCGGGCCTATGTCGTGACCGAGCTGGACGGCCGCCCGGTCGGCGTCCAGCTGCGCACCTCCGGCGCCGCCTCCTGGCAGCAGCGCCGCAGCATGTGCTCGGTGTGCCTGACCACCCACACCGGAGGCGTCTCCCTGATGGTCGCGCCGAGATCGGGGAAGGCCGGCCAGCAGGGCAACTCGGTCGGCGTCTACATGTGCAGCGACCTCGCCTGCTCCCTCTACGTACGCGGCAAGAAGGACACGGGTGTCGGTGCACGCCTCCAGGAGTCCCTCACCCTGGAGGAGAAGATCCGGCGGACCGTGACGAACCTCGCCACGTTCATCGCGCGAGTGGGCGCGTGACCGGCAGCACTCTCTCGAACGTGGAGCGATGCGCGGAGACGTACGCGTGCTCCCGCTCGGACCACTCGACCCGGGAGCCGATCAACCCGGCGTCATCGGAGCGGAGTTCGGGCTCGCCGAGGCGCCGCCGCCACCAACTCGCGTTGCGGGTCTGCCGGTCGAGCATCGCGTCGACCAATTCGCCCCGGGCGGAGCCTTTCAGGCCGTAGGTGTCCGCGAGGACCCGCACCTGGGCCGCCTGCGCCGCGGCGGGCGGGGCGGTGGCGCGGGAGGAGACGCACCATGTCCAGGCCGCGTATCCCACGTCTTCGAGAGGATCGCCGGGTGCGACGGTGTCGAAGTCGATGAAGGCGTAGGGCAGACCGCCGCGGAACACGGCGTTGTTCGGGCCGGGGTCATGGTGGCGGACGACGGGGCACGCCCCGGCGAGCACGCAGCCACGGGTCGCGTCGTGCAGGGACCGGAGCAGCACACCGCCCGCCACGACCTGCGCGTTGGTCCAGCGCCGGAACCTGGCGGGCACCCGGCCGGGCAGGTAGCTGAACGTGTCACGTCCGGCGTCGTCGAGACCGAGATGACGTGGGGCACCGGCGAAACCGCGCCGTTCGAGATGGCCGAGGAGCCGTGCGACGAAGGGCGATGCCTCCGTGACCGGTCGGCGCACCGTGTCCCCGACACGCACCACGCCGGGCGTCACGCGCCCGCCGCGCAGGGGTACTTCGCCGTCCTGTCCCCGCATCTACGACTGCTCCGTTCACCGTGTCGAAGGCGGGGCCGTAGCTCGGGCTCGGGCGCCTGCGACCTGCTCGTCCCCGTTTGTTAGGCTCCCCAAGCCTCCCGCGGGGGAAGTCCGGTGAGAATCCGGCGCTGACCCGCAACGGTGTGCGCGGCGGCCCCGTGGTCGTCGCGTGAGCCCGATCGCCCGTGGGTGGCGCGACCCGTTGACTGCTCGCCGTGGACTGCGAGAGGGGATCCTGGCGGCCGGCACGGTCGCACGGGCTGTCTCCTCGGAAGAGGCTCACCAGGCGGCCCCAGGTGAAGGACCGCCGATCGTGCGCCGACCTCCGAGCTCCGGCCCGGGCCGAACACCCCAGCCGCTGTTGATACTTGGGCTGCTGATCCTGCTCTGCGTCTCCCTCGTGTGTGGTGTCGCACTGGGGGCGGCCGGCATCGGACCGGCGGACGTGCTCCGCTTCCTGTGGGCCGGAGTCACCGGCGGGACCGTGCATGCCGACGCCGCCGCCGACTACACCATCGTCTGGGAGATCCGGATGCCGAGGGTCGCCCTCGCGGCCGTCGTCGGCGCCGGGCTCTCGGCCGTCGGCGTGGCCGTGCAGGCCATGGTTCGCAACGCGCTCGCCGATCCGTTCGTCCTGGGCATCTCCTCCGGCGCGGCGGTCGGCGCCAACGCCGTCATCCTGCTGGGCGCGTTCGCCGGCCTCGGCGTCTGGGCGCTGTCCGCTTCCGCGTTCGCCTCGGCGCTCGCGGCCATGGTCCTCGTGTATGCCGTGGCCCGCTCGCCGCACGGCCTCACCCCGCTGCGGCTGATCCTCACCGGGACCGCGCTGGCCTACGGCTTCGAAGCCGTCACGACCGTGATGGTGTTCGGCGCGGCCCGTGGCGAGGCGGCCCGCTCGGCGATGATGTGGCTGCTCGGGAGCCTGGGCGGCGCGACCTGGGCACAGGTCCCGCTGGCCGCGGTCACCGTGGCGGCCGGCTGGGCGTGGCTGCGACGGCGGGCGGAACCGCTCAACGCGCTCGCGATGGGGGACGAGACCTCCGCCGCGCTCGGCGTCCGACCCGCCCGGCTCCGAAGGGAGTTGTTCCTCGTCACCGCGGCCGTCACCGGGACGGTGGTGGCGGTCAGCGGCGCCATCGGCTTCGTCGGACTCATGGTGCCGCACCTCGTACGGATGCTCGTCGGCGCCGACCACCGCAGGGTCCTCGCGGTCGCGCCCCTGGCCGGCGCGGTGCTGCTGGTGTGGGCCGATGTGCTCTCCCGGCTGCTGCTGGCACCCGCCGAACTGCCGGTCGGCGTCATCACCGCCGTCGTGGGAGTGCCCGCCTTCCTGCTGCTGATGCGGCGCGGCGGCTATGCGTTCGGGGGGCGTTGATGCGGCTCGACATCGAGGGGCTGTCGGTCGACGCGGGCGCGGTGCGGCTGGTCGACGACATCCGGCTCGCCGTGGGCTCCGGGGCCTTCGTCGGCCTCGTCGGACCCAACGGCAGTGGAAAATCAACCCTGTTGAGGTGCGTGTACCGGGCGCTGCGGCCGGCCGGCGGTGCGGTCCGGCTCGACGGGGACGACGTACACGCCATGGAACCACGGGCCGTCGCCCGGGTGTTGGCCGCGCTGCCGCAGGAGTCGTCGGCCGAGTTCGACTTCACCGTCACCGAGGTGGTCGCCATGGGGCGGCTGCCGTACCGGGACCGGACCGCCGCGTCGGACCGGGAGATCTGCGCCGAAGCCATGGAACGCACCGGTGTCGCCCACCTCGCCGAACGCGGCTTCCTCGCCCTGTCCGGCGGTGAGAGGCAGCGCGTCCTGATCGCCCGCGCACTCGCCCAGCGCCCACGCGTCCTCGTCCTCGACGAACCCACCAACCACCTCGACATCGCCCACCAGTTGGACGTCCTGTCGCTGGTCCGTCGCAGCGGCCTGACCGTGCTGGCGGCCCTGCACGACCTCAACCTCGCCGCCGCGCACTGCGACCTGCTGTACGTGATCGCCGACGGCCGGATCGTCGCGTCCGGCGCACCGCATGACGTACTCCAACCCGCCCTGCTCGCCGAGGTGTTCGGAGTCCGAGCGCACCCGGTCCGACACCCGGAGACCGGCGCGGTCCAGCTCCTGTTCGACCTGCTCCCGCCCACTACCTGAGGACAACACGCCCCATGCGCAAGCTGCTTGCCGCCGCCCTCTGTCTCGCCGCTACCGCCACCGGTTGCGGTGCGAGCGTCGAGCCGTCGGCGGACACTCGCTCCACCGAGGCGGTCACCCTCACCAACTGCGGTCAGAAAGTGACGTACAAGACCGTCCCGAAGCGAGTCGTCACCAACGACGTCGGCATCACCGAGCTGATGTTCGCCCTCGGACTGGAGAACCGCATGGCCGGGTTCGCCATGCCCGACGACAAGGGCGATCTCACCGACGTGCCCTGGAAGGACGGCTACCGGAAGGTCAAGTGGCTGTCCAAGGACGAACTCACCAAGGAGAACGTCCTCGACGCCCGCGCCGACCTCGTCTTCGCCGGCTGGAACTACGGCTTCCGCGACGACAGCGGCTTCACCCCGGATGCCCTGAAGAAACTGGGCGTCCCCTCCTACATCCTCACCGAGTCCTGCCGCAACGCCCGCACCGACACCTCACGCGGCATCATGCCGCCCCTCGACGCCCTCTACACCGACCTCACCAATCTCGGAAAACTCTTCGGCGTCGAAAAGCGCGCGGCCACCCTGATCGCCGACTTCAAGAAGCAGATCGCCACCGTCCACAGCAAGGCCCCCACCAAGAGCCCAACCGTCTTCCTCTACGACAGTGGCCAGGACGCCCCGTTCACCTCGGGCCGCTACGCCGCCCCCGACCAGATCATCAGCGAGGCCGGCGGGGTCAACGTCATGCACGACGTCAACGACTCCTGGACCACGGTCGGTTGGGAAACCGTCGTGCGGCGCGACCCCGACGTCATCGTGATCTGCGACTACGGCGACGTGAGCGCCGCACAGAAGAAGAAGTTCCTCCTCTCCTACGCCCCACTGCGCAACGTCTCCGCCGTCAAGCACCGACGGATCTTCGTCCTCGACTACGTCGACCTGGTCGAAAGCCCCCGCAACCCGGCGGCCATCGCCCGCCTCGGCGCGTATCTCCGCACGGTGGCGGCGGGGGAGGAGGCTTCGCAGTGAGAAGTCTTGCTGGGACCGACGCCGACACCAACACCGATCAGCGGGTGGGGAAGGAAGCCGGAGCGAGCTCCCACTGGTCGGCCGCGTGGAGCAGCGCCGCTGCATCCACCCGTGTCTCCATGAATTAGTGGCAGATGTCCGGTCTGCCGTCGCTCGTCGCCGGGTGGTCCCTGGTGAGGAGGACGGCCGCAGCCGTGCCGGACGCGGCGAGTGCGGCGGCTGCCGAGCCGCCGATCGTCAGGATGCGGCGGCGTGAAATCCTTGCCTGGTAGGCGTGTTGAACGGCTCGGGGGTGGGGGCGACTCCATGCCACCGGCGATGCACCCCGGTCGCGGCGCGGTTCCCCGCCCTCCGCTTCTGTTGGCGGCTTCGCACAGGATTCGTACAGATGGGTCGATCGTAGTGCTGATGCTTCATCAACTCTGCCTGTACAGAGGGTAGTTCAGTGTCGAGGCGGACTCACCTGGCGAGTTCGGTCGGCTTGTCCAGTTGCGTCAGCTTCCGCGGATTGCGCACCACGTAGATCCTGGTGACCCGGCCGTGCTCCACCACGAGACTGATCGCGGACGGCTCGCCGTCGACGTCCATCCGGCCGGCGGGTTCGCCGTTGAGCCAGACGGGCGTGGTGTCGAACGCGGCCACCAGCGTGTTCGCGCGGGCGAGGACCGGTGCCACCAGCTCGACCCCGTGGATCGGGGCGAGCGCGGCGGCCACGACCCCGCCGCCGTCGGTCACCAGCACCACGTCCGGTGCCATCACCTCCATCAACTCCTGCAGATGGCCGGTCCGCAGGGCGTGCAGGAACCGTTCCACCACGGCCGCCTGCTCCGACCGGCTCACCCTCACCCGTGGCCGCCGGGCCGCCACATGCTCCCGCGCCCGCCGGGCGACCTGCCGCACCGTCGCCGCGGACTTTCCGACGACCTCCGCGATCTCGCCGTACGACAGCTCGAACACCTCGCGCAGCACGAACACCGCACGCTCGGTGGGCCCGAGTGTCTCCAGCACGGTCAGCATCGCGATCGACACACTCTCCGCGAGCTCGACGTCCTCGGCGACGTCGGGGGTGGTCAGCAGCGGTCCCGGCAGCCACTCGCCCACGTACTCCTCTCGCCGGCGCGACAAGGCGCGCAGCCGGTTGAGCGCCTGCCGGGTGACGATCCGGATCAGGTACGACCGCGGGTCCCGCACCTGTGAACGGTCGACGTCGGCCCACCGCAGCCAGGACTCCTGCAGCACGTCCTCCGCGTCGGCGGCGGAACCGAGCATCTCGTAGGCGACGGTGAACAGCAGGCCGCGGTGGGTGACGAAGGGGTCCTCGGTCATGCCGGCATCCTCCCCGACTGCGGGGCCAGCGGGATCTCGCAGGCGTCGGAGTAGCCCTGCGAGGTGATGCCGTGGGCGGTGTTGCACCGGGCGGCCATGTTGGCGAATCCGATGAACACGGTGAGTTCGACCAGCGCGGCGGGGCCGAGCCGCTCCAGCAGGCGCTTCGACAACTCGTCGGTGACGGTGGACGGCGTGGTCGTCATGGCCTCCGCGTACTCCATCACGTCCCGCTCCAGCGGCGAGAACACGTCCGCCTGCCGCCAGCGCGGCACCTGGCTCGCCTTCGTCAGGTCGAGGTTCTGGTTCAGCGCGAGGAAGTAGTTGACGTCGAGGCACCAACCGCACCCGACCTGCGCCGCCACGGCCATGTGCGCGAACGTCTTCAGACTCGCGTCCGCCGCAGCCCAGGTGCTCACCTTCGCGGTGAACTCCTGGTTGGCCGCGGCGAGTTCGGGGTGGTTCCACAGCACTTCGACGGGCTCGGGCACGGCCCCGAGCTGCTTGATCATGTTCTCCCGGAGCTCGATGGGAAGGTCGGCCTTCGGGACGCGAATCGACACGGTGTCCTCCTGGTACGTGTGCCTGTCCGGCAGTTCGGCATGAAGACACCGACGGACCGGCGGATGTGACACCGGCAGCCCGCCGAGCACGAGGCTCGGCGCCGGATCCGCTGTTCGGGAAGTTCCAGCCGGCGAGGTCGGAGTAGGCGTAGCCGTTGGTGATGCAGGCCCAGGAGCCGGTGTAGCCGAGGCCCCAGCACACGTTGACGTCCTCGTACGATCCCGCGTAGCCCCGTTGTTCCAGAGGGCGCTTGCCTGGTTGCGGAGGTTTCTGCCGGGGGAGCAGCTGCTCCAGTCGCTGTCGTCGCCCACCCAACGGCTCTACCCGCCGCCGTAGTTGGCGTTCTCGTATGCGTAGAAGTACCCGTCCGCTGTGGCCCCCGCCGGACCGGCGGCAACGGCGCTCGGCGACGACGGAGCCGAATCGGACGCATGCGCGACGCCCGGTATCGCCGTCAGGGAACCAAACACTGTGGAACGTGTCGGCAACCGGCTCCGGTTCAGGCTCCGGCCCGGGAAGGTGCTCATCGTGCGGCAGGCCTGCCTCGACCGCGATGTCGTGGCCGGCCGTCAGAAGACCCTCATGTTCGACCTCACCGGCGCACCCCTGGCGCCACCGCGCCTGACCCCCGGCCACGGATCGTTCTTTGCGCAACCCGTCGCCGACGTGACAAGGCCAACATCCACGGGCGACTGACGGCGCTCACCCTGGGTACTCACCGGCTCATGCGGATGAGCGTGGTGGACGTGGGGTCGAACACGGTTCGGCTCGTGGTGGCGGACGTGGGGGACGGTGTGCCGTTGCCGGTGCACACGGCCAAGTGGAAGCTACGGCTCTCCGAACGTGTCGGGGCGCAGGGAGACATCCCCGAGGAAGCCGTACGCCATCTCGTGAAGGCGGTGTCGGACGCCGAGGAGACCGCCCGGCGCTGGGGCGCGGCCGGGCCGCTCGCCTTCGCAACGGCGGTCGTGCGCGGCGCGCCCAACCGGCTCGGCGTGCTGCGCTCGGTGCATGCGGAGACGGGGATACGACTGTGCACGCTGCCGGGGGAGTTGGAGGGCGAGCTCACGTTTCTCGGCGCCCGGCGCTGGATGGGCTGGCGGGCCGGGCCGCTCGCCCTGTTCGACATCGGGGGCGGATCCTTCGAGGCCGCGTTCGGACGCGGTCGGCTGCCGGACTTCGTGGCGTCCCTCCCGCTCGGCGCGGGCCGGCTGACCCGGGACTTCCTCCCCGGCCAGGACCGGCCGACCGAGCAGACGGTCAAGGCGATGCGGCGCGAGGTACGGCACCAACTGCGGGACGTGGCCGCGCGGATCCGCTGGGAAGGGCCACGGACCACGGTGGTGACATCACGCACCTTTCAGCAGCTGGCCCGACTCTGCGGTGCCGCGCCGGGTCGCCAAGGTCCTTTTGTGGAAAGGAGGTTGGAACGGTCGGAGCTGCGCGTGGGCCTCGACCGGCTGGCCGCCCTCGCGGCATCCGAACGGGCCCTGCTCCCCGGTGTCTCGGCACCACGGGCCGCGCAGAGCCTGGCCGGAGCGGTGGTCGGTCACACGGTGATGAAACTGACGGGCATCAAGACCGTCACCGTCTGTCCCTGGGGCATTCGCGAGGGAATCCTGCTGCGCTACATCGAGGACGGCGGTTCGTGGTGGACCGAGCTGAGCCGCCGCAGCGTCGACGCGGAACCGGTTGGACGGGCCGCCCTGCGCATCGCGCCGGGTCCGGGACCGACGACCGCCGAAGGCTGACGGCTCGAACTCCGTGCGCCGGTGGACTGCCGCTTGGTGCCGATCCGCGCGGCCTCCGCCCTCCGTACGGTTCGGCGACGAAGGAAGCGGTTCACCGCCCATTCCCGGCCCCCCGTCGTACCCTCAACAACGCTGGAATCGGGGCGCGTTGGGCGGTTCCGGTGCTGGCTCCGCCGACCGCGTACGGGACGTCCCGGCATACCGGTATGCTCTCGACTGTTGTCTGATGGCAACTAAGTTCGCGGGAGCCGGTGCGGTGGGGAGGACAGGGCCATGGTGGTGCCACGGCCGCGGGCCGACGACCTGCTGTCGGTGGGTGGTGAAGGAGTCGGGCCGGAAGCCTGGGTGGCCTGGCAGCCCTCCGTCCTGCTGGTCGAGGACGACGCGGGTGACGCGCTGCTGGTCGAGGAACTGGTCGCCGACAGCGCGCTGAAGATACGTCTGCAGTGGGTGCGGTCGATGGCCGAGGCCGCCGAGGCGCTCGCGGCCGACGTACCGGACTGCGTCCTGCTCGACCTGCATCTGCCGGACGCCCAGGGGCTGGAGGCGCTCTCCCGGGTACGCGCGGGCGCCGAGCGGGCCGCTGTCGTGGTCCTCACCGGCCTCGCCGAGGAGGAGACCGGGCTCGCCGCCGTCGCCGCCGGTGCGCAGGACTACCTGGTGAAGGGCCGGGTCGAACCGGGCCTGTTCGGACGCGCGGTGCGCTACGCGATCCAGCGCAAGCAGGCCGAACGGGCGGCCGTCGCCCTCCAGTCCAGCCGTATGCAGGCCCAGGAGAACGCCCGTCTGGAACGCGGGCTGCTGCCCAGGCCCCTGCTGCGCAGCGAGGGCGTGGAAGCGGTGGCCCGCTACCGCCCTGGACGAGCGCAGGCGCTGCTGGGCGGTGACTTCTACGACATCGTGCAAAGCGTCGACGGCACGGTCCACGCGGTGGTCGGTGACGTCTCCGGACACGGACCCGACGAGGCCGCCCTCGGCGTCGCGCTGCGCATCGCCTGGCGCACCCTGGTGCTCAGCGGTGTCACGGGCGCCGAACAGGTGGCCCGGCTGGAGGAACTCCTCGTCGCCGAGCGCATCCGCAGCGAGGTCTTCGCCACCCTCGTCTGTCTCACCGCCGCACCCGGCGAGCGCACGGCCCGCGTGGTGCGGGCCGGGCACCACGGACTGCTGATGCGGGACAGCGGCGGTGTGGAGTGGGTGGAGGTGCCCGGAGGTCCGGCACTGGGCGTGCTTCCCGGCCTCGCGGACTGGCCGGTCGCGGACCTCTCCGTACCGGCGGGCGCGGCCATGGTCCTCTTCACCGACGGACTCTTCGAGGGGCATGTCGGCCGGGGCTCGGAGCGCCTGGGGGAGGACGGCCTGCTGCGGCTCGCCCGAGAGCGGGCCGCACTGGCCCCGGAGCCGTTCGTCGATGAACTGATCGCCTGCGCCGAGGCCCTGGCCGAGACCCGGGGCGGCCTGGCGGACGACGTGGCCGTGCTGCATCTGCACTGGACATGAGACAACTGCCCCGGACGTGATTCACTGCGCCGGAAACGAGCAGGTGGGACGAGAGGGTGTCACAACGAGACGAACGGTGAGGGACATGGCGGGCGGAACAGGGATCGGGCGCCGGCTGACGGTGCAGGGATGGTTCTTCCTCGCGCTGTCGCTCATGGTGCTGCTGGTGGTGGTCGGCACCGCGATCGGCGCGAACCTCCTGGGCCGTACGGCCGACGTCACCGACGACCTGCTCCAGCGGGTGCAGCCCGCCCAGACCGAGGCGTACCGGCTGCAGGCCGCCCTGGTCAACCAGGAGACCGGCATCCGCGGCTACGCGATCGCCGCCGACAAGCAGTTCCTCGCCCCGTACACCAGCGGCAAGGAGAGTGAGGCCCGCTCGGCGGCGAGGCTGCGCGAACAGCTCCGGGACCGGCCCGGGCTGGTCGCCGATCTGCGGGCGGTGGAGCGCGGGGCGGCAACCTGGCGGCAGGACTACGCCGAGCCCCTCGCCGCCGCCGTCACCCCCGGCCGGCCGCACGCCGTCGACCAGACCACCGTCGACAGCGGGAAGCGCGAGTTCGACCGGCTGCGCACCCTCTGGGCGAAGCAGAACGTCGATCTCGCGCAGGCCGTGAAGGAGGGCCGGGCCCATCTCGACCACGAGCGGACGGTACGCAACATCGTCCTGAGCGCCATGGTCGCCGCCTTCCTGCTCACGGGCGTCGCCCTCGCCGTACTCGTACGACTGCTGGTGACCCGCCCGCTGGAGGCGCTGACCAAGGCGTCGGAACAGGTCGCGGCGGGCGACTTCGCGCACCGCATCCACGGGGACGGCCCGGCCGATCTCACCGCGGTGGCCGGAGCCGTCGAGGGCATGCGCAGACGGATCGTCGCCGAACTCGACGCCTCCCGCGAAAAGGAGGAGGTACTCGGCCGCCAGGCCGACGAGTTGGACGCCCAGGCCGTCGAACTGCGCAGGTCCAACGCCGAGTTGGAGCAGTTCGCCTATGTCGCCTCGCACGATCTGCAGGAGCCGCTGCGCAAGGTCGCCTCGTTCTGCCAGCTGCTGGAGAAGAGGTACAGGGACAAGCTGGACGAACGCGGGCTGCAGTACATCGACTTCGCCGTCGACGGCGCCAAACGCATGCAGGTGCTCATCAACGACCTGCTCACCTTCTCCCGCGTCGGGCGTCTCGACGACACCCGGGAGAAGGTCGGTCTCGACCAGGCGCTGGACAAGGCGCTGCGCAACCTCGCGGCGGCCGTCGAGGAGTCGGAGGCCCGGATCGACCGGCCCGAGACCCTGCCCGAGACCGTCGGCGACCCGACGCTGCTTACCATGCTCTGGCAGAACCTCGTGGGCAACGCCCTCAAGTTCCGTCGCCCCGACCGCTCCCCGCAGGTGTCCGTCACCTGCGAACCCGACCCCGAGACCCCCGGCATGCGGCGTCTGTGCGTCACCGACAACGGCATCGGCATCCCCGAGGAGTTCACCGACAAGGTCTTCGTCATCTTCCAGCGGCTGCACAGCCGCGACGCCTACGGCGGAACCGGTATCGGACTCGCCCTGTGCAAGAAGATCGTCGAACACCACGGCGGCCGGATCTGGATCGACAGCGCGGTCGGAGAGGGCACCCGGTTCTGCTTCACACTTCCGTCCGTCGAGGAAGGCGGGGAAGCCGACGAAACTGCGGAAACCGACCAAATCGCGGAAGCCGAAGAAGCCGTGGAAACCATTGAAGCCACTGAAGCCCCCGCAGTCACCGACGACGAGAAGGCCCTGACATGACCCTCCCTGACGCGACCCCTGTCGACGTCCTCCTCGTCGAGGACGATCCGGGCGACGAACTGATGACCCGGGAAGCCTTCGAGGACAACAAGATCGGCAACACCCTCCACGTCGTCCGGGACGGCGAGGAGGCCCTCGACTTCCTCTACCGGCGCGGCGCGCACACCGGTGCCCCGCAGCCCGACCTCATCCTGCTCGACCTCAACCTGCCGAAGTACGACGGCCGGCAGGTCCTGGAGCAGATCAAGTCCGACCCGGAGCTGGTGCACATCCCCGTCGTCGTCCTGACCACCTCCTCGGCCGAGGAGGACATCCTCCGCAGCTACAAGCTGCACGCCAACGCCTATGTCACCAAGCCTGTCGACCTGGACCAGTTCATCGCCGCGGTCCGGCAGATCGACGACTTCTTCGTGCAGGTGGTCCGCCTGCCCCACCGCCCCGGCTGAGACGCCGGGATCCGCGTCACCACACCCGACTTCCTTGAGGTGTCGAACTCGTGGCAACGCACGAGCAGGCGGACGGCACGGACCCCGTCGCGGGCCGGGTCGCCGATGCCGTGGACGGCCTGACCGAACTGTGGACCACGGCGGCGGCAGAGGCGTCGGTACGTCTCTCGCCGTATCAACTGCGCGCCCTGCACGCCCTGGTGGCCGCACCGGGCGCGAACCTGACCACGCTGGCGGACCGGCTCGACGCCGGCCTGCCCACGGTGAGCCGGCTCTGCGACCGGCTTGAGGCGGCCGGGCTGCTGCTCAGGGACGCGGCACCCCACAACCGCCGGGAAGTACGCCTGAGTCTCACCGCGCACGGACGGGACGTCCTCGCGGAGGTCGCCGCACTCAGGGCCCGGGCGCTGGCAGCGGTCGTACACGCCATGGAGCCGGACGAGCGTGCGGCACTGGAGCGTGGCCTGCGGGCGTTCGGCGCCACGCAACGGAATCGGCCGTCCGGCGCCGGCGGATGATCACGGCGCCGCGGCCTCGTGCCCGTGCCAGTCGAGGCAGACCACGGCCGCGTCGGCGGTCAGCTCCGTGCCGCCCAAGTGGTCGGCCAGGCTCGCCACCACCGAGCGCGCGACCTCCTGCGGGGGCCGTGCCGACACTGTGTCGAGCACCCGGCGCAGCGCCTGTTCGCCGAACGGGGTGCCCTGCCGTGAACGGGCCCCGTGGACGCCGGTGCTCACCGCCACGATGCGGTCTCCCGGTCGTACGGAGAAGATCTGCTCCTCGTAGGCGGTCTCCTCGAACATGCCGAGCGGGAGCTGTGCCTCCATCTCGATCTGCCGCACGGTGCGGCCGCGTCGGCGGTACAGGCGGGGCGAGCCGGCGTCGACCGCCTGGACCGTGCCCGTCGCGAGGTCGAAGCGGAGCAGCAGAGTGGAGGCGTAGACCTTGCCGCCGAACTGGGCGTAGACCGCCTGGTCGGCCAGCCGGGCCTGGTCGGCGAGGCCGAGGCCGGCGCGGCGGGCGTTGCGCAGGGCGCCGACCGCGACGCCGGTCAGCAGGGAGGCGTCGATGCCGCGGCCCATGCCGTCGGTCACCGTCATGGTGAGGTGACTGCCGTCGGTGCTCCAGTCGAAGTTGTCGCCGCCCACGGTGTACGCGGGCTCCAGATGGGCGCCGATCTCGAACTCCGGGCGTCCGCAGCCCCGTCCAGGCAGGAGCTGCCACTGCATCTCGGCGGCCAGCGTGAGGCGGCGGGTGCGGCGGGCCAGGAGGTAGAGGTCGGTGTCGCGTTCCGCCGCGGCGATCTCGTGGCCCAGGGCGGTGGCGAAGTCGGCGAGGCCGAGCACCCCGGCCGGAGCGGCACCGGCGCAGGGCAGACGGGCCGAGAGGACGCCGAGGCGGTCGCCGCGCACGGAGACGGGCACATGCACGGCGGCGGTCCCGTCGGCAGCCGGTTCGACGACCGGCGTCTGCTCCGTGAACGCCCGCCCGGCCGGGCCGTCCTGGGCGGCCAGCGGTTCGCCGGCGCCCGGGAGCGGATCGACCTGGCGCAGCACACGCAGGCCGTAGTCGGCGAGGAGAAGGGTGACCCCGCGGGCTCCGGCGCGGTCACCGAGCAGACGCCGGGCCGTCGCCACCAGAGCATCGGACGGAGCCGACCGCAACTCGCTCTCGAAGGAAGGGAGCTGCTCAGAGGTGCTCACGGTGTTCACCTTTCCGGCTCAGTGTCTTCACACTAACGCCGCGCCGGTGAGAGCGGGACACAGCGGACACACCTCACCGTCCCCGCCAGTCCAGGCACACCACCAAGGCGTCGTCGTCGGGGGTCGGCGTGCCGCGGTGGCCGGTCAGTTCCCGCAGCACGGCCCTGGGCACGTCGGCCGCGGGCAGCAGCCTCGTCTGCTGGATCGCGCGCGCCAGCGCCGCGTCCCCGTACGCCTCGCCCTTGGGCGAGGCGACGGCGTACACCCCGTCGCTGACGAAGAGGATCCGGTCCCCGGGCTCGATCAGGAAGTCCTGCTCGATGTAGTCGGTCTCCTCGAACATGCCCAGCGGCAACTGCTCGTCGAAGGCGATCCGTTCCACCACCCCGTCGCGCAGCCGCAGCGTCTGCGGCGATCCGGCGTCCACCACCCGGGCCCGCCCGGTGGTGAGTTCGAAGTCGAACATCAACACGGACATATGGCTGCGGCCCCGGTAGTGGGCGTACACCGCCTGGTCCGCGAGGGCCGCCTGGTCGGCGAGGGGGATGCCCGCCCGGCGTGCGTTGCGCAGGGCGTTGACCGCCAGGTTCGTCAGCAGCGAGGCCTCGATGCCCTCGCCCATGCCGTTCGAGACGTACAGCGCGAGGTGGTCGGCAGTGGCGGACCAGTCGAAGTTGTCGCCGTGGATCGCGTAGGCGGGCTCCAGTTGAGCGCCGAGGTCGAACTCGGGACGGGAGCACGAGCGGCCGGGCAGCAGCTGCCACTGCATCTCCGCCGCCAGCGTGAGCCGGTCCTTGCGCCGGGCCCGCAGATACAGGTCCGTGTCGCGCTCGGCCACCAGCACCTCGTGCCCCAAGACCTCGGCCAGCTCGGTCAGTTCGGGCAGACATTCGCGTACGTGGTCGCCGCCGGGCAGTGTCACCGAGAGCACACCGAGGCGGTCCCCGCGCACACTGACCGGAAGGTGAAGACGCACACTGCCGTCCCCGAAGTTCCCCTCCACGAAAGGTTCTTGGGCTCCGAAGGCACGGCCCGCGGGGGTGTTGTGCACGGAGACCGGCGGCAGGGTGTGCGGCAGGTCGGTGACGCGCTGCAGCACGGTCAGGCCGTAGTCGGCCATGAGCAGGTCCACGGAGTCCGCCGCGTACCGCCGGACCAGTTCCCGGCCGACCACGGCGGGGAGCTCGTGGGGAGCCGCCGTACGCAGTGCCCGCTCGACAGCCATGAGTCTGTTCACGATCGCAGATATGCCAATCTCTCCCTCGGAGAACGCGTCACGCGTGCCTAGTACGCTGGAGTCCGTCCCTGTGCCTGCGAGAGTGTGACCGTGACGTCCATCCACCCCCGCCCGGAACCCGCCGAGGTCGCACGCGTCACCTCTACGGCAGCAGAACTGCTGGAGGTCCTGTGGGGGCGCGCCTCTACCGCGCCCGCGTCCGCCTCGCAGCTACGAGTCCTGTTCATCCTGGAACACCACGAGGGCATCAACCTGCGCACCCTCGCCGACCACCTCGCCTCCACACCGCCGTCGACCAGCCGCCTCTGTGACCGATTGCAGGCCGCCGGGTTCGTCGACCGCGAGGTGAGCCCCACGGACCGGCGCGAGGTGCGCCTGTACCTCAGCGGTCCGGGGCGGGCCTTCCTTTCGGACCTGCGGGCCCGTCGGGAGGAGGCGTTGGGCGAGGTGCTGGCACAGATGCCGGCCGCCGGGCGCAACGCGCTGCTCACCGGTCTGGAGGCGTTCTGCGCGGTGGCGTCGGCGCAGATCCACGACCACGAGGAGTCCGCCGGCAGCCGCACAGCGTGACCGGACCGCCGGACTCTTGATCTCCTCGGGCATGGTTCACCTCAGGTCGTCGGTCGGAGCGTATGGTTCCTTGCCTGCTCACGAGTGCCCGCGTCCGGCGGAACCAGACCTGTCGTCCCTGAGGGATGAGTCACGCTGCGCGACGGCAACGCGATCAGCCGCGTGCGAAGGCGAGGAGGTCGGCGTTGAACCGCTCGGCGAACTCGGGCACCAGAGCCAGACCGTGCGGAGCGCCGGGGTAGACCTTGTAGGTCGCGTCCTTGACGAGTTTCGAGGACTTCTCGGCGGAGGCCACGATGGGAACGATCTGGTCGTCGTCGCCGTGCACGATCAATGTGGGAACGTCGATCTTCTTGAGATCTTCGGTGAGATCGGTCTCGGAGAACGCTTTGACGCAGTCATGGGCGCCCTTGATTCCCACGGTCATGCTCCACAGCCAGAATTCGTCACGAGTCCCCTGGCTGACGGTCGAGTTGTCGCGGTTGGCGCCGAAGAACGGGACGCTGAGATCCTTGTAGAACTGCGAACGGTCCGTTTCCACACCTTTGCGGATGTCGTCGAAGACCTCGATCGGCAGCCCTTCGGGATTCTCGTCCGTCCTGAGCATCAGCGGCGGGATCGCGCCGAGCAGAACGGCCTTGGCGACCCGCCCCGACCCGTGCCGGCCGATGTAGCGGGTGACCTCGCCGCCGCCCGTCGAGTGGCCGACGAGAATCACCTCGCGCAGGTCCAGGGCCTCGATGACCGCTGCCAGGTCGTCGGCGTACGTGTCGAGGTCGTTGCCGGCCCAGGGCTGACCGGAGCGTCCGCCGCCGCGCCGGTCGTGCGCCACGGCGCGGAAGCCGTTGTCCGCCATCAGTTTCAGCTGGGGATCCCACGCGTCGGCCGTCAGCGGCCACCCGTGGGAGAAGACGACGGGCTGCCCCGACCCCCAGTCCTTGTAGAAGATCTGTGTGCCGTCCGTGGCGGTGGCGAAGGGCATGATGTCTCCTCCCGAAATGCTCGAACTGTTTGAGTGCGTCATACGGGGAAACGACGGAAAGAAGGTCGTCGGCGGGAGGCGACCGGAATGAGCACGTCGTCCACAGCACTCTAGGCGAGGTGGGGCTCTTCCGCCTGTCGGGGGAATTCGTTGGACAACTCGGCGGCCGGGAGCGAGTGTTGGCCAAATGCAGCAGGAGAAGGTCTGGGACACCGACACCGCCCGGCGGTACGACACTCCGGGCACCGGAATGTTCGCACCCGAGACCTTGGGGCCGACCGTGGAGCGACTTTCGCAACTCGCGGGGGACGGCGCGGCCCTCGAGTTCGCCATCGGGACCGGCCGGGTCGCCGTGCCGCTCGCCGAGCGCGGAGTTCCCGTCACCGGCATCGAGTTGTCACAGCCGATGGTGGAGCGGTTGCGGACCAAGGCGGACGAGGCGACGATCCCCGTGACCGTCGGTGACATGGCGAGCACGGTCGTCCCCGGGACGTACAGTCTGGTCTACCTCGTCTACAACACCATCTCGAACCTGCTCACCCAGGCTGCGCAGGTCGAGTGCTTCCGCAACGCCGCCCGCCACCTCGCACCGGGCGGCCGGTTCGTGATCGAGCTCTGGGTACCCGAGCTGCGCATGCTGCCGCCGGGCCGGCACGCCACCGTCTGGCGGACCGACCCCGACTACATCGCCCTGGACACCTACGACGTCCTCAACCAGCGCGCCGTGTCGCACCACTTCCGACTGGACGGGACCGGGCACGCGCGGCTCGACCTCAGCCCGCACCGCTACATCTGGCCGGCCGAACTCGACCTCATGGCCCAACTGGCGGGCTTCGAACTGGAGTCGAGACACGCGGACTGGGACGGGTCCGAGTTCACCGCCGAGTCGACGTCCCATGTCTCCGTCTACCGGGTCCCGGCCACGCCGTGACCGTCCCGACTCACGTACGGAGCCGGCCGCGGCCGGGGACGTCCGTGTCCGGGCCGTCCGTCAGCGGGATGCGCGCGGTGATGCGTTTGCCCACCGGTTCGCGCTGTGCCTCGAAGCCGCGCGCGACGGCCCGTACGATCTCCAGACCGTGCTGGCCCACCCGTTGGGCGTCGGCGGCACGGGCGACCGGAAGCACCGGGTCGGAGTCCCACACCTCCACCTCGATCAGGGCGCCGACGATCCGCAGATCCATCAGCACCGGGCCGGGCGCGTACTTGCGGGCATTGGTGACCAGTTCACTGACCACCAACTGCGTGAGATCCATGGCACGGGCCGACACCGGGAGCCCGTACTCGGCCCGTGCCCGGACGAGGAACATCGCGGCCAGCCGCCGGGCCTCGGCGATGCAGGAGCCGTCCCCGTCCAGTGCCACGGTGGACCGTATGGGCCGAGTCCGGGCCCTGGCCTGCGGCGCTGTGTCGTCGTCCTCCGAAGAGTCTGGTTCCATCCGGATCGTTTCACCGCCTTCTGCGTGCCCCGCGCATACCCCGTGAGGCAACACCCACTCCGTCAATTTCTGTCGGCTCCACCGAACGCGGGCATCAACCGTACGATGCGGGGCAGCACTTCGGGTGAAATCCTGATCCATAGCGCTCACCGACTCATGTATGAGGACAGATGGTGGACACCGAACAGCCGGGCCAGCCAGGGAAGTTGACGGTCAGGACCGACGTCGTCGACGGCACCGTCGTCGTGGCCCTGGCCGGAGAGATCGACCACCAGACAGCCGGTTCGCTGAGGGAGGCGCTGGACCTGCCGGACGGGGGCGCACCGCACGTCGTCCTCGACCTGCGCCAGGTCACCTTCATGGACTCCAGCGGCATCAACATCCTCCTCGCCGTCCACCAGACGCTCGCCCAGGCGGACGGCTGGCTGCGACTGGCCGGAACCGCCCCGTCCGTGCAGCGCGTCATCGAACTCGTCGGCATCGACGGAGTCATCGACTGCTACCCGACGGTCCAACAGGCCCTCGCGCCCTGACCGTTGGATCAGCACCGCTCGGTTTCCGCAGGTCGGGACGGGGAAGTCGGCGGCCGGTCGGCGGAGCGCGGTGACAGACATCCGGAGTGAGGAAGACTCTCGAATTCACAGGTCTGCTGCGGCTGATCGACGAACGGTCGACGGCGTTCCGGGCCGCGGTCGCGGCCCGAGGAGGCGGCGGTGGACGGTGTCGAGGAGTTCCTGTTCACCCTGCAAAACCGAGCCGATTCCCGCCGGCACCGCCCACGCCTCCGCCCGGGTCACGGCCGGTGAACTGGTCCTCTTCCTGTACGGCCGTATCTACGTCGACTCCCCGGCGACCTGGCCCGCTCGGCTAGGGTGATCCCGGAGGTGGTCAAGTGGCCGACAGCACACGGGAGTTGAGCCAGACGTCGGAGTCCACGACCGTGGTGGTGATCGGCGCGGGCCCGGCCGGTATGACCGTCGCGAACCTGTTGCAGCGGAGCGGCATGGACTGCGTCGTGCTGGAACGCCGGACCCGGGAGTACGTGGCACAGCGCCAGCGGGCCGGCATCGTCGAGACCCGCGCCGTCCGCATGTTCGACTCCTGGGGACTCGCCGACCGCGTCCTGGGCGGTGTCCCGCACGAGGGCATCCTGGAACTCCGGGTCGACGGCGAACCCCATCTCGTCTCGGACTACGACGGCTCCGAAGGCCCGACCGCCCGTCTCTGCCCCCAGCAGATGCTGGTCCAGAAACTCACCGCCGAGTACCTCGCGAACGGCGGCGACCTGCGCTTCGAGGCCGCCGACGTCTCCCTGCACGAACTGACCGGCGACCACCCGACCGTCCGCTACCGCACCGCGGACGGCGACCTCCGCACCCTCACCTGCGCCTACGTCGCGGGCTGCGACGGCGACCACGGCATCAGCCGCACCTCCGTCCCCGACGGGGCCCTCACGCCGTACGCCTTCGATCACGGCATCGGCTGGCTGACGGTCCTCGCCGACGCCCCGCCCCCCGCCCATCCGCTGCTGGCCGTCAGCCCGCAGGGCTTCGCCGCGCACTTCCCGCGCGGCCCGTACACCAGCCGCTACTACCTCCAGTGCCCGCCCGACGACCACCCCGACGCCTGGCCCGACGACCGGGTCTGGGACGCCCTGCGCACCCGGCTCGGCGACCCGGCCCTCGTCTCCGGCCCGATCACCGACCGCGAGATCTTCCGCCTCCGCAGCCTGGTCCACGACCCGATGCAGTACGGCCGCCTCTTCCTCGTCGGCGACGCGGCGCACATCGTCTCGCCGATGGGCGGCAAGGGCATGAACCTCGCCCTCTACGACGCCGATCTCTTCGCCCGGGCCGTACGGGACTCCGTCCACGACCACGACGACACGGCCCTGCGCACCTACTCGGAGCGCTGTCTGCGTCGCGTCTGGAACGACCAGGAGTTCTCCCACTGGATGACCGGCATGCTCCACGACGCCGGCGACGCCACCGGCTCGGGCCCCTTCAGCCGCGGCCTGGCCCGCGCCCGGCTCGACCGGCTCTTCACGGCTCCCGGCGCGGCTCGCGCCTTCGCCGAACTCATGACGGGACTGGAGTTCGGCGAAGGCGCGGGGCCGCCGGGTTGAGGTCAGCGACGGCGCAGGTGCCGTACGAAGAACCGCACCGCGCTGTCCGCCTCGAACCTGGGCAGCTCCTTGTGGGCGCCCGAGTTGACGTGCAGTGACTTCTCCTTCGAGGCGAAGGCGTCGAACAGAGCGAGGCCGGACGGGCGCGGGATGTGCTCGTCGTCCCACTGGAGGGCGAACTCGATCGGAACGGTGATGCGCCGCGCTGTCTCGGCGAGGGCGTCGTCGTACCAGAAGAGGCCGAACACGGCGGCGGTGATGCGGGGTTCGGCCGCCGTCAGCGGGATCCCGGTCGCGGTGCCCATGTTCAGGCCGTAGTAGCCGACGGGTCCTTCGGTGCCGATCTCGGGCAGTTCCTGGAGAGCGTCCAGGGTCGCCCGCCACTCCGGTACGGCACGCTCCGCGAGGTGGCCGTTGTAGCGGACCACGATGTCGCCGACCGGCTCGCCCGCCGCCATCGCCCGCTGCATGGCGTCGATCTCCCGCTCGTCGTGTGCCGTGCGGGGCCGGCCGCCGTGGCCCGGCGCGTCGATGACGGCGACATGGAAACCGCCGTCGGCCACGAGGCGTTGGGCACGGCCCACCATGGCGGGAGACTTCCTGTGGTTGCCGCCGCCGTGCCCCATCAACACGAGGGGCGCGCGGTCGGCACCGGTTTTCGGGGACCACAGGGCTCCGGTGACCTCACCCATGGTGAAGTCCCGCTGGATGACACCGCCCGACGTGGTCTCCGCGGTGAAGTAGAAATGCTTGGATCGTGTGGAATTCATGGCTTGTCGCCTTTCGGGAGTGCCTTGTCGTGAGGCGCTCCCGGCGACACCTATGTCACTGGCCCAACCGTGAAGAAGAGGGGGAGCACCCACCTGCGTACAGCGTTCATGGGTCTCACCTCCTCGTGCGTTGTCACGGCCTACGGCAAGTTAGCAGGGCGCTCGTCGGCGCGGCCAGCGCTTTTACGGACAGATCCACGACCTCGACGTCGCAGGACGGCCCGACGCCATCACCCAACTCGCCGCGCTGGCCACCGCGACCGACCGCATCGGCCTGGTCGGCACCTCCAACACCACCTTCAACGAGCCCGCCGATTTCGCCCGCCGGCTGTCCGGCCTCGACCTGCCCTCCGAGGGCCGGGCCGGCTGGAACGTGGTGACCACCGACAACGCCTGGACCGGCGCCGACTTCCGCCGCGGCGGCCACCTCGACCACGCCGACCGCTACCGGCGCGCCGAGGAGTTCCTCACCGTCGCCCGCGCCCGTTGGGACGGCTGGGCCGACGCGGCCGTCTCCGGCTCGGCCGGCGCCCCGGCCTGGGCGGCACCCGGCGCCGTACGCCGAGTCCGCCGCCGGGGACCGCAGTTCGACGTCGACCTCGCACCCACCCTTCCGCGCAGTGCCCAGGGACACCCGGTGATCTTCCAGGCCGGGGACTCCGGCGAGGGCCGCGACTTCGCCGCCCGCAATGCCGACGTCATCTTCTCCGCGCACGGCGACGACTTCGACGCGCTCGCCTTCGCCGACGACCTCCGGCGCCGGCGGCGGGCAGTCGGCCGCCCGAGGACGACCTGCGCATCCTCCCGGGCACCGAGATCATCATCGGCGCCACCGAGGAGGAGGTGCTGGAGAAGGAGCGCTGGATCCGCCTCCAACAGGTCACCCCGGCAACGGCGTTGGGCATCGCCGGACTCCTGTGGGGCATCGCCGGACTCCTGTGGGGCCTCGGCCTCTCCGGCCGCGACGCCGACGGGCCACTGCCCAGGGAGGACCCGGTCGTCGCCGATGACGACGGCTCCTTCGGCGCCCGGCGCATCGCAGATTCGCGCCAAGTCGTCGCCGAATGGCGGGAGAAGGCCGACGCGAACCGCTGGTCGCTGCGCGAAACCGTCATCGCGCTCGGCCCCCAGCGCGGCCATGTCGGCACCCCGGAGAGCCTGGCGGACAAGTTCGCCCACTTCGTCCGGCACAGTGCCGTCGACGGCTTCGACGTCACGCCGCAGCTGATCCCCGACGGCCTGGACGACATCGTCGACCTGCTCGTCCCCGCACTCCAGGAACGCGGCGTCTATCGCACCGAGTACACCGGGACGACCCTGAGTGAACACGTCGGCCTGCGCGAACCGCTCACCCACAGCACCGCCACGGACCGCCTGCAGGCGGGCTGACCCACGGCCGCGGCGGCCACCGTCCCCCTGTGCACGGTGGCCACCGCGCCCGCTCCGTGCGGCGAGAGCGCCAGGACTCCGCCGAGACCGGCGGACTCCCGTACCGGTCGCCCAAACCATCGCCGTACGGGAAGCACGGGGGCAATGAATTCGAATGCGTTCTAAACGACTCCGGCGGGGATCTGTCACCGGTCCAGCAGGCGCAGGCCGAGGGGCGTCGCCGAGTGCCGTACGAACTGGCCGTCCCGGTGACTGGTGACGAGACCGCCGTCGCGCAGCACACTGAGCTGGTAACTGGCGCTGGGCAACGCGATGTTGGCCGCCGAGGCCACCTCGGACGTCGTCCGCGCGCCATGGCCGGCCAGATGTGTCAGTACGACCGTCCGGGTACGGCCGAGCAGCCGTTCCAGCCCGCCGTCGCTCGCGCGGACGATCTCCAGGGGCTGTTTGGCGACCGGGTAGACGAGCACCGGCCCGAGCGTGGGGTCCGCGAGAGCGGTGGGCCTGCGCCAGCAGAAGTAGGACGGGACGAGCAGCAGACCCCGCCCCTCCAGGTGCAGTTCGCGGTCGACGGGATAGTCCACCTCCAGCACCGGAGCGTGCCAACGAGCGTGCGGGCGCAGGCTGTTGAGAAGGGCGGAGGTGCCGCCGTCGAGGAGCGCGCGGGAGCGCAGTTCGACATCGTCGCCGACGGCGGCCTGGACGCGGGGCCAGTACGGTTCGAGCAGGGTCCCGCAGGACAGTTCCAGGGCCCGTGTCAACGCCCCCAGAGCCTTGGTCCCCGGCCGGTCGAGGGTGGAGACCCACGACGGCAGCGGACGTGACTCGGCGAGCCGGGAGAGCTCACGGGTCAGCCGGGTGCGGGAGGTGGCCCGTACCTCGTCGAGACCACCGGCCAGACCGCCGCCCGTCACGGACGGCGTGAGGAAGTCGGGGATGTAGCCCACCGGAGGAATCAGTGTCTGCAACGGCGACAGGGCCCGCCCGGCCCGCTGGTCCCTGGCCAGCCGCTCCCGCACCGAACGGCGCCAGTGCCCGAATTCGAGCGCCCCCTGACGGCTGTCCAACCGGCAGACACCACACACGAGTTCCCACAGCGCATGGGGCTGGCGGGCGACGCGGACACTCTGCAGATCCCGCGAGGTGAAGTGAATTCGGAGCATGCGACCTCATTCCCGCGCGTGGTCGGCGCGCGTGATCGGTGGGGGGTCGCGACCGCACAAAACGGGCGCGCCACTCATGGGGACGACTGAGAGGCGCGCTTGGTTGTGGAGCCGGGCCTCAGATCCCACCCCGCTCACGCGGAATCTTCTGCCCCGCCTCGATGGCCACCGGCAGGCGGTTCTCCGCCGGTGGCAGGGGGCAGGTGGCCAGGTCCGTATAGGCGCAGGGGAGATTGGTCGAGCGGTTGAAGTCCAGGACGACCGTGCCGTCGGCGCCGGGCGGGGCGAGCGCGAGCGCCCGGTTGGCAGCGTAGGTGGTCATCCCGGAGGTGGCGTCCGTGAAGAGGACCAGCAGCCCGCCCGGTCCATGTCCGGGGAACGCGGTCAGCGCCAGCGGGTGCCCGTCCAGCTCGAAATCGACCCGGCCCGGCGCGTCGTAGACATGTTCCAGACCCTCGACCGCCGCGCCGACGGTCGTCGGGCGCGGCGTCTCGAAGGCCGTGTACCGTCCCCGCACCACCCAGCGGGGATCCGGCGCGTAGGCGGGGGTACCGGCGAAGGCGGTGCGCAGCGGCGCGTCCGGGTGCCGGGGTCGCACGATGTCGTGCCCGCCGCGCCTGGCCACCTCGATCACGGCGTCGCCCCAGACCGCGTCGACACCGCCCCGCTCGGGCAGCACGCCGAAGCGGTGCTCACCCCGTACGGGTGTGTCGCCCACGACGAGTTCCTCACCCTCGCCGAGGGCTACGGCGACCCCTTCTGCATCGGTCCACCAGGCACCCGGCGCGTCCGGGAACCGCTGCGGCCGGTCGTCGAGCCAGTGCAGTCCGGTGATCGCCAGGAATCCGTGCGGGGCGGCGAGCCGATCCTCCTGACCGCGGTACCACTCCAGCCATTCCTGTGTGAAGGCCTGCAGATCCGTCGCAGTGAGGTCAACGGTCACGATCGCTCCTTCGTCGCACGAGGCCCGGCCTCGAAACGGGGTCGTACCAGTGCCAACCCCGGCCGCCCGGCGGGAGATTCCGGCCCGCGTGTGACAGCTTTGTGTCCGGATCGCCGCACGCCTCAGCCGAAGGAGAGACGGTCATGAGCACGTTCCCCACCGCGCGAGATGTCAGGACCACACCCGAGGGGCTGTTGTGGGAACCGAGCCGGCGCTGGGTCCGCGGCCTCAAGGGCGATGCCACCGTCGTGGACAGCAGGCACCCCGTCCTCGTCTGGGAGCCGGGAGTCCCGGTACCGCTCTACGCCTTCCCGCACCACGAGGTCCGCGAGGACCTGCTCCGCCCCGCGAAGAACCCCCCGACCGGCACACACACCGGATCACGCGTCTTCTACGACCTCGAAGTCGACGGCCGGCTGGTGGAGAACGCGGCCTGGACCTTCCCCGCGGAGGACCTGGCCGGGCACATCGCCTTCGAATGGTTCCGGCGGGTCGGACGAGGCCTCGACCACTGGTACGAGGAGGAGGAAGAGATCTTCATCCACCCCCGCGACCCGCACAAACGGGTGGACGCCCTCCCCAGCAGCCGTCACGTCCGGGTCGAGATCGACGGCACGGTCGTCGCCGACACCCACCGTCCGGTCCTCCTCTTCGAGACCGGCCTGCCGACCCGGTACTACATCCCACGCGAGGACGTCCGCCTGGACCTCTTCGAACCGACCGACCACAGCACCGGGTGCCCCTACAAGGGGACGGCCACCTACTGGTCGTGGCGGAGCGAGGCCGACGGTCCGGGTGTCCCGCCGAACATCGTCTGGAGCTATCCGGAACCGCTGCCCGCGGTGGGCGCCGTCAAGGACCTGCTGGCCTTCTACAACGAGGCGGTCGACATCAGCGTGGACGGCGAATCCCCGGAACGTCCGGTCACTCCCTTCACCGAGACACTGAAGGCCCATGGCTCAACTTCTGCGTGATTGAAATCCTGTTGGCGCGAGTCGCAGTGAAACGCGGTCCACCGGGCAGTCGTCTCCGATGGAGAGTCAGAAGAATGAAGTGAAGAAGCGAGAAGAGATCAAGCCGGCGCCGAAACGCAAGGTCCTCGATCTGACCGCGGTACAGGTGGTGGCGAGTGCGCTCGCCACCGTGGTGGGCGCGGTGCTGGCGTCCTTGCTGGGGGTGACCGGGACGATCATCGGTGCCGCCGTGGTCAGCACCAGCGCGACCACCGGCGCGGCGGTCTTCCAGCACGCGTTCCGACGGACGGGCGAGGGGATCCGCCGGCGGGTGCCCTCGGTGGCGATGGCACTGACGCCGAGTGAGGAGCGCGCGTTCCAACGCGCCGACGCCCGGGCGGCGTTCGCGTTACCCGACGACACCGCGGCCGGTGATCGGATCTCGCCCACCACCCCCTCCGAGGACGAGTCGGTGACCACGTACCGAACCGGCTCCTTCTGGAAGTCCGTCGGCTGGAAGAGGTACGCGCTTGCGACAGGCCTGGTGTTCGCCCTGGCCATGGTCACTGTCACCGCGGGCGAGCTGATCATGGGCAAGCCGATAGCCGCCGCGGTGCGGGGCGAATCGGGCAGGGGCACCTCGATGGGCGGCGGTTCGGCCGGGACGTCCGCACCCGCACACAGCGTGACACCCACACCGCTCGCGTCCAGCGGCGCGGGGTCACGTACGGGCGGTACGGCCTCGCCGTCCGCGAGCGCGGAGCCGGACACGAGCTCCGGCACCAGCGCCGGCGCCGGTCAAAGCGACGGTGCCGGCCCCGAGACCTCGGCGTCGACGGTGCCGTCCGCGAGCGGCGGCGCAGTCAACAGCCCTGACGCCACCGCTCCTTGAGCCTCCGCTCCGGCCGGGCCGAGGCTGCCGTACGACGGCGCGACCCTACTGAGGTGTCCGGTTCGCCACGACCGGCGCCAGGTCGTCGGGACGGTCGGGAAGGGCAAGTTGCCTGCTGAACCTCCGTGAGGCGAGCAGCGCGAGCAGGGCCGTGAGTGCGGTCAACGCGGCGAGGGCGGCGATCAGCCCCGCCAACCAGGGCGGCGCGGCAGTGATCCGCAGCACCTGGGACAGCCGCGTGGAATGGAACCGTCCGTCGAACAGCTGGATCGCAGCCAACGCGGCCGGCACCACCATGGACACGGCCAGCACGGGCAGCCCGCCGTGGAGAACCAGCGCCGGTGCCAGCAGGACGCACAGGATCGAGACCCCGAGCGCGAAACCGTAGGCGGCACCGGAGGCCCCGTCCCGGTGCAGCGGGAAGTAGGACAGCCCGCACAGGACGAGCGCCGCTGCCGCGAACAGCCGGGGCCAGAGCGGGAGTTCGGCCCGCCGCGGTGTCGTACCCGGAGGCCGTGGACGGCGTCGGCTAGCCGGACGATCGCCCGGCTGCTCCGGCTCGCGCGTGTCCGCCGACGCTCGTACGGTTTCCTCCGGACCGGTACCGGCCGGAGCCGTGGACGGAATCGCCGCCGCTCCCGAGGCCAGGACGGGTGTGTCCTGTTCCTCGGCCAGACGGCCGATCAACTGGGCGAGTTCCTCGACGGGGCGGCCGGCCGCGGCGCGTACCGCCTCCTCGCCGCAGTGCGGCTCCAGCGGAGCCCGGTGCAGCAGGGCCATCAGCCGGGTGACGTCCTCCACGGACCGGGACTCGGCCGCCGCGCGGATCGTCTCGTCGGCGGAGTCGGGGTGGCGTGGTGGCTGTGTCAGCAGGGTCACCAGGCGCGTCACGTCCTCCACGGACCGGTCCACACCGATCGCCCGCAGGGCGTCGACGGTGGCCTGCGCGTACTTCGGCGACTGCTCCAGCAACGTGATGAGCTGGAGGACCTCTTCCAACGGCCGGTCGGTGACGGCGGCATGCACCAGGCTGTGCAGCGCGAGCGGGTGGGCCCCGCTGTCGTGAGATATGTCGGGTCGGTCCGGGCTGGGCGGGAAAGAGCGGGTGGTCATGCTCGGCTCCATGAAGAGGGTGATGCTGCTATCGCCCCCCGAAGCGCGATGAACCAGCTGATCCTGTCCAGTAGTAAGCGCCTGCCGCCCGCGCCGCCACGCGGTTGCGCCACCCGTGTGACGCCCGCAGTCGGCTCATCCCGGCACGGGCCTGATTGACGGTCCGGAGAGCCGCGCCGTACGCTCCCCCTGTAGTGATGGCATAAGGAAGCTGGTGGAATTCCAGCACGGTCGCGCCACTGTGAGCCCGCCACCGGAGGTGGTGGGCGAGTCAGACACTGAACCGTCACTCGCCCGTACACGCAAGGGACGCACGATCCCGAAGGAGGGCTCACCTTGAGCAGCATTTCCACATCCCGTCCGGTGTCCACGCCGGTCGTCCTGCCGATCTCGAAGTCGATCGTCTGGCTGGTCGGCACCGCGCTGATCGCGCTGGCCGTCTACTACTTCATCGGTGTCGACCAGGGCGCCGTGTCGGTGTTCGGAAACGACACGCACGTCCACGAGTTCGTCCATGACGCCCGCCACTTCCTCGGCTTCCCCTGCCACTGACCCTCCGCCGGCACCTGGACGTACGGACAACTCGACATGGAAAAGAAGCTCATACTGCGCGGCGTCCTCGCCGGCGCAGTAGCGGGCCTGCTCGCGTTCGTGTTCGCGAGGATATTCGCCGAACCGCAGATCGCGAAGGCCATCGACTACGAGAACGGCCGTGACGTCGCTCAGAGTGCCCTGGACAAGGCGGCGGGCATGCCCGTCGAGGCCGCCGACCCCGACCTGTTCAGCCGGACCGTCCAGGCCAATGTGGGCATCGGCGTCGGCATGGTCTTCTTCGGTATGGCGATGGGCGCGCTGTTCGCCGTCGCCTACACCGTCTGCCTCGGCCGCACCGGCGGTCTGCGGGCGCGCAACCTGGCACTTCTCGTCGCTGGCGGCGGCTTCCTCGGCATGTACCTGGTGCCGTTCCTGAAGTACCCGGCCAACCCGCCCGCGATCGGTCACGAGGAGACCATCCAGCAGCGCAGCGCCCTGTACCTGATCATGATCGTGTGCTCCGTCGCCTTCCTCGCGGGCGCGGTCTATCTCGGCAAGCGGCTCCAGGCCCGCTTCGGCAACTGGAACGCCACCCTCCTCGCCGGTGCCGCGTTCGTCGTCGCGATCGGGATCGTCATGCTGCTTCTGCCGCAGCTCGGCCATCTCTCGTACAACAAGGCCAACTTCGGCAACCTGGCCACCGAGACGCCGCAGCCGCTCAAGGACTCGAAGGGCACCATTGTCTACCCGGGCTTCCCGGCCGACGTGCTCTTCAACTTCCGCTTCTACTCCGTCGCCGCGCAGCTCATCCTCTGGACGGCCCTCGGCCTGATCTTCGCCCCACTCGCCGAACGCCTCCTCCAGCCCGTGCGTCCGGACTCCACCCAGTCAAAGGAGCCGGACCCCGTCCCCGCGTGACCGACTCCCCCGGGGCGAGCGCGGTGATCGAGGAGATCACCTCGTACGCCCGCCGCCCAGCCGGAGACGAACTCCAGCCCTCAGTGCGGGAGTTCATGGCCACGCCGGGCAGGGTGTCAAGGGGCAGGTGGAGGGCCTTAGACCGAAGTGGTCGTGCCCGACGGCGTTCCGGCGATCTCGTGCCGTTCGCCTTCGGGTTCCGGCGCAGCGGGCGGGTCACGGTGCTCGCCGTGGTCGTGCGTCCCGGCACCCTCTCGCTCCAGTGGTCGTCCCGAACCGCCATCGAGTTCCCGGTGTTGTCATGTGACATGAGTCACTGCATGCGTGGTGAGTCGAAGCCCCGGTGTGCGCCCGTACCCCCTGATGACGATCGGACGTCGGGTGCAAAGATGGGCGCGCTATGACTGTCGGAGGGTGGTGCCGCACGCTGCGGACGGGTGTGTTCGCCGCCGTCTGCGTGCTGCTGGCCGCCCTCGGTCACGTGATGATGTCCGGCGCTCCCGTCCCCTGGTGGACCATGGGCGCCGGCGCCGCCGCGACCGGCGGGGCAGGCTGGTTCCTGGCCGGCCGTGAACGCGGGCTCGGGCTGATCGTCGCGGTCGTGGTCGCCGCCCAGACGGTGCTCCACGAGACGTTCTCCCTGGGCCAGAACCTGATGCGCGGGAGCAGTACCGCGTCGGCCGACATGGGCGGTACGGCCATGGGTTCCTCGGACTCCATGCCACTCATGTCCATGGATGCCATGGACATGAGTGGCATGGCACGCATGGCGCGCGGCTCGGCCGGCGTGGGGCACGCGCACACCATGACGGGCAGTGCCTCGTTCGGCATGCTCGCCGCCCACCTCCTTGCCGCCGTCCTGTGCGGGTTGTGGCTCGCGTACGGCGAACGCGCCGTCTTCCGCGTCCTGCGGGCGGCGGCGGCACGGCTGGCCGAACCCCTGCGGATGCTGCTGGCGCTGCCGGTACCGGCCCGTCGCCCGTCCGCGCGCAGGCGTCGTACCCACGCGTACCGCTCGTCCCTGGCCCGCTTCCTTCTCTGCTACTCCCTCACCTCCCGGGGACCGCCCACGGGCCTCGCTGTCGCCTGAGACAGCCGGATCCACCAGGGGCTCTCCCGCACTTCGTCGTACCGCGTTCCGACCCGGATCTGCCCAGCGCCGCACGCCGGTTCGCGCGGGCCGACGAGCGCGCGCCGGGCCCCGGGCATCGCCGTACCCATCGCGTACGGCCGCACCCCATGTGCCGGAGAGCCGTGCCCCCACCGCGGGGCGTCGGCCCCGGACGACCCGAGAAGGACACCACGTGATCACTTCTGTGCTGCCCGCTCCCCGCCGGGCCGATCGTGCCGCGGCGGACGCCTCCGTCACCGCCTGGGCCCTGGCCGCCCGAAACGGCGATCCCCACGCGACCGAGCACTTCGTCCGTGCGCTCCACGGTGACGTACTGCGTTACGTCGCCCATCTCAGCGGCGACCCCCAGACCGCGCACGACCTGACCCAGGACACGTTCGTGCGGGCCCTCGACAGCCTGCCCGGCTTCGAGGGACGTGCCTCGGCCCGCACCTGGCTGCTGTCCATCGCCCGCCGTGCGGTGGCCGACAGTTTCCGCCGGGCCGCGGTCCGACCGCGCCTCGCCGACGCGCACGACTGGCAACTGGCCCTGGAACGCGACCAGCCCTGCGGCCTGCCGGGCTTCGAGGACGGCATCGCGCTCCTCGACCTGCTGGAGACGCTGCCCGACGAGCGCCGTGAGGCGTTCGTGCTGACCCGGATCGTCGGTCTGCCGTACGACGAGGCGGCACGCTTCATCGGCTGCCCCGTCGGCACGATCCGCTCCAGGGTGGCCCGGGCAAGGACCACCCTGGAACGCCTGCTGCGCGAAGCCGAGACCGAGGCCGCTCAGGCCGTGTGACGTGGGGGCCGGCGCCTCCTGGTGGGCGTCGGCCCTCCACCAAGATCCAACTCCCTCCTGCTGAAGCCGAGTTGCCGGAGATTCTCGGGAACTCACCCACTCCGGCTCCCGACTGCTGGTGCGACGGCTCGGCTCCGCGCCCGGTCGCTACACCAGTCAGGAGGTCCGTGTGACGCCAGAGACGGAGGACGCCTTCGCGGCGATCAGAGCCGTGCACGGCACGGACGCGATCACCCGCGTCGAGCGGAAGCCGGAGTCCGGCGGAGGCGGGCCACGGCACGCGCTCCAGAAGGGCGCCAAGTGGATCCTGCCGGGACTGTCCGCCACCCCGTGGCACGACCCGTGCGCCCATCCCGAACTGCTACCGGTGGTCGAAGCGCCGGAATCGGCCCACCCGGCCGTCAGGGAAGAACTGAACACCGCCCGGAGTGCCAGACGTGAAGCGTTCTCCGGCTACGAGCACCACCTGACCCGGCAGGAGAACTGACAGGCTCTGTACCTGTACCTGTACCGGAACGGAAATCTGGTCGAAGAGTCGGCCACCGTCGTCCCCACCGCGTACAAGGTGCTCAAAGAGTTCGCCGTGGACACCATCCCGGACGGACGCGACATCACCGTGACAGGCCAGACCCGTACCTGGCGGGAAGGCCACTGCCTGCTCTTCGGCCACTCCTTCGAGCGCGAGGCGCGCAATGCCGGAAACCGGCCGCGGACCTGCCTGCTCATCGGCCTGTGGCACCCGGAAGCGACCCTCCCCGAACGGCAGGCTCTGGTCGTGCCCAGTTGGACCAACTCGCCACGGTCACCGTGGTCGTGCTTGTCACCACCGCACTTCTGACGCTCTTCGGCCGGTGGCTCAACGTCCCGTCGGCGACGAGTCCGCCACCGCGCTCGGTGTCGACGTCAACCGGCTGCGCGCCGTACTCCTGGTACTCGGCGCGCTGTTGACCGGAACAGTCGTCGCCGTCGCCGGCAGCATCGGCTTCGTCGACCTGCTCTTCCGCACCCTCAACCGGCCCAACGAACTGCCGCTGGGCATCCTGACCGTCCTCCTCGGTGCCCCCTTCTTCCTGTGGCTGCTGCGCCACAACAAAGGTCTGGACTGAAGGGAGCCCCATGAAACTCACCGTCGACCGGCTCCACATCGCCCTGGACCGCAGCCCGATCCTGCACGGCGTGAACCTTGAGGCCCGCCAGGGCGACATCGTCGGCCTGGTCGGTCCCAACGGCAGTGGTAGATCCACCCTGTTGCGCGCCGTCCACCGCTCGCTCCGCCCGGTGGACGGCGTCATCAGGGTCGGCGAGGACGACGTATGGACGCTGTCCGCCCGCGCCGTGGGCCGCCGCACCGCCGCGGTCCTCCAGGACGCCACCGGCAACACCACCGGCCTGGCCGTGACGGAGATCGTCGCCCTCGGCCGCGCCCCGCACCACGGCCTGCTGGGACGCGACGGCACCGCGGACCACAGAGCCGTACAGGAAGCCATCGACCACTGCGGCGTACGACCGTACGCGGACCGCGACTACGCCTCCCTGTCCGGCGGCGAACGCCAACGCGTCCTGCTCGCAAGGGCGTTGGCGCAGAGCGTCCAACTCCTCGTCCTGGACGAACTCACCAACCACCTCGACATCCGCGCCAGGCTCGAGCTCCGTGACCTGATCCGCGCCACCGGCATCACCACACTCGCGGTCCTGCACGACCTCGACCCGGCCGCCCGCCTCTGCGACCGTCTCGCCGTCCTGCACGAGGGAGCGGTGGTGGCCGCCTGGCCCGTCCTGGAGGTACTGACCCCGGGCATCCTCGGGGACGTCTTCGGCGTACGGGCGAGCGCCGAGCGGCACGCCGACGGCGTCATCCGCGTCACCTACGACGCCCAGCCGCTCGCCTGCGACGAGACGGCGGCGACCGAGCCCGCCGCGCGCTGAACCTCCCTCTCCGACAGAAGTCGGACGGGATTCCCGTTGAGTTCCGGGCTTTCGGTGTGGCCCGGGTCACATGCTGTGGGTTGAGTGTGGTGCGCTGTGGGTTTGCCTACCCGCACCTGACATGCGATTTCCTGGTGCCAGGATGAGGCGTCATGAGACCAGGGTGGTGTTCGCGCGCGATGCGGGCCGCGGTGTTCGCGGCCGTCTGCGTGGTGCTCGCCTCCCTGGGACACGTCATGATGTCCGGGGACCACTTGCCCGCGTGGACGCTGTTCGCCGGACTGGTCGTCACGGGCGCAGCGGGCTGGTGTCTGGCGGGCCGTGAGCGTGGCCTCCCGCTGATCGTGACGGTCGTGGTCGCCTCCCAGACGGTGCTGCACTCGGCGTTCTCGCTCGCCCGTTCGGCGTCCGGTGAACCTGCCTCCGCGAACACGGACATGACCATGGGCTCGATGCGGCCGGGTTCCATGGACATGACGGCATCGCCGGCCGGTGACACGCCCTCGACCGGCATGCTCGTCGCCCACCTGCTCGCCGCCCTGCTCTGCGGGCTCTGGCTGGCCCACGGCGAGAAGGCCGTGTTCCGGATCCTGCGCATCCTCGTCGCCCGGCTGGCGGCTCCGCTACGGCTGCTGCTGGCACTGCCCGCGCCGATGTGCCGCCCGCGCCTGCGCAGGCGTCGCCTCCACTCCGACCGGGCGTCGCACTCCCTCCTCCTCGTCCACTCGATCACCTCCCGGGGCCCGCCCGCGCGGACCGCTGTCGTCTGAGACAGCCGGTACCCCGAGGCCGCCCGCTACGGCGTGCCTCCGGCCTCGGCCGTACGTCCGCGCAAGCGCGCCGTAGGGCCGTTTCTCCCCACTCGCCGGACTGCCCGCGTTTCCGCGTACCCAGGTCCGGATCACGGATGACCGAGAAGGACACCAGGTGATCACTCCTGCCCTGCCCGCCCCGCGCGGCAAAGGCCACAAGAACCCGGCATCTCTCGACGAGTCGACAACGGCGTGGGCGCTCGCCGCCCGCCACGGGGACGCGGACGCGGTCGAGCACTTCGTCCGGGCCTTGCAACGAGACGTCCAGCGGTACGTCGTTCATCTCTGCGGCGATCCGCAGGCCGCCGACGACCTCGTACAGGACACGTTCCTGCGCGCGCTCGGCAGCCTGCACCGCTTCGAGGGGCGTTCCTCGGCTCGCTCCTGGCTGCTGTCGATCGCCCGCCGGGCCGTCATCGACAGCTACCGGTACGCCGCCGCCAGACCCCGCCTGTCCGACGTACCGGACTGGCGGCTCGCCATCGAACTGGCCCAGCCGATCGACCTGCCCGGCTTCGACGACGGCGTCGTGCTCCTCGACCTCCTGGCCTCGCTGCCGGACGAACGCCGCGAGGCCTTCGTCCTCACCCAGATGCTCGGCCTGCCGTACGCGGAAGCCGCCGAGGCGAGCGACTGCCCGATCGGCACGGTCCGCTCCCGCGTGGCGCGGGCGCGGGAGGCTTTGGCGGATCTGCTGGCAGAGGCCGACGAGCCCGCCGTAACGGCGGTGTGAGTACTGCTCCTGCCGGTGCCCGACGGGGGAGTGCTCGACCGGTTCGACCACTTCCCCGGAACCGATCTCCACCCGTGATTGGTGGTACCCGTACCCGGCGACGGCGAGTCTCGGAAGGCCGGCCGCTTCCCACGGAAGGCCGAGGCCACGTACCCACATTCCGCATCGCCGGGCCGTATCGGGCGCCGAAGTCTGCTGGCGGGCACCGCGACGGGTGCGACCCCGGTCGCCGGAGTCCGATTCTTCACGTCCGACGACCTGAACCTTCAGACCCAGTTGCTGCTCGGTGTCTGCGGCTACGGCGGTGCGGTGGCCGGCGAGGTGCCGGCCACCGTGGACCGGATCAACGCCGCCGGGGCCGGCTACCAGCATTTCGTCGACGAGTTCCGCGCACCGGCAGCCCGTACCGCCGCCAGGAAACGGCGACGCCCAGTGCCGAGAAGGCCGTCTTCGCGGGGACGCGGCGTTGCTGGGAGCGTGCCGCCGCCCTCTTCTACCCGCCGATCGAACGGGTGGCCATCGCCTACCGGGGCACCACGATGCCCGGCTGCCTGCTGCGGGCGGACCGTTCGGCGCGGCCACGGCCCACCGTGATCCTCAACAACGGCAGCGACGCCCAGAGCGTCGAGTTGTACGCGTCCGGCGCGGCCGCCGCCCTGGAACGCGGCTACCACGCGCTGATCTTCGAAGGCCCCGGCCAGGCCGCGGTGCTCTTCGAGCGGAACGTGCCGCTGCGTCCCGACTGGGAGAAGGTCGTCACTCCGGTGGTGGACCGCGACCGGATCGTGCTGGTCGGCTGGAGCCTCTGCGGGGAATCGGTCACCCGGACCGCCGCGTTCGAACACCGGCTGGCCGCGGTCCGCATGGACCCGGGCAGCGTCGACGTTTGGTCCGTCTGGGAGCCGAGGATCGGCGAGGTCTTCGCGGCCGGATCCACCCGGGACGAGGTCAACGCCGTGTGGCGCGAACAGGTGGTGCCCGGTCTGGCGGCCGTGGACCGCTTCACTCTCGCCAAACGGGCCGAACTCTTCGGCCCGGATTCCACGTGGACGCGCTGGCCGGGCGCCCGCCGATGGATGTGCGGGGGCTCCGCGAGACGCTGCGGAAGTTCCAGAACTCCGACGTGGCCGCCCGCATACGGTGCCCCGCGCTGGTCACCGACTACGAGAACGACCGGCTGGCCACGGGCCAGAGCAAGCCGCTGTACGACCTGCTCACCTGCCCCAAGGACCTGGTCACCTTCACCGACGACGACGGCGCCGGCGACCACGACGCGGTCCAGGCGCCGCGGCACCGCAACGAGTTGCTCTTCGACTGGCTCGACGACGTGATGTGACCGGCTCCGGCCGACGGGACAAGGGCGTTGAACGCAGACTCTCGCCGACAACAGCGTCCCCGCACGCAGGGCGCCAGAACACTCAGCGCCAGCCGAGCTCCGGTGCCACATGGGTCAGGATGCTCTCCAGCACATGGGCGTTGTAGTCGACCCCGAGCTGGTTCGGGACGGTCAGCAGGAGGGTGTCCGCGGCCTGGATGGCCTCGTCCTCCTTCAGCTGCTTGACCAGCAGGTCCGGCTCGGCGGCGTACGAGCGTCCGAAGATCGCCCGGGTCGTGTCGTCGATCATGCCGACCTGGTCCCGCGAGTTGCGGTCGTGGCCGAAGTAGGCCCGGTCCATGTCGTCGGTCAGGGCGAAGATGCTCCGGCTGACCGACACCCGCGGTTCTCGTGAGTGCCCCGCCTCCTTGTACGCCTCGCGGTACGCCTCGATCTGCTTGCGCTGCTGGACGTGCAGCGGCTCGCCCGTCTCGTCGTCCTTCAGCGTGGAACTCTGCAGGTTCATCCCCAGCTCCGCGGCCCAGACGGCGGTCGCGTTCGAGCTGGAGCCCCACCAGATCCGTTCACGCAGCCCCTCGGAGTACGGCTCGACGCGCAGCAGCCCCGGCGGGTTGGGAAACATCGGCCGCGGGTTCGGCCGCGCGAAACCCTGGCCCTCGATCACCTTCAGGAAAGCCTCGGCGTGCTGGCGGGCCATGTCCGCGCCGGTCTCGCCCTCGGCGGGCGCGTACCCGAAGTAGCGCCAGCCGTCGATCACCTGTTCCGGTGAGCCACGGCTGATGCCGAGCTGCAGTCGGCCCCCGGAGATGAGGTCGGCCGCGCCCGCGTTCTCGGCCATGTACAGCGGGTTCTCGTAGCGCATGTCGATCACGCCGGTGCCGATCTCGATCTTCGAGGTCCGCGCGCCGATGGCCGAGAGCAGCGGGAACGGGCTGCCCGCCTGCTGCGCGAAGTGGTGCACGCGGAAGTACGCGCCATCCACGCCCAGTTCCTCGGCGGCGACCGCCAGGTCGATGGACTGGTGCAGGAAGTCGGCGGCGGACCGGGTCTTGGAATGCGGACTCGGCGACCAGTGGCCGAACGAAAGGAAACCTATCTTCTTCACGCAGGCCAGAGCGTCCGGCGGCCACGATTGATTCCCCGCGCCGGCGCACCGTGGCCCGGGCAACGCGCCGAAAATCGACGATGCCCGCCAATGTGCCCTCGGCGACGACTACGTTCGCGGGATGCAGGTCACCGTGCACCCACATCCGCGGGCCCTCCCACTCGGGAGCCTCCACCGCGTCGTCCCACACGGCCCGGATGTCGTCCTCGGCGAAGCGGCCCAGGTCCACGGACGCCAGGAGGTGCTCGAAACCGTCGGCGCACTTCCTGGGGTGAGTGCCGAAGGCCGAGTCGACCGGCGCGTGGGCGGGTGCCTCCGTGTGCAGCGCCTTGAGGAAGGACGCCGGCGTGTCGGCCGCGTGGTCGCCGCGGGTGATGGAGCTGTGGTCCAGCGGTGTGCCGTCGACCCATGTCATGACGGTCCAGATCCTGGGGAAGCGCTCGGAAGGTGCCCCGCTCCGCTCCGCACCGGGGTCGGGATCGGAAGCGGCAGGCGCCTGCGGCGTGTTCGCCACCCATCGCGGTGATCTCGGCGGCGTGCGGGCCCTGTTCGAGAACGCGCTGGGGGAGTTCCGTGCCTCCGACGACCTGATGGGCACCTCGAAAACCCTGTGGAACCTGTCCCCGGCCTGCATCTGGAACGGGGGCACGGCACAAGGCCTGTGCTACACCGATGAGTTCACCCGCACCTTCGGCGGGCAGGGCGACAACTGGGGCACCTCGGCGGTCCATTGGGCCCAGGCCCACGCCCGCCTCCACGACGGGGACGCCCAGGGCGCGCTGGCCGCGCCCACTGCGGGCGTGACCCTGACCCGGCGCCTCGACGACCAATTCGGGACGGGCTGGTGGCTGCAACTGGGCGCACCGGTCCTCGCCGCCAACGGCCGCCCCGCCGACGCCGCCCTCGTGCTCGGCGCGACCAGCTCCCACCGGGTCTTCGCCCTCCCGGTCCTCGACACCCTGCGCACCCGGTGCGCGGACGACGTACGGACCCTGCTCGGCGACCACCGCTTCGACGAACTGGCCGCCCGCGGCGCCCGGTTGTCCCTGGAAGAGGCGGTCGACGTGGTCGTGGAGCAGGGCCCGGCCGACGACGCGGACCGGGCCCGCTCCGAGGAGCACGCGGTGTTGTCGAAATGTGAATGGGAAGTGGCCGAACTCGTCGCCAAGGGACACACCAACAAAGAGATCGCCGTGTTCCTCGTCATCTCGACCCGCACCGCCGAAGATCACGTGCGGCGCATCCTCGACAAACTCGGCCTGTCGTCGCGCGCGCAGATCGCCGCCTGGATGACGGGCTCTCCACACAGAGGGCGGTGATCGAGGAGATCACCGCGCTCGGTCCGTCACACTGTGCGGGCGACTGCGACGTACAACGGTCTCTGTTCGCGCTCGCCCTGCCGCTCCCCGAGTCCGGGATGCCGGCGTGCCGCAAGCTCCATGCCGGGGTCGACCAGCTCAAGTCCCGTGAAGAACGCGGTGAATTCGGCGCGCGACCGTACTTGCGCGGGTGTGCCGCCCTTGCGGTAGACCTCGACGACCCGTTCCCATGTCTCGGGATCGAAGTCGCCGGTCGCGTGGGAAAGGGTGAGGTGGCTGCCGGGTGGCAGTGCCGCGAGCAGTTCGGCGACGATGCGATGGGGATGGTCCTCGTCGGCCACCAGGTGCAGCAGGGCCACCAGGGACAGTGCGACGGGCTGCTAGAAGTCCAGTACCTCCCTCGCCGCCGCGAGGATCTTCCCCGGCTCTCTCACATCGGCCTGGATGTACGTCGTGCTTCCCTCGGACGTGCTGTGAAGAAGCGCCTCGGCATGCCTCAGCACGATCGGGTCGTTGTCCGCGTACACCACGCGGGCGCCGGGATCGATGGCCTGGACGACCTGGTGGAGGTTCGGGCGGGTGGGTATTCCGGTACCGATGTCGAGGAACTGACGGATTCCCCGACCTGCCGGCAGCCGGGATGCCCGGTGCATGAAATCACGGTTCACCCGTGCCATTTGTCTGAGCGGGGAACAAGGTGATGACCTTTTCCGCGGCCTCCCGGTCGACGGGGGAGTTGTCCTTGCCGCCGAGGAAGCAGTCGTACATGCGGGCCGATCGGGGCTTGCTGGTGTCCATGCCGTCCCCGCTGATTCCGGCAGCTGTCATTGCGCCCCTCCTGGGACCCGTCGGCCGGCAGTGTGCCATGACCCTCGTGACAGAAGCGCCAACTTGCCGAGGTTCAAAGGGTGTTGGGCTAGTGCACCGAGAACCCGCCGTCGACGAAGACCGACTGACCGGTGACATACGCGGAGGCACGGCTCGCCAGGAACACCGCGGCGCCCGCGAAGTCCTCGGCAAGTCCGTTGCGCCCGACCATCGTTCGCGCGGCCAGCGCCGCCACCTTCTCCGGGTCGTTGGACAGCCGTGCGTTGAGCGGTGTCATCACGAACCCCGGCACCAGCGTGTTGCAGGTGACGCCGTAGGGCGACCACGCCTCGGCCTGCGACCGGGCCAGCGACTCCAGCGCGCCCTTGGACACCCCGTAGGCGCCGCTCTGCACGAACGCTCGATGCGCCTGCTGGGAGGTGATGTGGATGATCCGCCCGAAGCCCCGCTCGGCCATACCGGGACCGAAACGCCGGCCCAGGAGGTAGGGCGCCTCCAGGTTCACCGCCATCGTGGTGTCCCACACGTCCTCGCCCAACTCACCCATCGGCGGTCGGAGGTTGATCCCGGCGCTGTTCACGAGAATGTCCGGCTCCCCGAACGCCCCGGCCGCGGCCTCCGCCGCCGCACGCACCCCGTCACGCGTCCCCAGATCCCCGCTCACCCAGGCCGCCCGGCCCCCCTCCGCCACCAACTCGTCGACGGTGGCGGCCAGTTCCTCCTGCCTGCGGGCCACCACGACAACCCGGGCCCCCGCCCGCGCCAGCGCCCCGGCGACAGCCCGGCCGATACCGGAACTGCCACCCGTCACGACGGCCACCCGGCCGTCCAGCGAGAACATGTCGAAGAGGTAGTCGCGAGAGATCATCCCCGCAGCCTAGGCGCCCACCCCCGCGATCCGGTCCCGGGGCAGGCCCCTCGCACTGATGGCACCAACTAGGTACCATCAACGTATGCCATCACTGAACGTGACCTTCACCGAAGAGGAACTCGACGGAGTGCGCGCCGCCGCCGCGGCCGAGGGCAAGAGCCTGAAGCAGTACCTGCACGACCTCGGCGTCCGTGAGATGCAGCGCGGCCGGTTCGTCGCCGGCGCGTCCGCGTGGGCCGAGCGGCTGCGCGGCGAGTTCGACGACGCCTTCCCCGAGGAAGTGCCGCCCTCCGAGCGCGGCGGGGCCGCAGCCGCCTGATGCACCTGTACATCGACGTCTCCTGGCTGCTCGACGTCCAGGAGGCCGCCCTCTCCGACGAGGACATGTCGGTCTCGGACTACTCCGCGCTCGTGGCCGCCGTAGCACGTCACAAGACCAAGCTGCCGACCCTCGCCGCCGCCGATCCGGACGCCGCCTGGCGGGCCGCCGCGCTCATGCACACCATCGTGCGCCTGGAGCCGCTGCCGCACCGCAACAGCCTGTACGCCGCGTTCGTCGCCGCCCAGTACATGGGCCAGTCCGACGAGGCCATCGACCCGCCCTACGGCGCGCTCTCCGAGCTCGTCCGCAAGATCCGCGACACCCGCGTCGGGGTCGTGGCCGTCGCCGACCAGCTGCGGTCCTGGAAGGTCTGACCTGGTCCTTCCCGGGCCCTCGCGACCGGGTGGCCGTACCTCTGCGTACGCTGTTGGCGTGTCAGCCGCCCGCCTCCGCCGTGTCGCCGTCCTCGTTCTCGGGGGCGCCAAGCCGCTCGACGTCGGTATCCCCGCGCAGGTCTTCACGACGCGGGCGAGCATGCCGTACGAGGTGCGGCTGTGCGGCGCGGCTCCCGGTCTGGTGACCGGCGGTGACGGCCTGTCCTACCACGTCGCCGACGGCCTCGACGCGCTGGCCTGGGCCGACATCGTCTTCGTCCCCGGCTATCGGTTCCCGGACCGCGAGGACCCGCCGCAGGCCGTCCTCGACGCACTGATCACCGCCCACGACCGGGGCGCTCGGCTCGCCGCGATCTCCACGGGGGCCTTCGCGCTCGCCGCCACCGGACTCCTCGACGGCAAGCGGGCGACGACCCACTGGCACTACACGCGGGCCCTCGCGGCGAAGTACCCGCTCGTCAAAGTCGACGAGAACGTCCTGTTCGTCGACGAGGGCAGCATGCTGACCTCGGCGGGCGCCGCCTCCGGCATCGACCTCTGCCTGCACATCCTGCGCGGCGACCTCGGAGTGGCCGCGTCCAACCATGCGGCCCGGCGCCTGGTCGCGGCCCCCTACCGCAGCGGAGGCCAGGCGCAGTACGTGCCGCGCAGCGTGCCCGAGCCGCTCGGCGAACGGTTCGCCGCCACCCGCGAGTGGGCGCTGCACCGGCTCGGCGAACCCCTCACCCTGGAAACACTCGCCCGGCAGGCCGCGGTCTCGCCCCGCACGTTCTCCCGGCGCTTCGTCGACGAGACCGGCTACACGCCGATGCAGTGGATCATGCGCGCCCGCATCGACATGGCCCGCGAACTGCTCGAACGATCCGAGCGCAGCGTCGAGCAGATCGCCGCCGACGTCGGCCTCGGCACCGGCGCGAACCTCCGGCTGCACTTCCACCGACTGCTCGGCACCACACCGAGCGAGTACCGGCGCACCTTCGCCCAGGGGGAGTAGCCCGCGCCCTGCGACCGCCTTGGCGAAATCCTTTTGAACCATGGCGATCACGCCACTGTCACCGACGGTTGCCGCGCGCGAGCCTGGAGTGGAACCGAAGGGACATCACTTATGACTCGCATCGCAATCAATGGATTCGGCCGCATCGGACGCAACGTGCTGCGCGCGCTGCTCGAACGCGACAGCAAGCTCGAAGTCGTCGCCGTCAACGACCTGACGGAGCCCGCCACCCTGGCCCGGCTGCTCGCCTTCGACACGACGTCCGGACGGCTCGGCCGCCCCGTCTCCGTCGACGGGGACACCCTTGTCGTCGACGGCCGACGCATCAAGGTGCTCGCCGAGCGCGAACCGGCCGACCTGCCCTGGGCCGAGCTGAATGTCGACCTCGTCCTTGAGGCCACGGGTCGTTTCACGTCCGCCAAGGCCGCTCGCGTCCACCTCGACGCGGGCGCGCGCAAGGTGCTCGTCAGCGCGCCCTCGGACGGCGCCGACGTCACGCTCGCGTTCGGGGTCAACAACGACGCCTACGACCCGGCCGCGCACACGATCGTCTCCAACGCGTCCTGCACGACCAACGCGCTGGCGCCACTGGCCGCGGTGCTGGATGAACTCGCCGGTATCGAGCACGGTTTCATGACCACGGTGCACGCCTACACGCAGGAGCAGAACCTCCAGGACGGCCCGCACCGCGATGCCCGCCGCGCCCGTGCCGCCGCGGTCAACATCGTGCCGACCACGACGGGTGCCGCCAAGGCGATCGGTCACGTCCTGCCGAACCTCGACGGCAAGCTGTCGGGCGACTCGATCCGGGTACCCGTGCCGGTGGGCTCGATCGTCGAGCTCAACACCACGGTGTCCCGCGACGTGACCCGCGAAGACGTGCTGGCGGCCTACCGCGCCGCGGCCGAGGGACCCCTCGCAGGCGTCCTGGAGTACTCCGAGGACGCGCTCGTGTCCTCCGACATCACCGGGAACCCGGCCTCGTCGATCTTCGACTCGGCCCTCACCCGCGTCGACGGCCGTCATGTGAAGGTCGTCGCCTGGTACGACAACGAGTGGGGCTTCTCCAACCGGGTGATCGACACCCTGGAACTCCTCGCCGCCGGCTGACCGGCAGCCTGGGGCGGCGGCAGGCGGGCGTCCGCCGTCCGCCGGCGTGACCGGGGCTGTCGTAGTGTCCGGCCATGCCCGAGTCGCCCCGCCCCGTTCCCCTCGTGCCCGCCGTGCCCCGCCGAGCCCGTGAACTCGGGCTCGGTGCAGGTGACTTGCCCACGGGGACGCACAACGCGATCACGGACGTGCCCGGCATCCGCGTCGGACACACCACACTGATCCGCCCGCCGCACGTGCACAGCGGTGTCACCGCGATCGTGCCCGAGGGAGTGGGACCCGCGAATCCGTTGCCCGCCGGGGTGTTCGCGGGCAACGGCTACGGCAAGCTCCTCGGCACCACGCAGATCGCCGAACTCGGCGCGCTCGAAACCCCGGTGCTGCTCACGTCGACGCTGTCCGCCTTCCGGGTCGCGGACGCCCTGGTCGGCTGGGTGCTGGAACGGCCCGAGGGGGCGGAGGCCCGGAGCGTGAACCCCGTGGTGGGGGAGTGCAACGACGGTCTCCTGTCCGACATCCGCTCGCGTCCGGTCCGCGAGGAACACGTCCGCGCGGCACTCGACACCGCGTCCGCCGGGCCGGTCGCCGAGGGCTCGGTCGGCGCGGGCACCGGGATGACCGCGCTCGGTTTCAAGGCAGGCATCGGCACGTCGTCACGACGCGTACCGCTCGCGGGCCGGGAGGCGATGCTCGGGGTGCTGGTGCAGGCCAACTTCGCCGGGACACTCCGGGTACGCGGCCGTACGGTCACTCCCGCCGACGTGGGCGTCCCCACCGAGGAATCCGATCCTGGTCCGGAGACCGGCTCCTGCATGATCGTGGCCGCCACCGACGCACCCCTGGACGCTCGCCAGCTCACCCGACTGGCCCGCCGGGCCGTCTACGCGCTGGCCCGGGCCGGTGCGGGGTACGGCCACGGCAGCGGCGACTACGGCCTCGCGTTCGGCACCCGCCCCCTGGGCACGCCCGCCGGACCAGCGGCGCTGCCCGATGCCGGACTCGACGTCCTCTTCGGCGCGGTGCTGGACGCCGTGGAAGAGGCGGTCCTGAACTCACTGCTGACCGCGACACCGGTGACGGGGCCGCGCGGGCACACCCGCCGGCCGTTGCCCGCGGCGGCGCTGCTCAGTCTGCTGGGGTGAGGGTGCGCTCGTACCAAGTGCCCTGCCTGCCGCCGATCTCGGCCGGCAGCGCGGGGCCGACCGGGACGAACCCGGCCTTGGACAGCACCTTCCGAGACGCGATGTTCGTGTCCGAGGTGGCCGCCCGGAGCGTACGCAGACCGTGTCGCGTCGCCGCCAGTCGGCACAGTTCCTCGACGGCCGCGGTCGCCACCCCGTGCCCGGCGACGTGCTGAGCCACCCGGTAGCCGAGGTCGGCGGTGCGGCCCTCGACGAGGTCGAACAGGTTGAACCTGCCGAGGACCGAGCCGTCCTCGTCGACGAGCACATGAAAGGCGCAGACACCGGCCTCCTGCTCGGCCAGCAGGGCCTCGTGCTGCTCCGCGAAGTGCGTGAAGTAGTCGTCGCCGCGGTCGGAGACGGAGGCGGCGAAGTAGGCGCGGTTCGCCGACTCGAAGGCCAGGACCGCCGGGGCATGATCGGCGCGCAGCCGCTGCAACTCGGGCACCGCCCGACCCTACCCGGGCCGGCCACCGGCGGGGCAAGTCACTTTCTGACGAGGAAGCAGGTCCCGTCCGCGTCCCGTATTTCCGGCACACCCAGATGGGCGAGGTCCTGTACGACGCGCTGCCGTGACACCGGGGTGTCGCCGGCCGAGTACAGATAGCTCGCGTACGTGCGCTCGGTGGGCTCCTGACCCGACCAGGTCAGCTCTTCGGTCAACCAGCGGATCACACCGGGATCGACCGGGCGGACCGCACCGGGTTCGAAGGTGTGATGGCACTGCGGGCATTCGACTTCGCCCGGCATGGGCGCCATTGAACTCTCCGGCCACATGAGCCGCATCGGCCTCAAGTCGTAAGGGGTGTCCCGCACATGGGACTCGGGGCGTCACCGTTCGAAGGCGGCGTGCATCTCCCGGACGAGGATCTCCGCGGGCCCGGTGGCGCCGACCCGGTGTCCACCCGTTGCGGTGAAGCGAACGGCGTCGCCCTCTTCGAGCCTGCCGGTGCCCTCCTGTTGCGCTTCACCAACGCCATCCTCCTGCCCGAATGCATGCGCAAGCTGGAATCCGCCGCACCCGGCTGCAGCGCATCGACTCGCCCGTACGCTGACGGTCGCCCGATGCGGGTCGCCGGGCCCCTGTCGCCACTCGTCCTGTCGGCGCCTCAACCACTCGACTCGCGCGCCCGTCGATCACTTGAGCATTGAAGTCATTGAATGGGTGCCTGCCGTCACCGGGATCAAACGCTTCGGCTGCCGCGCAGCCAAGGCAGTGGTCCGGCGCGATACCGGGGAGGACGATGACCGCGCGGGCCTGCGCCTCAGCCGGGCTCCAGCCCCGCGTCCCGCGCCAGCAGCGCCGCCTGTACCCGGTTCTCGCACCGCAGCTTCGTCAGGATCCGGCTGACGTACCGTGTGCGTGGAGGCAGGCCGTCCAGGCGTCCCAGAGCCTGTTGACGTCCTCCTGGTTGTCGTCGAGGCGGATCCGTACGTGTCCGGCGTCCGGGGCCGCGGTCTTTCCGGCGGTGGTGGAAGGGGTGGCGATGGAGGCGACACCCTCGTCGCAGGTGCCGTGCCCACCGGTGCCGCAGGAGGCGAGCAGGGCGAGGGTCGTGCCGGCCGCGACGACCGTCAGGACGGGACCGGTGATGCCGAGGCGCCGAAGATCGCTGAGGGAGAACATGGGACCAACATCCCGGCCGGGTATGAAGATCCTGTCAGCGACCGGTCAGCATCCTGTCTTCGCGGGAGCGGTGACACGGAGGCGGCATGCCGACCGGTCCTGGAACTTCAGCCGAGCAGCGAGCGCAGAAAGCGGCGGTTCTGTTCGTGCAGTTCGCTCGACGCCCGTACGGCGTCCTCGACGCTCCCGCCGAGCAGGCCGGAGGCCAGCGTCCGGTGGAGTTCGAAAATGTCGTTGCTCATGACGGAACCATGGGGCGACACACGAATGGTGTCGCTGATCTGCTGCTCCAGGCTGTCCCAGAGCTTGGCGAGGAGCGGGCTGCCGGACCGTCGCCCGCATCCTGGTCGGCCTCGACCGGGCGACCTCGGGCTCGGTGGAGATCGAGGGGAGGCAAAGGCGCGGCCGGCGCATCGCCGGTCTCTCCTGCCGGGAGGGTGCGCGGAAGGTGCAGATCGTCTTCCGGGATCCCTACGGCTCGCTCGACCCGAGGCGGCAGATCGGCACGGCGATCGCCGAAGTCGCCCGTTTCGCCGACGACTTGACCGTGCCGGAAGCCAGAAGGCGCGCGAACGAACTCCTCGGTCTGGTCGGCCTGGACGAGGGATACGCGGACCGCTTCCCGCGCCCGCTGGCCGGTGGGCAACGACAACGGGCCGCCACCGCCCGCGCGTTGGCCGCACGCCCCGAGGTGCTCGTGCTCGACGAGGCAGTCGCCGCGCTCGACGTCTCGATCCAGGCACAGGTGCTCGACCTGCTGGCGGATCTGCGCGAACACCTGGGCATGACCTACGTGTTCATCACCCATGACCTCGCCGTGGTCCGCCAGGTCGCCGACCGGGTACTCGTGATGCGGCACGGCAACTGTGTGGAGACGGGCGACGTCGACCAGATCCTCGCCCGCCCCCGCGACGACTACACGATCCGCCACATCAACAGCAGCCCGACAACTCTGCTGCGGCACAAGCTGTCCGGGCCCGCGGCGGAGGAGGCCGGTCCGCCGCGGCACGGCCTCGGCGCCTGACCGTGGTCCTCGGGATGGGCGGCGCGATGCGTACGACTACGCCAACCGACCGCAGAAATCAGGTCAGTTGGCTGAGTTCCACCCCTGCGCGACCGTGTGCGGGGTGCCGTCGATGCCGCCCCTGACCGGAAACCCCGCATGACTGCACTGACGGCGGATATGTCGAACAACTTCTGTCCCGGCGCTGTACGGGAATCCGGTGTTCGAGATAGCGTCACCACGCAGCTGTCGAGTGAAACGATTCAATCCACTGCCTCACAAGGGGACAGCATGGCGTCGAACAGCACACCGGACAAGGGCATATCCCGTCGCGCAGCTCTGGCCGCAGCAGGCACCGTCGGACTCACCGCAGTGTCCCTCTCGACCGGACTTCCCGCGGCGGAGGCGCTCCCCACCGCCGAAGCCTCCGCTTCGCTCACCGGCAGCGTGCCGCGCCGCGCCGGCGGCTGGCACCGCTACGTCCAGGGACCGTCCTCGCGCACGGTCCGGCCGCTGCGGATCGTAGCGTCGACCGGAGACGTGAAGAACCCCAACGCGCTGCTCAAGCCCGGCGGTTCAAGAGCTGTCCTGCGGCGCCCGCAGCCCGCGGCGGCGCCCGACTGGCCCGTCGGCACCACGGCCGAGGCCTCGTCCGCCCACGCGGGCAACAACGGCAACGACGGACAGCCGCGCACCTACGACGCCTCCAACGCGATCGACGGAAACCCTGACACCTTCTGGAACGACGACACCCTCGGGGTGTTCCCCGACATCCTGACCATCACCGCACCGCAGGTCACGACCCTGCAGGGCATCACGGTGATCTCCAACAGCGACGGCGTACCGACCGACTACACCGTCGACGTGTGGCGCGACGGCGACTGGCACACCGCCGCGACGGTCACCGGCAACGACGCCGTGCAGCGGGCCGTTCCGTTCACGGAGCAGGTCGGCACCGATCGCGTGCGCATCACCGTGACCCACGCACAGGACACCTCGCACGGCAACTTCACCCGGATCAACGAGGTCTGGCCCGCGCCGGTCGAGCCGATCCCCGTGCCCAGCGTCACAGTGGACTTCGGCAAGGTCGTGGTCGGATATCCGCAGATCAGGTTCACCTCCGCCTCCACCAACTCCCCAGGTGTACGCGTCGCGTTCTCCGAGACCCGCCAATTCCTCACCGACCGCTCGGACTTCACCCGCTCGGACCAGGCGGGCGGGGCCGGGCAGGGCACGGACCAGTTCGCCGTACCCGCGAAGGGCGCCAACTGGACCGATCACAAGGGCTTCCAGGCCGGCGACAAGGTCTTCGCGGACGGACTGCACGGATTCCGCTACCTCAAGATCAGCCTCGACGCGCTCGTCTCCGACAGCCCCGCCGCACAGCCCTGGGGCACGGTCGAAATCGACTCCGTGGCCCTCCAGTTCACCGCATACGTGGGCACACCGAGCACCTACCGCGGCTGGTTCCTGTGCTCCGACGACGAGTTGAATCGTTACTGGTACGGCGCCGCGTACACCAACGAACTCGTCACCGACACCTTCCGTCAGGACGACGTCGATCCCCGCAACGCCTGGAGTGCCACGCTGGAGGGGAAGCTGGTCCTCCAGGACGGCGCCAAGCGCGACCGCGACCCGTACGTGGGTGACCTCGCCGTCTCCGCCCGCACCCTCTACCTCACCCACGACGACGCGGCAGCCGCGGCCCGCAACGTCCTGGCCGACCTCGCCGACCACCAGCGCTCCGACGGCTGGATACCGCCCGCCTCCATCGGCAACTACACCCTGCCCCTCTTCGACTATCCGCTGTACTGGGTCACCTGCAGCTGGGACTACGTCCTCTACAGCGGGGACCGCCAGTACGCGACCCGCTACTACCCCACGCTGCTGAAGGTCCTGGACACCTGGTATCCCAGCGTCACGGACGACGCCGGCCTGCTCAGCAAGGGCCTCAACGGCACCGGTGGCTACGGCGACTACGCCTTCCTCGGCCGCACCGGCCGCGTCACCTACTACAACGCGCTCTACGTCCAAGCCCTGCAGAACGCCGCCCAGTTGGCCCGTGTGCTGGGGCAGACGGCCGACGCCACACGCTGGAGCTCGCGTGCGGACAAGGTCGCGCAGGCCGTCAACTCGCTGCTGTGGGACGCGGACGCGGGCGCCTACCTGGATTCCTCGACGGGCGCGGTACGTCACGCACAGGACGGCAACTCCATCGCCGTCGTCACCGGCATCGCCGACGCGGACCGTGCGACCGCTGCGCTCGCCCATCTCGACGCGACGACGAAACGGGCGTACGGCAACGCCTTCATGGACAACGACACCATCTTCGACCAGGCCTCCCAGCGGGTCTACGCCTTCACCTCCTACCCGGAGATCGAGGCCCGCTTCCTGACCGGTCAGGTCGACTCCGCGCTCGACCAGATCCGCCGTATGTACGGCTGGATGGACAAGAACGACCCCGGCATCACCAACTGGGAGGGCATCGGCCCGAACGGGTCCCTGTACGAGGACGCGTACACCAGCATGGCGCACGGCTGGTCAACGGGTGTCCTGCCCGCGCTCACCAACAACCTCCTCGGCGCCCGGCCGACCTCGCCCGGTTACGCCACGTGGGAAGTTCGCCCGCGGCCCGGCAGTGTCGACTGGGCGACGGGACAACTCCCCACCCCGAACGGCCCGTTGGGCGTCGAGTGGGAGAACAGCGCTCGCGTCTTCCGGCTCACCGTCCGGGTACCGAAGCACACCCAGGGCTCCGTGACCCTGCCCGGTGACGCGCGCCTGCACCGCGTCTCCGTCGGCCGGCGGACCCTGTGGGACGGGAAGCGGGCGTCGACCCGCGACGTGACCTTGGCCGACGGCACGGTCACGGTGTCGGGCCTCGGCCCGGGCGAGCACAGTTTCGTGAGCGAACAAAGCGGCAACTGACGCCGTACGGCGCTTCGTCGGCGCGGCACGGGGAAGAACCGCTCCTGGGCAGACCAACTGCGGTCAGACTCGGGGCGGTTCACTGCAAACTGGGCCAACCAGGCGTTCCCTTTGGCTAATTGTGGCGGGTGTTTTACCGGTCCTCGCATTGCCCGCCCAACTGCCCGACCTAGCCTGACCCGCGGACCAAGGGAGGGCTGGCATGCTGCGGACCGTCCGGGAACAGGCAGCGGGTCTCACCAAGGATCAGCGCAACGCCTTCGTCGCCGCCTACCTGGGCTGGGCGATGGACGCCTTCGACTACTTCCTCGTCGTCCTCGTCTACAGCGAGATCGCCGACGACTTCCATGTCTCCCTCACCGACATGGCCTTCCTCACCACGGCAACCCTGGTGATGCGGCCGGTCGGCGCCCTGCTCTTCGGCCTGTGGGCGGACCGCAAGGGCCGCCGCACCCCGCTGATGGTCGACGTGGTCTTCTACTCGCTCGTCGGATTCGCCTGCGCCTTCGCGCCGAACTACGCCGTGCTGCTGGTGCTTCGCCTGCTGTACGGCATCGGAATGGGCGGCGAATGGGGCCTGGGCGCCGCGCTCGCCATGGAGAAGATCCCCGCCGACCGGCGCGGTTTCTGGTCGGGCCTGCTGCAGAGCGGCTATTCGCTGGGCTATCTGCTCGCCGCCGTCGCGTTCTTCGGTATCGAACCCTCCTTCGGCTGGCGCGGGTTGTTCGCCTTCAGCCTGGTGCCGGCCCTGGTGGCGCTGTGGGTGCGCACCCGGGTGGAGGAGAGCGAGGTGTGGGAGAAGAGCGTCCGGCTCAACCGCACGCCCGCCTACCAGGTGTTCAAGAACCCGGCGGTACTGCGGCGCTTCGTCTACCTGGTCGCGCTGATGACCGCCTTCAACTGGATGTCGCACGGCACCCAGGACATCTACCCCACCTTCGTCAAGAAGGGCCTGGGCCTGTCCCCGGACACCGCGATCGCCATCGCCGTCGTCTACAACATCGGCGCCATCATCGGCGGCATGGTGCTCGGCGCCTACTCCGAGCGGCTGGGACGCCGTCGCACGATCATGATCGCGGCAGCCGCCGGCCTGGTCGTGGTGCCCTTCTTCGTCCTGTCCACCGCCGTGGGCTGGCTGATGCTCTCCTCCTTCCTGATGCAACTGTGCGTACAGGGCGCCTGGGGCGTCATCCCCGCCCACCTGACCGAGATGAGCCCGGACCAGATCCGGGGCTTCTACCCCGGCGTCACCTACCAGCTCGGCAACCTCATAGCCGCGCTCAACCTGCCGATCCAGGAAGCCCTCGCCGAGCGGCACGGCTATCCGGCCGCGATGGCGTGGACGGTGACGCCCGCCCTGGCCCTGGTGATCCTGCTGAGCGCCGTGGGCCGGGAGGCCAAGGGCATACGGTTCGGCAGCAAGGAGGCACAGGTGCCGACTGCCGCGGCGGCCGACACCTAGGACGCGGTCCCGGTCACGGAGCCGGTGAGCGGCCCGGGACGCCGACCGGCTCCAGTCGCCGTACACGGAACCGGTCACGGCGCAGCAGGGGCCGTTCGACGAGGGCGTAGGAGGCGAGGGCCGCGGCGAGTGTGGCCGCGAGACCGGCGGGGAGCAACGGGTCGCCGCGCACACCGAGGTCGTGGAGCAAGCGGATGACGGGGTAGTGCCACAGGTACATCCCGTAGCTCAGGTTGCGACCGATCCACACCGGCGCTGACAGGGACAGCAGACGGGTGGGCCAGGACTCGGGGCACAGGTCCAACGCGGCCACCACGCAGGCCGTCAGCACGGCGGCGACCAGGAATCCCACCGTGTACCAGACGGGATTCCAGCCGCTGACCTCGGTGATCGGGATCTGCCAGGCGATCAGCCCCAGCACCACGAGCGCGGGGCAGCACAGCCGTCCCGCCCAGCGGCGCAGCAGCGCCAGCCGGGGGTCGTCGGCGCGCAGCCGGGCCAGTACGAGGGCCAGCAGGGCGCCGACGAGGAGCTGGTCGGCGCGGGTGTCGGGGCCGTTGTAGATGCGGTGTGCCGCCGAGGGATCCCAGAGCACGGTCCGCCAGAGCACCGGCAGCACGCACAGCACCGCGGCCCAGCCCAGCACCGCACGCGCCCTCGCCTGCCGGAGCAGCACCAGCAGGAGGAGGGGCCAGGCAAGATAGAACTGCTCCTCCACTCCCAGCGACCAGGTGTGGCTGAGCGGCGCGGTGAGGTCCGAGTAGGTCCCGGTGCTTCCGGCCCGTACGAGGTTGACGACCGAACTCGCGGCCAGCACCGCCGCCACCCACGCCCCTTGGAACAGCGGCAGTGCGAACGTCACGGACACGACGGCGGTCACCGCGCACATCACCAGCAGGGCCGGCATCAGCCGCAGCCACCGGCGGCGGTAGAACGACCACAGCCCGATACGGCCGGTACGGGCGTACTCGGTGACCAGCAGACGGGTGATGACGAACCCGCTGATGGTGAAGAACACGTCCACGCCGACCGAGCCACCGGGCACCAGGTCGGGTTCCACGTGGTAGACGATCACCAGCAGCACGGCGACCGTCCGCAGTCCGTCGAGCCCCGCCACCCGCCCACCACCGCGCAGCGCGGACACAAAGCCCTGTCTCACGTCAGGGCGCTGTTCGGTGGCCTCGTCTACCGGGCTTCGTTGGAGGGTGCTCATATCGGCGGCGTCTGCCCAGCCGGACGGGGATCACACAAATTCTCATGTTCCTCAGGGAGCGGCGGCACGATCCCGCCGCTCCCGCCGCTCGCACCGGCAAGGGCACTTTGCAGGCCCTGAACGAAGGCTGCTTTGATCGCTGATCAAGGCCCGGAGCCGACGCTGGGCGCGCCCTTTCGACCCGGCCCGTCCTCCGCTTCACCCTCCTGTGGCTCGGAGCGAACGAGCACCGCGTCGTCATGACCAGTGACCACCGTGTACTGGACGGTTGGGCCCGGATCAACCGCTCGCCACCCGCCGGCCCGCTCACCGGCAGTAACGGCCGTCAGGAATCAGGTTGTTCCGGTCCGTGTCTCGGCGTGGACGGTGAGAGCGCGTTGCGGGGTGAGGTCGAGAGAGGTGAGGACGGAGGAGTGCACGATCGAGGGGAGGGTGTGGCGCAGGAGGGCTGAGGTGGCGTGGGGGAGGTTCTGGTAGGCGGTGGTCGCCTGGGACATCGCCTGGATGCCGGTGAAGGCGCCGACGAAGACCTCGGCCGTCTCGACGGGGTTGACGTGCGGGAGCAGCTCGCCCTGGCTGCGGGCCTTGTCGAGAAGGTCGGTGACGATGGTGGTCCAGTGATGGAACGGGCCGGTGCGGTCGACGCCGTCGGCACGCTGGTCGAGAGCGAGCCGGGCGCCGGCCCGGACCATGGGGTCGGTCTGCAGGTGGTACGCGTGGAGCATGGCTGTGTCGACGAGTTCCTGGGTCTTGCACGCGCGGTCGGGGACGGCGAGGTTGTCGTTCTGGCCGGCCAGGACGCCCTCGGCGAGCTGTTCCTTCGACTTGAAGTGGAAGTACAGGGCGCCCTTGGTGACGTTGGCCGTGGTGAGGATCTCGCTGATCGTGGCCGCTTGGTAGCCGCGCTCCTCGAAGACGCTGGCCGCGGCGACAAGGATGGTGCGGCGGGTACGGATCGCCCGGTCCTGTTTGGGTCCTGGCATGGGCCGGTGCCTTTCGTTGCGGGAGCTGCGCTGTTCAACTCGTTAAAAATACCGTCCAGTTCGTATAGTCTACGGCGCTTCGTGACTCGTCGAGGGGCTCGTGGCGGGCCGGTTGACGGCTGAAACTCCGTCAACAGGTGTGCGGCAGCTGGCTTTCCGGACCGGTCATGCCGTTTTTTCGAACCCCGTTCGGCCGGCCGCTCGCGAAGGCGTTGCCCGCCGGCGGCACCGGGCAGGAAGCAGGTCGGTCGCTGTCCCGCGTGTCAGCGGATCACGAACTGTCGGTCAGCAGGCTTCTGGCGAACTCGTGGGCCGGCTCCGCCAAGGTGCTGCGGAGTGCGGCGAAGAGGTCCGCGGCCGTCGTGCCCGACCAGGTGGCGGGGAGCAGGGTGTCGGGCAGACCCGGATCGAGGTAGGGGAGCCGACGCCAGGCCGTCAGGACGTGGACGTAGTCGATGAACGCCTCCTGGCCGGACAGCGCGCCCCTGCCGACCCCGGCCCAACGCCCGGCCATAGGCGTGAACTCCGCGACGAAATCGTCGTAGAGCTTCTGCAACGCCTCCAAGTCCCACCAGCGGCCCACCTGTTCGGCGGGGTCGCCGAAGGCCACATAGTCGGCGCGGAACAGGTCGACGTACTGGTCCAGGCCGTGGCGCAGGAGGTGGTCGCGGGTGTCGTCGAGGGCGTGGGCGGGGGCGATCCAGACCCCGGAGGAGACCGTGCCGAAGCCCAACCAGGTCAGCCGGGAACGGAGTTGGTGACGGTGCTGCCGTTCGCTCTCCGGCACCGAGAAGACGGCGATGACCCATCCGTCGTCGGTGGCCGCGTGGCGCTCGAAGATACGGCGGTCACCGGTCTCCAGGACGGAGCGGGCGTAGGGCGAGAGCGCGTAGCCCGCGCGGCCCTCCCGTCGCTCGGCCACCAGGATCTCGCGGCGCTTCAGCCGGAAGATGGAGGAACGGACCGCCTGGGCGTCGACGTCCAGTTCGGCGAGGAGTCGGATCAGCGCGCTCACACTGATCCAGCCGCCGACCTCGCGCGCGTAGAGGCCGTACACCGTCACGATCAGGGATCGCGGTGGTGCGGGCTGGCCCGGGCTGTCGTCAACGAGATCGCTTGCCGTCATGATCGGATTATTTTAGTGCGCCGTACGGGCGTCCGGTTCGGCCAGGTCGGACGCGCCCGTCCCGCCCAGCGCAGCACGCCAGGCCGCCGGCCACGGGGCACTGCCACCCGTCTCCTTGTCGGGGACGTGCACGGTGACATAGCTGCCCCGAGCGGCGCGTCGGCGCGGCCCGTCCCCGGAGGCGCCCCGCCACACCTCGAAGCCGAAGGTCATCGAGGACCGGCCGAGGCGGGTCAGCTCGACCCGCGTCTCGACCTCCTCGCCGAAGCGGATCGACGCCTCGAACTCCACCTCGTAGCGCACCCTCGGGGCCACCGGGAAGTAGCCCGGGATGTCGTACGCACGCATCAGTTCGGCCTCCGCCGCCTCGGCGAACCGGACGACGGTGGTGTTGTGGTAGATCCCGGCCGCGTCGGTGTCGATCCACTCCACGCGGGCCCGGTGGATGCCGTAGGGGCCGCTCATTCCGCTGTCCTGCCCGGGGTCCACCGCAGGTGCACGGCGTCCCGCGGAGTCTCGCGCAGCAGCGCTAGGCGCGGACGCACGGCGTCGGTCCGTGAGGTGGGCGGCTTGCGGCGGCCGGCCGCGAACTGCGCCGGCCAGTCGGCGCCCGGGCCGCGGTACTCCTGCTCGGCGGCGGCCTGAAGCGTCCACTGCGGGTTGTACAGATGCGTACGGCCCAGCGCGCACAGGTCGGCGCGCCCGGCGAGCAGGATCGAGTTGACGTCGTCGTACGACGAGATCGCTCCTACGGCGATCACGGCCGCGCCCGCCGGAGCGGCCACCTCGTGCCGGACGCGGTCGGCGAACGGGGTCTGGTACGAGCGGCCGTACGCCGGCTTCTCGTCCTTGGTGACCTGGCCGGACGACACGTCGACGGCTGCCGCGCCGTGCGCGACGAAGGCGCGCGCGATCTCGACCGCGTCGTGCTCGGTGTTCCCGTCGGGCGCCCAGTCGGTGGCGGAGATCCGTACCGTCACCGGGCGATCGGCGGGAAAGGCGTTGCGTACGGCGTCGAAGACCTCCAGCGGGAAGCGCAGCCGGTTCGTGAGGTCGCCGCCGTACTCGTCGGTGCGGCGGTTGGCGATGGGGGAGAGGAAGGAGGAGAGGAGGTAGCCGTGCGCCGCGTGCACCTCCAGCAGGTCGAAGCCCGCGTCGGCGCCCCGGCGGGCGGCGGACACGAAGTCGGCGACCACGGCGTCCATGTCGGCCCGGGTCATCTCGCGCGGCACGTGGCAGCCGGCGCCGTAGGACAGCGCGGACGGGCCCACGACCTCCCAGTTGCCCTCGGTGAGGGGCTCGTCCATGCCCTCCCACATGAGGCGGGTCGAGCCCTTGCGGCCCGAGTGGCCGAGTTGGAGGCCGATCTTCGCCGTGCTGCGCTCGTGGACGAAGGACGTGACCCGCGTCCACGCCTCGCGCTGGGTGTCGTTCCACAGGCCCGTGCAGCCCGGCGTGATGCGCGCCTCGGGGGAGACGCAGACCATCTCGGTCATCACCAGGCCGGCGCCGCCGAGCGCCTTGGAACCGAGGTGGACGACGTGGAAGTCGTCCGGCACTCCGTCGACGGCGGAGTACATGTCCATCGGCGAGACCACGATCCGGTTCTTCAGCCGCAGGCCGCCGATGCTGAACGGCTGGAACATCGCCGGGGCGGACTCCGCCGCACCCTGTGCTTCGGCGAAGCCGCGCTCGATCAGGTCGGCGAAGCCCGGGTCGCGGTCCTTGAGGTTGTCGAAGGTGATCCGGCGGGAGCGGGTCAGCAGGTTGAAGCAGAACTGCGCGGGGTCCTGGTCGGCGTAGCGGCCGATGTTCTCGAACCATTCGAGGGAGGCCTGCGCGGCGCGCTGGGTGGACTCCACCACCGGGCGGCGCTCGGTCTCGTACGCGGTCAACGCCTCGTCCACGGTGGGGTGTTCGTGCAGACATGCGGCGAGCGCGAGGGCGTCCTCCATGGCCAGCTTGGTGCCGGAACCGATCGAGAAGTGCGCGGTGTGGGCGGCGTCGCCGAGCAGGACCACGTTGTGGTGGTGCCAGCGCTCGTTGCGGACCGTCGTGAAATTGAGCCAACGGGAGTTGTTCGTAAGGAGGTTGTGCCCGGCGAGCTCACCGGCGAAGATCTCGCGGATCCGGGCGACCGACTCCTCGTCGCTGACACCGGGCGGGAACTGCGTTCCCTCCGTCGAGTCGAGACCCGCCCTGCGCCACACGTTCTCCGCCATTTCGACGATGAAGGTCGAGCCGCCGTCGGAGAAGGGGTAGCCGTGGATCTGCATGGTCCCGAACTCGGTCTGCTTGACGAGGAACTGGAACGCCTCGAAGACCCGGTCGGTGCCCAGCCACATGTACTTGTTGGTCCGCTGGTCCAGGGAGGGGACGAAGGCGTCGGCGTACTTGGTGCGCACCGCCGAGTTGATGCCGTCCGCCGCGACCACGAGATCGTAGGACCTGCGCAGTTCGTCGACGTCCGGGGCGAGAGTGCGGTAGTGCACGGTGACGCCGAGTTCGGCGGCCCGCTCCTGGAGGATGTGCAGCAGGTCCTTGCGGGCCATCGCCGCGAAGCCCTGGCCGCCGACCGTGAAGGGGTGGCCGTCGAACTCGATGTCGATGTCGGTCCAGCGGGCGAACCGGCTCTCCATCGAGTCGTGGACGACAGTGTCCGCGTTCTCGATGCCGCCGAGGGTCTCGTCGGAGAAGACCACGCCGAAGCCGAAGGTGTCGTCGGGCGCGTTGCGCTCCCAGACGGTGATCCCATGGCCGGGGTCGAGCTGCTTCATCAGTGCGGCGAGGTACAGCCCGCCCGGCCCGCCGCCCACGATGGCGATCCTCATGCCTGGTTCTCCTTCTCGATGATCCGGCGCAGCAGGAAGTGCTGGAGCTTTCCGCTGGTGTTGCGGGGCAGGGCGTCGCAGAAGCGCACCGCGCGCGGGTACTTGTAGGGCGCCAGCTGCGCCTTGACGTGGTCCTGGATGTCCTTGACCTTGGCGTCGTCGCCCAGGACCCCCTGGGCCAGGACGACGAACGCGCAGACGACCGAGCCGCGTTCGGGGTCGGGCTTGGCGACCACGGCCGATTCGACGACGTCCGGGTGGGTGTTGATCGCGGACTCGACCTCGGGACCGCCGATGTTGTAGCCGGAGGAGACGATCATGTTGTCCGTGCGGGTGCGGTAGTAGAAGTAGCCGTCCTCGTCGCGGACGAAGGTGTCGCCCGTGACGTTCCAGCCGTTCACGACGTAGTTCTCCTGGCGCCGGTCGTCGAGATAGCGGCAGCCGACCGGGCCGATCACCGCCAGTCGCCCCTCGACACCGGGGCCGACCTCCTCGCCGTCCAGGTCGAGGATCGTGGCGCGGTAGCCGGGGACCGGCCTGCCGGTCGAACCGGGCCGGATGTCGTCACCGGCGGCGGAGATGAAGATGTGGATCATCTCGGTGGCGCCGATGCCGTCGATGACCTTGAGCCCGGTCTCCTCGTGGAGCTGCTGCCACACCTCTTCCGGTATGTGCTCGCCGGCGCTGACCGCGGCGCGCAGACCGTGCAGCCGGTCCGCCTTCCCGGCCTTGAGGATCTGCCGGTAGGCCGTCGGCGCGGTCGCCAGTACGGTGACCCCCGCCTCGGCTACCAGCTCGGCCAGCGGCTCCGGCGCGACCGCTTCCGTCAGGAGTGCGCACGCCCCGGCCCGCAGGGCGCAGACGACGAGGATGCCGAGCCCGAAGGTGAAGGCGAGGGGCGCCGTGCACGACACGAGGTCGTCGGGCCGTAGCCGCAGCGTGTGGCGTCCGAAGGTGTTGTCGATCGACAGGATGTCGCGGTGGAAGTGGGTGGTGATCTTCGGTACGCCGGTGCTGCCCGAGGTGGGTCCGAAGAGGGCGACGTCGTCGGCGGCTGTGTCGACGGCCGTGAACTCCCCGGGTTTCGAAGCCACTTGGCGCGTCAGGTCGTGGGGTGCGTCGCCGCCGTACGCCACGATCCTGAGGTCCGGCAGGACCGTGTCGCGTACGGCCTCGACGTCGGCCGTGAACCGGTGGTCGACGAGGGCGACGGCCGGGCGGGTCTTCTCCACGACCGGGGTCAGTTCCCGGGCCCGCAGCGCCGCCATGGTGGTGACGACGATGCCGCCGGCCTTGAGGACGGCGAGCCAGCACGCCACGATCCAGGGGTTGTTGGGGGCGCGCAGGAGTACCCGGTTGCCGGGGACCAGACCGAGGTCCTCGGTGAGGACGTGGGCGATCTGGTTGGTACGGCGCAGCAGTTCGCCGTAGGTCCACACCTCGCCGTCCGGAGTGCGCAGGGCCGGACGGGCGGGGCCGAAGCGGGCAGTGGGCACGTCGACGAGTTCGGTGCCCGCGTTGAGGCGCTCGGGGTACTGGAGGTCGTCGGTGGTGAACTCGAGGACCGGCCACTGGTCGCGCGGCGGGAGGTGGTCACGGGCGAACGTGTCCGGATAGGCGGAGGGCGAGAGGCCCATCGGGTCCAACTGGTCCAGCTGTTCCATCGGGAGGTTCCTTTCCGCAGGCCGGAGGCGGGCCGTGCAGGGATCAGGAGCTGCGTGGGAATCAAGAGCTGCGGATCAGGCCTTCCTGGGCGACGGTGGCCAGGTGGGTACCGGAGGAGGTGAAGAAGCGGCCGACGCCGAGGCCTCGACCGGAATCGGCGGCGACGGCCTCCTGGACGTAGAGGAGCCATTCGTCCATGGGGCCCGGCCGGTGGAACCACATCGAGTGGTCGAGGCTGGCCGTGACGACTCCCGGCTGCGCCCACGGCAGATCCAGGACGCGCAGGACGGGTTCGAGGATCGTGTAGTCGCAGACGTAGGCGAGCGCGGCGAGGTCGCGCTGCTCGCCGGTGAGGCCGTCGACTGGGCGCAGCGCGTCGAACGGCCTTACCCACACCGCCTGTTGGGGCACGCGCTCACCCTCGACGGTGAGGTAGACGGGTCCGGGTACGTGCCGCATGTCGAAGCTGCGTCCGCCGCTCCAGTACTCCTCGGAGGTGGGGGTCATCGTGCCCCGGGGAGCGGTGGTGTCGCGCAAGTACGTTGCCGAGCTGGGCAGTTCGGTGGGATGCGGGATGCCTGCCGGGGGTTCGGCGGCGTAGGTCGCCCCCGGCTCGCCTGCGGCGAAGTTGGCGAGGCAGGTGTAGACGGGCTTGCCGTTCTGGAAGCCGCGGACCTGCCGGGTGGCATAGCCGCGGCCGTCGCGCAGCAGTTCCACCTCGTAGCGGACCCCGGCGCCGATGTCGACCGGCCGCAGGAAATAGGAGTGCATCGAGTGCAGCGTCTTGCCCTCGACCGAGCGCATCGCGGCGGCGGCGGCCTGCGCCACCATGTCGCCGCCGTAGGCCTTCGGCCAGGGGCAGGGCTGGGTGGTCGCGGTGAAGGCGAGGTCGAAGTGCTCGGGCTCGGCGGGGGTCAGGGCGATCGCGGCGGTGAAGACCGCCGAGGTCGGGACGGAGCGGACGCCTGCGCCGGTGGCTCGGGAGTCGGTCACGGCCGGTCCAGCCAGTCGCGCAGGTCGGCGTCCGACACCTGTTCCAGGTTGACCACGATGTTCTCCGGGGTGCGGGTCGTCATCCAGGTCAGCGGGTTGTTGCGGTCGAGATTGCACTCGACGTGCGGCATGAACGGCGGCACGAAGACCCAGTCGCCCTCGGAGAGGTCGAGGTAGTCCTCGAAGCGTTCGCCGAAGTAGATCCGGGCCCGGCCGGATAGGACGTAGCCGCCGGTCTCCGCCTCGCCGTGGTGGTGGGGGACCGAGCGGTAACCCGACTCGTTGCTCACCTTCCCGAACCACAGCTTGGTGGCCGGCGTGTGCTGGACGGAGACACCGGAGATCCGGCTCGCGCCCGCGGACTGGCCGGTGTCACCGACCTCCAGGCCCGCGCGGGTCACCACCGGTACGACCAGGCCGGACTCGTTGGCGTACAAGGAGTTGTCGCCCTCTAGGACGTACTTGGAGAAATCGGGTTCCATGATCAGCTCCTGGAGTCGGTGAGACGGAGACGGTTGCGCAGGGTGCCGATGCCCGGGATCTCGGTCTCGACGAGATCGCCGTCGGCGAGACGGACCGGCGGGATCATGCCGGACCCCACGCCACCGGGAGTGCCGGTGAGCACGAGGTCGCCGGGACGCAGCACCGTGAAGGCGGAGACGTAGGCGAGCAGGTCGGCCGCGTCGAACACCAGCGTGCGCGTGTTGCCGCGCTGCCGCTCGACACCGTTGACCCGGCAGATCACCTCGACCCCCGCGACCGGGTCCAGCTCGTCGGGGGTGACCACCACCGGGCCCAGCGGTGTGGTGCGGTCCCAGGCCTTGCCCTGGAACCACTGGAGCGTGCGCTTCTGCCAGTCCCGCACGCTGATGTCGTTGGCGACCGTGTATCCGGCGATCGCCCGTCCGGCCGCGTCCCGGTCCGCGCCCCTGAGTTCGGCCCCGACCACCACCGCGAGCTCCGCCTCCCAGTCGACGTCGAGACCGCGCGGGAGGGACAGGTCGTCCTCCGGGCCGGTCAGTGTGTCGGCGAACTTGGCGAACAGCGTGGGGTGCTTGGGCAGGTCGCGGCCCATCTCGGTGATGTGGTCGGCGTAGTTGAGTCCGCAGCAGACGACCTTGCGCGGCGACGGCAGCGGCAACACCGGGACGGCGCCCGGCAGTTCGACCCCGGCGAGGCCTGCGACACGCTCGGGGGCCGTCGTCGCCAGCAGTGCGGAGAGGTCGTCGGCCGGCAGTGCCCGCCAGCGGTCGCCGTCCAGGACTGCGGCCGTGGTGCGGCCTCCGTGGGCCACGGTGGCGAGCTTCATGGGCGGTGCTCCCTCGGGTGCTCGGGGCGGCGGCCGGAGTGGCCGAGCCGCGTCGGCGTTATAGCGAGATTTTCACGACCGTCGAAAACAGTCAATAGATGGGTTACGCTGCCTGCACCAGCCCGTCCGAGGAGGAACCCGCAATGACGACTCCGATCCCGGTGAACCCGCCCTCGCTCCCCGCGCCGAGCGGCTACTCGCACGGCACCTTGAGCGGCAACACGCTCCACCTGGGCGGACAGACGGCCCTGGACGCGGACATGCGGATCGTCCCCGGGGGCATCGTCGAGCAGTTCCGGCAGGCGTTCGGCAACGTGCTCACGACGCTGCGGGCCGCCGGCGGCATCCCCGAGGACCTGGTCAGCCTGACGATCTACCTCACCGACATCCCCGACTACCAGGCGCACGGCAAGGAGATCGGGAAGGTCTGGCGCGAGCTCGCGGGCCCGGTCTACCCGGCGATGGCGGGCATCGGCACCACCGCGCTCTGGCAGCCGGAGGCGATGATCGAGATCCTCGGTGTCGCGGTCATCCCGGACGAGCGGCTCGTCCGGCCGACGGAGGGGAAGGCTGCCGGGGTGTGACGGATGCCCGTCGGCAGGTGTGCGCCGGCCTCGATCCTGCATGAGCCCTCGTTGTACGCCGACGGGGGCTTCCTGCTGCCTGATCTCGGCATCCGGGCCGACAGGGCAAGGCGCGGTACCGGAACGCCGACAACGGCGGAAGCATTTCGCGACCTCCGCCGCAGGGGTTCCGCTTCCGGTCGGCGCGCGGCCATTCTGACATCCCTGCCGAGCGGCGCGGCTTTCAAACATTCAATTCGGTTCGACTGCCGAAATAGGTGGGCCTCTTTGCCTGCGTGGCCGCCTGTGCCATCGATTCGCCTTCCTGTAGGGGAAGTTGTGTGACGGTGTGCAGGAGTTCTTCCTATATGAGAGTTTCGCGGGATTCCTTTTCGAGGTGACGTCGGAGTGTGGCGCCGGGAAATATCAAGTGTTGACATGCCCGGATCCTGTGATTGATGATTACGACCACGTCACGGAGTTCCGAAAGGGAATCCGAGAGAGTAGGAAAATGATGTGACGAGGTAATTGGCCAGCGATTTCGGGTATCGAATTGTCGAATCTCCGGGCCGCTTTCGACCGCCTCGCCCATGGACCGCCCCCCTTCGTCGACGACCTGATGTGTGCCTCGTCCGCCGGTGAGCGTTCAGCGGTGACGGCACCCCGCGCGACCCGGCCGCAGGCCCCGCGCCCGCCACTCCCCCTCACGGCACCCGCTCGACGGCGAGCGCGGCCTCCCCGCGCTGTCCGCCCGATGGTGAACGCGCCCTTTCCGGACCGTCGACAGCCCGGTGATCCCGGTCTGTCGCGCCCCGATGTCACCCAGCCCCACACCGATGGGAAGGCCAGGTACCGCCGGTGCACCACACGCCCCACCCTGTCCCCGCTGTCCGCGCGTCCACCGAAACACCCCCGCACGGCCCGGAAGGGACGCGCGTCCGGCCCGCCTCGTTCGCCCAGCAGCGGCTGTGGTTCCTGTCCCAACTGCCGGGCGCGAACGCCGCGTACAACGAGACGATCGCCTTCACCCTGACCGGCCCGCTCGACACCGACCTGCTGTCCCGCGCCCTCGACTCGCTGACGGACCGTCATGAGACCTTGCGGACACGGCTGGTGGCCACGGAAGGGGACGTGCACCAGCACATCGACCCACCGGGTACCGGATTCACCCTGACCCGCGAAGATCTCACCGCCGTCGAGGACGCGGACGCACGGGTGGCCCTCTGCCAACTCGACGAGGCGAAACGGCCGTTCGACCTCGAAGCGGGCCCGCTCGGCCGAGGCCGCCTGCTCGCCACGGGACCCGAACGCCAGATACTGCTCCTGACGTTCCATCACAGCATCTACGACGGCGTCTCGATGAACGTCATGATGGACGAACTCGGGCAGCTCTACGAGGCGTTCGGCGAGGGCGCCCCGAACCCCCTGCCGCCCCTCGCGGTGCAGTTCGCGGACCATGCGCGCGCCCAGCGCGAAGCCGACCTCGGCACTCAGGAGGACTACTGGCGGCGCGCGCTGCGCGACGCCCCGCCCGTCCTGGAACTGCCCACCGACCGTGCACGGCCGCCGGAACAGCAATACGCGGGCGGCCGGGCCGAGTTCACCCTCGACGCCGAGGTCGCCGCCGGACTCCGCGGCCTGGCGAGACGGCACGGCGCCACCCCCTACGTGGCACTGCTGACCGGCTGGGCGATTCTGCTCTCGCGGCTTTCCGGGCAGGAGGACATCGTTGTCGGCAGCCCGTTCGCGGGCCGGCGCGGCCCGGGAGCGGCCGGCCTCATCGGCTTCCTCGTCAACTCCCTCCCGCTGCGCATCGATCTCTCCGGATCCCCCACCGCCGCCGAGGCCCTGACCCGCACCCGCGCCGTCGTACGCGAGGCCCTCGCCCACCAGGACCTGCCCTTCGAGCGCATCGTGGAACTCGTCAACCCGCCCCGCAGCGCCTCCCGCACACCCCTGTTCCAGACCATGCTGGCCTGGCAGCCCGACCGGCGGGGTCTGCTGCACCTGCCCGGAGTCGAGGCCGAGCCGTTGCCGATCGCCCACGCCCCGGCCAAGTTCGACCTCGCCCTGTCGGCGACCGAGTCCGACGGCCGCATCACCGGACACCTGGACTACGCGACCGCGCTCATCGACCCCGACACCGCCGGACGTTGGACCGGCCATCTCCGCCGGCTGCTCACCGACATGGTCCGCCACCCCGAACGGGACATCAGGGCGCTGGAGTTGATGAACCCGCAGGAACGCCGACGGGTGCTCCTGGACGGCGACGGGAACCTCGACGGCGACGGCCACGGGGACCTCGACGGCGACGGCACGCGGTCCGCCGCCGCCCGCCCCGACCCGGCGGAGACCGCCGTGCGTTCGGCGTCCGGACTCGTCGAACTCTTCGAGACACAGGTCCGCGAACGCCCCGCACAGACCGCGGTCGTCGACCGGGACGGCTCGCTGGACTACGCGGCACTCGGCCGCCGCGCCGACCACCTCGCGCACGCCCTGGTCGCCCGGTCAGTCCGCCCCGGCGACGTGGTGGGCCTGCACGCGAAACGTTCCCGCGATCTGGCCGTCGGCATCCTCGGCATCCTCAAGGCGGGCGCCGCCTACCTCCCGCTCGACCCGGGCCAGCCGGCCGAACGCCTCGCCCGCATGATCGAGGACGCCGCCTGCCCCCTCGTGCTGAGCGACCACGACAGATCCGAACGCGCCCCGGAATGGCTCGACTTGGAAGCGATGGAGGCCGAAGGAGCGGCCCGGCAGGGACCACTGCCCGACATCGCCCACACGCCCGACCAGCTGGCCTACGTGATCTTCACCTCCGGTTCCACGGGACGGCCCAAGGGCGTCGCGGTCGAACACCGCAGTGTCCTCAACCTGTTCGCGACCTGGCACGCCCGCATGGGCACCGCCCCCGGCGAGACCGGCTCCGCCTGGTCCGGCATCGGCTTCGACGCCTCGATCCACGAACTGCTGCTGCCCCTGACCACCGGCGGTGAACTGCACGTCGTCCCCGAGGAGTTGCGCGGCGACCCCGAGGCGCTGTTGGCGTGGATGCGCGAACACGAGGTCACCCAGGCGTTCCTGCCGCCCGCCTACGTCAAGTGGATCGACGAGGACCCCACCGTACGACTGCGCGGCCTGCCCCTGCGCAAGCTGCTCACCGGTGTCGAGTCGCTCACCGAAGCCGCACTCCACCGCATGACACAGCACCTTCCGGGCCTGCGGATCTGCTTCGGCTACGGCCCCACCGAAGCGACGCTGTACAGCACCGCCTACTACGACCCCCGCCCGCTGGAACGGCCGTGCCCGATCGGCCGCCCGCTGCCCCACACCCGGATGTACCTGCTCGACGCCCGCCTGGAACCCGTCCCGCCCGGGGTGGTGGGCGAGGTCTACCTCGGCGGAGCGTCGCTGGCCCGCGGCTATCTGGGCCGTCCCGACCTCACCAAGGAACGCTTCCTGCCCGACCCGTTCGTGCCCGGCGAGCGGATCTACCGCACCGGGGACCTCGCCCGCCGACTGCCGGACGGCCAGGCCCACTTCATGGGACGCGCCGACGACCAGATCAAACTGCGCGGCTTCCGGATCGAGCCCGCCGAGGTCGAGGCGGCGCTCATGGCCCTGCCCGGCGTACGGGAAGCAGCCGTCCTCGTCGACCACGACGCGACGGGCCAGCCCCGCCTCATCGCCGGAACAGGCCGGGGCACGGCACCCGCCCGCACCGCCCACGACTGGCGCACCGCCCTTGCCCGCCGGCTGCCCGACTACATGATCCCCGCCGTCTTCCTCGACCTCGAAGCCCTGCCGCTCAACCGCAGCGGCAAACTCGACCGGCCCCAACTCCTGCGCCAGGCCCAGGAGTCGACCTCCGACCAGGTCAACACGGCCAGCCCGCGCGACCACGTCGAACACGGCCTGTACCGGATCTGGCAACGGGTCCTGCTCCACCCCGACATCGGCGTCAGCGACAACTTCTTCGAGATCGGCGGCACTTCACTGTCCGCCATCAAGATGGCCCACGCCGTCACCGAGACCTTCGGCCGCCGACTCCCCGTCGGCGAGGTGATGACACGCCCCACCATCGAGGCCCTGGCCGCGCTGCTCCGCGAGGACGGCACCGCCCGCGCCCCCGGCAGCCTCATCGAGTTCCGCTCCGGCACCGGCCCGCGTGTGGTCTGCGTCCACCCCGCAGGCGGCACCGCCTTCTGCTACCTGCCCCTGGCCACCCTCCTGCCCGAAAGCGTCGGGCTCTACGGCATCCAGTCCCCGGGAGTCAATCCCGACGAGGCGCTCCTGCCCAGCGTGGAAGCCATGGCCGAGGCATACCTGCGCCTGCTGGAGCCGCTCGGAGACCATCCCCTCGTCCTGACCGGCCTGTCCTACGGCGGCCTCGTCGCCCACGAGATGGGACGCCTGCTGGCGGCCGCCGGACACCGTGCGGTCAGTGTCGTCCTCCTCGACACCCAGGCCACCGACGACGCGACCGCCCGTGCGGAGATCGGCGCCGTCGACGCGACCGAGTTCCGCGACAAACTCGTGAGGTTCAACGGGATGTACCCCGGCATCGACGACGCCCAGATCGACCGCTACTTCCACCTCTACAACCACAACCGGCTCACCGCCCGCGAGCACCTTCCGGCGGCCTCTCCGGCGCGTCTGGTCCTCGCCCAGGCCGTGCCGGACGGCACCGACACCCCGTTCCACGCCGAGGTCCGTGCCTTCTGGCGGCGCCGCGCCGAGGGCGCGTTCCGGGTGGAGACGCTGGAGTGCGACCACTGGGAGATCCTGGAGGGCGTCGGAGCGGCCCGGGTCGGCACCCTGCTCGGTGCCGAACTGGCTCACCACACCGCCCAGTCGGCCCTGCCGACACGGGAGGCGTGATGGACCTCCGCCCCGCCCGCACCATCTCCCCGGCACCACTCGACGCGGCCCCCGCACGGTCCGCCTCCCTCGCCGAGACCGTCCTCGCCCAGGCCCGCCGCACCCCCTCAGCCCCCGCCGTCGAGGACGGCGGCCGGGTCCTCGACTACACGGAACTCGTGCGGGCCAGTGGCCTGGTGGCGGCGCGACTGCGCGCGGCCGGAGTACGCCCCGGACACGCGGTCGCCGTACACCTGCCGCGCTCCTGGCAGTTGGTGTGCGTCATGCTAGGCATCCGCCGCGCCGGAGCCACCGTCGTCCCCCTCGACCGCCTCAGCCCGCCCGGCCGGCAGCGCCACATCCTCGACGACTCGGGCGCCGTCGCCGTGGTTCATGGGGGCGGTCCCCAACTGCCCGCGCACCTCACGGTGTTGGACGTCGACCTGCTCCTGGGCGGTGACGGCACAGGCCTGCCCGCAGTGTCCGAGGAACACCCCGGAGACGCCGCCACAGGCTTCGTCTTCTACACCTCCGGCAGCACAGGGCACCCCAAGGGCGTGGAGGTCACCGACGAGGGAGTGCTGCGACTCGCCCGGGACGGCTATCTCGACCTGCGGCCCGGCACCCGCTTCGCCTGCCTGGCCAACCCCGCCTTCGACGCGCTCAGTTTCGAGGTGTGGGTCCCGCTGCTGACCGGCGGCGTCTGCGTCGTACTCGACGACAGCCAGGTGCACAGCGCGCCCGGACTCGCGGGGGCGCTCGTCGAACGCCGCGTCGACACGCTGTTCATCACGACGGCACTCTTCAACGCGGTGGTCGAGCAGGTCCCCGACTGCTTCGCCACCCTCGGACAGGTCCTCGTCGGCGGCGAACAGCTCAACACCCGTATCGTCCGCCGCTGGTACGAGACCAACCCATCGGCCCGCACCGTCCTGCACAACGTGTACGGGCCGACCGAGGCGACGACCTTCGCCCTGTGCCACCCCATCCCACGCTGCTTCGCCGGCGACACGATCCCCATCGGCACCCCGCTCCCCGGCACCGGCTTACTCCTGCGCACCGAGGACGACCGCACCGCCGAACCGGGCGAGGTGGCCGAACTCTGGCTGTCCGGCCCCGCGTTGGCGCGCGGCTACCGCAACCTCCCGGAGCGGACCGCCCACAGCTTCGTACGGCTACCGAACGAGCGGGCGGCGCAAGGGCGTTGGTATCGCACCGGCGACCTCGTACGCCAGGACAGCGAGGGCCGCATCACCTACGTCGGCCGGGCCGACCGCCAGGTCAAGGTGCGCGGCTTCCGCATCGAACCGGGCGAGGTCGAACGGCAGATCCTGGCCCAGCCCACCGTCCGCCAGGCCTATGTGTGCACCCGCCGCGACGCCGAGGACCGCAACGAACTGCTCGCCTTCCTCGTCCTGGGCGACGAACTCTCCTACGACACCTACGACCGCCACCTCGCCGCGACCCTGCCCTCGTACATGCGCCCCCACCACACCCATCTCGTCGCCGAACTGCCGCGCAACGCCAACGGGAAGGTCGACCGGGAGGCCCTGCTGCGCGATGCCCGTACCCCGTGGCGCGGCACGCCCGAAGGCGACACCCCACCCGTCAGCGCCGGACAGCGGCGGGTGCTGGAGGTCGCGGAGGACATCCTCTCCGTCAACGGGCTGCGCCCCGGGGACCGTTGGGCGGCCAGCGGCGGCGACTCGCTGAAGGCGCTGCGCTTCCGCTTCGAGATCCTCGAACGCTACGCGGTCGACCTCCCGCACGACCTGGTCCTGCGCGCCGACTTCGCCGCCCTCGCGGACGCCGTCGACGCCGCCGACACGGCCGTGGGAGAACACCCACCCGTACCGGACCCCGCCGGCGAGACGACCGCGCCGGCCACCAGTGAGCAGGAGAGGCTGTGGCTCCTGCACCGGCGGGCGCCCGAAGACCGGTCCTACGACGTGCCGTTGGCCTTCCGGGTCCGGGGCCGCGTCGACACGGCGGTCCTGCACCGAGCGGTGCGTGCTCTGGTGGAACGTCATGTCGCCCTGCGCACCCGGCTGGTCCCCACTCCGGACGGGCTGCTCCAGCGGACCGGTGATCCCTACGACCCGTGGCAACGCCTCGAAGCCCACCCCGGAGAGGAGTGGCAGGACACCGCCGACCGGTTCTTCGAGCGCCGCTTCGACCTCACCGAGGGCCGGATGCTGCGGGCGGCCTGGGTGCCGGAGACCGACGGCGGAGTGCTCCTGCTGCATCTGCACCACGTCGCCGTGGACGGCTGGTCGCTGAACCTCCTCTTCCGTGACCTCGCCGGCGCCGGCATCGCCGACGGCTCGTCCCACACGCCCCTGGACTTCGCCCACTGGCAGCGCGGCTGGCACACGAGCACTGCCTATCAGGACCGTCGCGCGCGGCTGCGCTCCCACTACGGGTGCGACGGCGAACCGTCACCCGCACTGCCGGTTCCCGACGCGCCGCGGGCCCGCCTGCTGCGTACCACGCTCGATGTCGTCCGCCGCGGTGCGCTGGACCGGCGCGCCGCACAACTCGGTCTGACCCGCTTCCAGTTGCTGGTGTCCGCGTTCGCCACGAGTGTCTACGGCGTCACCGCGCAGGGCCGCCCGCTGATCGCCACGCCGGTGGCGAACCGCCCCCGGCCCGAATTCGCCGACACGGTCGGCATGTTCGCCAACACCGTGCTCCTCGACCTGCCGTTGGACCCGCACCGCTCCCTGGACTCTCAACTCTCGGCCCACGCCGACGCGGTGAGCGCCGTTCTGCGCGACCAGGAGGTCGCCCTCGCCGACGTCCTCGCGGACCGCGCCTTCGGCGAGCGGACCCCCTTGTTCGACTACCTGTTCGTGCTGGAGAACACCGACTTCTCCGCGCTGCGGCTGGCCGGCTGCGACGTACGGCCGCTGTGGCCCGAGCCGCTCGGCGCGAAATGCGCCCTCACCCTGTCGGTGGTGGAGCACGAGAGCGGCTTCGACTGTCTGTGGGAGTACCGCGACGACCTCGGCGCCGAACGCGCCCGGGCTGCCGCCCGACTCTTCCGCCAGACCCTCGACCACCTGACCGGCGACACCGACACCACCCTGCGCGAACTGGTCGCCACCTGTCGCCGCACCCTGCCCGACCACGGCAAAGGCCCGACGCGGGCAGCGGACTTCGCCACCGTCGCCGAGGGCTTCACCCGGCAAGTGGCCCGCACACCGCACGAACCGGCCGTCACCACGGGCGAGTTGTGCCTCACATACGCCGAACTCGATGCGCGGGCAGCCGGGTTGGCGACCGTGCTGGCCGCCCGTCTCCCGGCCGATCCCGCCGCCCCGGCAGCCGTTGCCCTCCATCTGCGGCCCTCCGCCGAACACATCGTGGCCCTCCTGGCGGCGGCCCGGCTCAACCTCACCGTCGTACCGCTCGACCCCGCCTATCCACCGCCCCTGCTGCGCCATGTGCTCGACCGGGCCGACCCGTTGTGCGTCCTCGTGGCGCCGGAGGACGAGGACGCCGTCGCCGCGCTCGCGCCGACGAGCCTGCCGCGTCACGTCCTGACCCTGGCCGACGTCGCCACCGCCGCCGGGCCCGGGACTCCCGCGCACCGGGGAGCGCGTCCGCTCTACACCCTGTTCACGTCCGGCTCCACCGGCGAGCCCAAAGGCGTCCAGGTCTTCGACCGGACCCTGTGCAACCTGCTGACCTGGCAGCGCACCGACGGCGGCCTGCGCGGACCCGCCGTCACCCAGCAGTTCTCCATGCTGTCCTTCGACGTCTCCTTCCAGGAGATCTTCACCACCCTGTGCTCCGGGGGGCTGCTGCGCCTGGTCGAACCCGCCTGGCGGCACGACGTCCCGGCCCTGTTGCGGGAGTTGGAGACCGGGGGAGCGGAGCGGATCTTCCTGCCGTACGTCGCCCTGCAACTGCTCGCCGAACACGGCGTGCGCACCGGGCAGTTTCCGTCCCGGCTGCGTGAAGTCGTCACCGCCGGGGAGCAGTTGGTGTGCACGGACGCGATTCGCCGCTGGTTCGCCGGGCTGCCGGACGCCCGCCTGTCCAACCACTACGGCCCCACCGAGACCCATGTCGTCAGCGGCCTCCGCCTCGACGGGGATCCGGCTGCCTGGCCGTTGCGGCCCGCGATCGGACATCCGGTCGCGAACGCCGTCCTGCGGGTCGTCGACGGGGACGGCCACCCCGTCCCGCCGGGCGTCACCGGCGAGTTGCTGATCGGCGGCCTGATGGCCCACCGCTGCTACCTCGGCGACGACACAACGCATCACGACCGCTTCACAGACGACCCCGACCTCGGCACCTTCTATCGCACCGGAGACCTCGCGCGCTTCGACACGGACGGCCTGCTGCACTACGCGGGCCGCGACGACAGCCAGGTCAAACTCGGCGGACACCGGCTGGAGTTGGGCCAGGTGGAGGCCGCGCTGCTGCAGTACCCCGGCATCACCAACGCCGCCGCGGCAGTGGCGGACGGCCTGCTGGTGGCCTGTCTGCAATGCCGGGGCGGGGACCCCGACCCGAAGGACCTCGCCGACCATCTGTCGGGGCTGCTGCCCGCCTATGTGCGCGTCAGCCGGTTCCGCCGTCTGACGGAACTGCCGCGCACCCCGAGCGGCAAACTGGACCGCCGGGCGGCGCTCACCGTCCAGGGCCGCGAGCTGCGCCCGGCCGGCGCGGTCGCCCGGGCCACCCTGTCACCTCTCGAAGCACGTCTGGCCGATCTCTTCCAGACGGTGACGGGCAGGGCGATCGGTGTCGAGCAGCGGTTCTTCGACGCCGGCGCCACCAGCCTGGACCTGATGCGCTTCCAGCTCCGCTGCGCGGGCGAGGATCAACTCGTCTTCGGTGTACCGGAGTTGTTCGAACACGTCAGCCTCCGCGCACTCGCCCGCTTCATCGAGGGACGCGCGTCGGAGACCACGGATTCGATGGTCCTTGACGCGCCGCGACCCGTGGGCGAACCCATCGCCGTGATCGGGATGGCCGTACGACTGCCGGGCGCCCCCGACCTGGCCGCCTTCTGGGACCTGGTCGTCTCCGGCCGCCGGGGCATCGAGCACTTCCCGACGACCGACGGCCGCGTCGGCGCCCGCAGTCAGCTCGCCGACCCGCTCGCCTTCGACCCGAACCGCTTCACCATCAGCCCGCACGAGGCCCGGCTGATGGACCCGCAGCAGCGACAGCTCCTGATGAACTGCGTCGAGGCACTCGCCCACGCGGGCATCGCGGACCCGGCGGCCCACCGGGTGGGACTCCTGGCAGCCTGCGGAGAGAACACCTACTTCCAGCGCATACTGCGCGAGGCCGAACCGGCCGAACTGCCCGACTCCTTCCGGCTCGCGCTGCATCACGAGAAGGACTTCCTGGCCACCAAGGCCGCCTACCACCTCGGACTGACCGGGCCCGCCTTCACCGTGCAGTCCGCGTGCTCCAGCTCCCTCGTCGGCGTACACGTGGCCGCCGGGATGCTCCGGCAGGGCGACGCGGACGTGATGCTCGTCGGCGGAGTCCTCGTCGACACCGACCTGAGCGACGGCTACACCTACCGGCCGCAGCACATCTTCTCGCCGGACGGCCACTGCCGGCCCTTCAGCGCGGACGCCGCCGGCACCGTCGGCGGCAGCGGCACCGCCGTCGTCGTCCTCAAACCGCTCGCCGCCGCCCGCCGGGACGGCGACACCGTGTACGCCGTCGTCACCGGCTCCGGCATCAACAACGACGGTTCGGACAAGCTCAGTTACAGTGCCCCCGCCCTGGCCGGACAACGCGCCGCGATCCGCACCGCCCTGCACCGCAGCGGCCGTAGCGGCACCGAACTCGGCTACGTGGAGGCGCACGGGACCGGTACCCGGCTGGGGGACCCGGTGGAGACGGCCGCGCTGCGGCAGGCGTACGGGCTCGCCGACGACGCACGCGTGGCACTGTCCTCCGTGAAGAGCCAGATCGGGCACCTGGGCGCCGCCGCGGGCGTTGTCGGCCTGGTGCGGGCCGTGCTCGCCGTGCACCATGGGATCGTTCCGCCGACGGTGGAGTTCGACCGCCTCAACCCCGGGATCGAGGACGGGCCGTTCCGCATACCGGTCACCGCCGAACCCTGGCCGTCCGACACTCCGAGAGTGGCCGCCGTCAGCAGCTTCGGCATCGGCGGGACCAACGCCCATCTGCTGCTGGAACAAAGGGAGTCGACGAATCCCGGTGCTGGCCCTGGTCCGTCCGAGCCGGTGCCGTGTCTGGTGCTGTCCGGCGGCTCGGCGTCCGCCGTACGCGCGGACGGGCGCCGTATCGCCGCCTATCTGAGGGCGCACCCCGACACCTACCCGCAGGTACTGCGCCACCTCCAGGCCGGACGGGCCGCCCTCGGCCACCGGGCGGCGGCCGTCTGCCCTGATGTCGCCTCCGCCGTCACGTGGCTCGACCTGCTCGGTGCGCACGGGGAGATCACTGAGCCGCTCGTGCAGACGGGGGTTGCGGCACCGGACCGGGATCCCCACGTCCTCGCCGAGGAATGGACGGCCGGACACACCCTCGTATGGCCCGAGGGACCCGCACCCGCGCCCTGGGACTTCCCGCCGCCCGCCTTCGACACGGCGGAGTACGACTTCCGGTGCTCGCCCGGAACCGACGAGGCCGAGCCCGACTCCGCGCGGTCGGCCACCCTCCGGCGACTGCCCGAAAGCGAGTGGCTGCACCAGCCGCTGTGGACACGTCTGCGGCGCGCCCGCACCGGCGCCCACCAGCCACGGCGGACCGCCGTAGTGGTCACCGCGCCGGACGCGGACGGCACAGCGTGGCGGTTCCTGGAACGGCACTACGCCCGGGTGGTGACCGTGCGCGCCGGGCAGGGATTCACCCGGCTCGACGAGGACCGCTACGAGGCCGATCCCGCCGATACCGATCAACTCGCCCTCGTGCTGGCGGAGATCACCCGGCGCACCGGCCCCGACGTCGACTGGTTGCACACCCTTCCCCTGACCCTCGACGGCAGCCTCGACGACCACGCACTGGAGACGGCCCGGTGGGCCTGCCTCGACACCGTCGCGGCACTCGCCCGGGCCCTCGCCCAGGTCTCCGAGGCCGAACGGCCCCGCGCCTGGCTGCTGTCCCAGGGGGCGCAGCCGGTCACGGGCCCCGTCCGCATCCCCGAGGCGGGCCTGCTCGCCGCCGCCCTCGAAGTGCCCCGGCAGGAACTGGGCGTGACCCTGCGCTGGACCGACCTGCCCGGACCGCGCCCGGCCGACTGGGCGGCCCAGCTGCCGGACCTGCTCCTGGACGACACGATCACCGACCCGTCGACAGGCCTGCGCGACGGCTTCTGGTGGCGGCGCACCCTCCAGCCGGTCCACGCCCCCGAACCCCCAACCGCCGCCGTCCGTACGGCCGTTCCCGGAACCCACCTGGTGCTCGGCGGCACCGGCGGCATCGGCACCACCCTGGCCGCCCGCCTCCTGGAACACCCCGGCAACCGCGTGGTCCTCGTCGCCCGGGGGACCGCGACACCGCCCGCGCTGCGCGCACACCGGGACCGCGTCACGCTGGTACCGGCCGACCTCGCCACCGACGACCTGGACACGGTCGTAGACAGGCTGGCCCCGCACCTCGACGGTCTCGCCGGGATCGTCCACGCCGCGGGCACCGCCGCCGGCGGGCTTCTCGTCCGCCGCGACCCCGCCACCGCCCGCCGTGCCACGGCAGCCAAACTGCGCGGCGCCCTGCTCGTCGAGCGGATCATCGCCGAGTACGACCCCGACTACGCGGCGTACTGTTCGTCAATGGCCGCCCGGTTCGGGGGAGTCGGGCAGTTCGACTATGCGGCGGCCAATGCCTGCCTGGACGCCTGTGCCCACCACACGCCCCCCGGCGCCGACGACGCCACCGTCCGCATGAGCATCGGCTGGGACGCCTGGCGGGAGGTGGGCATGGCACAGCACGCCCTGACCGCCGACGCCCGCCACCAGGAGCACCTGAGGGCGGCACTCGCCCCCGAGGAGGGCGCGGCGGTCTTCGACCGGGCCCTGCACCTGCAGCTGCCGCACCTGCTGGTCAACACCACGCCCCTGGCAGAGGCTCACTACTTCTACGAGCACGAGCACGAATCCGTCACCGACTCCAGGCCGGTGCTCGCCACGCACCCCACCCCCGCCGACCCCGCCGCCGACCTCACCGAGATCCTGCGCGACCTCCTCGGCGTGGACACCGTCGACCCCCAAGCGGCGCTGTACGACCTCGGCGCAGACTCGCTCACCCTGCTGGAACTCATCGACGAGGTGAAACGCCGACACGGCACCGACATCGACCTCGCCCGGCTCAGCCACCGGGTGAGCCTCGCCGAGATCCTCGGTCACCTCGACACCGGCACGCGCCGCGCGTCCGCCTCGGTGGCCGTTGAAGTGTGGCAACGAGGGCCCGGCCCGGACGTGTTGTGCCTGGTGCATCCGGTCGGCGGCGACATCCAGGCCTACCGCCCGCTGGTGGCCGCCCTCCCCGCCGAGTCGACCGTCTGTCTGATCGCCGACCCGAAACTGCGAGACCCGGGACTGCCCGCCCGGTCGATCGCCGACCGTGCCGCGCATTACCTGGAGGCCGTCCGGGCGGCCTTCCCGGAATCCAACTACCGCCTAAGCCTGGCGGGTTGGTCGTTCGGCGCCTGGACCGCCCTGTCCATGGCCGCACTTGCCGAGGCCGAGGGCGGACCCGTCGAAGCCGTCCACCTCCTCGACCCACCGCCACCCGGCGCCGGCCAACGCCTCGCCGCCTACGACGAACAGCAGATGGACGCCGTGTTCGCCCGCGAGCTCAGCGGCAACGGCGGCGGACCGCTCTCGGAGTCCGGCCGCGCCTACGCCGAACGCCTCGCACACTGCTGCCGCACCAACCTCGCGGCCATGGCCGCACACCGGCTGCCACGACTGCACCGGACGCCCACCGAGGTATGGCTCGCCCAACGCCCGGTGGAGGAAGCGCTGGTGACCCCGGAACCGACCGGGCCCGGCGCATGGGACGCCCATCTGCCCAGCCCCTACCGCCTCCACCACCTCGACGCCACCCACTACGAACTCGTGGCGGAACCCCACGTACAGGCGATCGCCGCCGCACTCGCGGCAGCCCCCTCCGAGGGCGCGCTGCCCCACCCCGCCGGACGATCCTGAGGAGGCCACCGTGCAGCACCCCTACACCCGGCTCCCCGAGCGGTCCTTCTGGCGCACCGCGGTCGCCGAACCCGACCCGCTCGACATCACCGACCTGTGGACGCCGAAGTTCACCATCGGCCAGGACGACCCCGTCGTCACCGCCGGGTCCTGTTTCGCCGCCCACATCGGACGGGCCCTCCTGGAGGAGGGCATGCACTGGTACGACGCCGAACCGCCGCCGCCGGGTCTCACCCGCGCGGAGCGATCGGCGCGCGGCTACCGCCGCTTCTCCTTCCGGACCGGCAACATCCACACCGCCGCCGCACTGCGCCAGTGGATCGCCTGGGCGCTCGACGAGGAGAAACCGCCGGAGGAGGTCTGGGCGGAGGACGGCGCCTTCCACGACCCGTACCGGCCCGCCGTCGAACCGGACGGCTTCGCCTCGCCGAGCGACCTGCTGAGCTCCCGCGACACCACCCTCACCGCCGTCCGTACCGCTCTCACCAAGGCCGACTTCCTCGTCTTCACCCTCGGTCTGACCGAGGCCTGGCACGACACCCGTACCGGCACGGTGCTGCCGATGTGCCCCGGAACCGTACGCGGCACCTTCGACCCCGTCCGGCACGTCCTGCGCAACCACACGGTGGCCCAGGTGCATGCCGACCTGACGTCCGTGCTTGCCCTCGCCCGCAGTGTCAACTCCCGGCTGCGCATGGTCCTCACCGTCTCCCCGGTCCCCCTGACGGCCACCGCCACAGGCCGCCACGCCCTCGTCGCCACCACCCACTCCAAGTCCGTCCTGCGCGCGGCGGCCGGCCAACTCGCCGACGAGAGCGCCGACGTCGACTACTTCCCGTCGTACGAGATCGTCACCGGATACCCCTTCCGGGCGGCCTTCTACGAACCCAACCTCCGCACGGTCAGTCCCGACGGGGTGGCCTTCGTGATGAGGCACTTCTTCGAGGCCGTGCAGGGCCGGACCGACACGGCCGTCGCCCGCACCACCCCTACCACCCCTACCACCCCCGACACCGTCGACGGCGGAGAGGACAACAGGTGTGACGACGCAGTGCTCGACTACTACAACCCCCGCCCGCTTCCTTCTGCTCGGTGACTCCCACGCCGGTTGCGTCGGCCGCGCCGCCCAGGCGGCCGGTCTGCCCTTCGCCGGCGGTCCGGTCGGCTCCGGGCGCGACTTCCTGGGTCCCTTCTTCGACGCCGACACCACCGACCTCACCTTCCGGCATGCCGAGACGCAGCGGCTGTACCGCGAGTTCCTCGACGCCCTCGACGTGCCCGCGCTCGCCGGACTACAAGTGCCGCTGGTGTGCACCTTCGGGCTGAGCGCCCACACCGTCGCCACCCGGCAGAACTGGGACCTCTACCGCGACCGGCAAGGCACCGTCCCGGTCCCCTTCCTCCGCAGCGGCCTCTTCGCCGACCTGATCCGCGCGACCGCCCGGGGCGCGCTCGCCTTCTACGACCTCGCCGCCGCCCTGGGACTGCGCGTGCTGGCGCCCCTGCCGCCCCAGCGGGTGCCCGGCATGTCCGACCCGGACGTCTTCCTCGCCGCGCAGGACGTCCTCGTAGACGAACTCATCGCGAGGGGCGCCGAGTTGGTCGACCTGCGGACCCGTGTCACCGACGGGACCGGCCTGCAGCGTTCCGCCTTCTGCCAGCCGGACGACACCATCCACGGCAACCTCGCCTTCGGCCGCCTCGTCGTCTCCGAACTCCTCGACCGAGGCCTGTGAGCATCCCCTTTCCGTCCCCCGTCCCGCACCCCCCCCCACCGACACCAAGGAGGTCCCCCATGGAGGACTACGCGCTCAAGGCCGTCGAACGGCTCACCACCCGTCCCGCCGAGCCCTACGACACCCTGTCCGTCACCCCGATCACCCCGCTGCTGGGCGCGGAGGTCACCGGCCTCGACCTGTCCCAGGAGCTGACACCCCGGCAGGAGAAGGAACTCAAGCACGCGTTCCAGGCCCACCACGTGCTGGTCTTCCGCGACCAGGACATCACCCCCGAGGAACACAAGCGGTTCGCGGGCGTCTTCGGCGAACTGCACCCCGTCGCCCTCGCACCCGAGGGATCCGATCCGTACATCCTGGATATCAAGGCGACCAAGGAGTCCCGGGCCGTGGCCGGCAACGGCTGGCACGCCGACGGCACCGCCGACCCCGAACCCTCCCTCGGCTCGCTGCTCTACATCACGACCGTCCCCGAGGGCGGCAGCGGCGGCGACACCGTCTTCGCCAACATGCACCTCGCCTACGACCTGCTCTCACCCGCGATGCGCGGCTTCCTCGACGGCCTCACCGCTCTCCACGACGGAGCCCTCCCCTGGACCGCCGCGGGACAGACCCCGCCGCCGGAGTACGACGTACCGCGCACCGAACAGCCGGTCGTCGTCCGCCACCCGGAGACCGGCCGCAAGCTGCTCTTCGTCAACGGCCCCTACACCTCCCACATCACCCAGCTGTCCCGCGCCGAGAGCGACGCCCTCCTCGACCTGCTGTACGCGCACATAGCCCGCACTCCGCTGCTGCACTGCCGGGTCCGCTGGCAGGAGCGCACCCTCGTCCTCTGGGACAACCGCAGCGTCCAGCACCACGCCGTCTGGGACTACTTCCCGCACACCCGGGAGGGCCGCCGCGTGGCCGTCAACGGCAGTTCCCTGCGGGCCTGAGCGATGCCCACGACCGATATCGCTCCGGCCTGGCTGCGGCACGTCGCCACGGAACTCCAGTCGCAGCTGCCGACGGACATCCACGACGACTGGGCGGCCCGTCTGCACGGCCTTCTCGACGAAGTGCCGGACGCGGTGAGCCTGTTCGCCGTCCATGTCTGGCAGGCCGAGACGGTCCTGCCGCTCCTCGCGGAGGCGGCGCAGGAGGGGGAGGCCGCCGTGTTCGCGGCTCCAAGAGACCTGCACCGTGCGGCGGCGCGCGGCAGAACGCCGGACCAGGACACCTGGCGAACAGCGCTCACCCCCATGCTCCTGCACCTCTACGACGCGGCCTACGACCGGGCCGGCGCGTACACCGAGGCCCACACGGGCGCCCGCGACTACGCGCTGGCCAACGGCTTCTCCGCGACCGAGGCGGACGGCTACGGCCACGAGTACGCGCAGTTGAGCAGCGACGCGAACGCGCGGGCCTGCGCCGAGGCCCACGCGTTGGCACTCGGTCCCGCACTGGCACGGGCGTACGCGAGCGACGGGTGCGAGGCGTACGCCGGGACGTTTCCCGCCGCCCAACTCCGGGCCGTCGTACGGGCCACTACGGAGCGGGGCGAGGCCGCCCCCACCACACTCCTGGCCGAGGGGCTCATCTCGGCGCTGGCGACATCGAGGCCGTAGACACCCAGGCCGGCGATCGCGGAAAGTGTTGATGCGCATGCAAGATCGGCGGCGCGCCACGATGGGAAGAGGCCGTACCTCATGACACAGCTTCGGATCGGTGTGATGTACAACCGCGACTGGGCTCCGGAGGAGTTGCCCGGATTCGCGCGGCAGGTCGAGGCCCTGGGCGTGGACGATCTCTGGGTGGTCGAGGATCTGGGGTGGAACGCGGGGATATCGGCTGCGTCCATCGCGCTCGGAGCGACACGACGGCTGCGGGTGGGCATCGGGATCATGCCGGCCCCGTTGCGCAGTCCGGCACTGCTGGCGATGGAGGTGGCCACGGTGGCGCGGGTGTTCCCCGGCCGGCTTGTCGCCGGGACAGGGCACGGGGTGGCCGAGTGGATGGCCGACGTCGACGCGGTCGCGCGGTCACCGCTCGCCCTGCTGGAGGAGACGATCCGCTCCGTGCGCGCCCTGCTCCGAGGGGAGCGCGTCGTCATGGAAGGGCAGGAAGTGCGGCTGGCCGGCGTCCAGTTGGTCCATCCGCCGACGGAGCCGCCGCCAGTGGTCGCTGGTGTGGTGCGTCCCCGCTCGCTGGAGCTGTCCGGGCGGGTCGCGGACGGGACGGTGATCGCCGAGGGGCACGGGCCGTCCGATGTGAAGAGCGCTCGGGCGTCGGTCGAAAAGGGCGGTGCCTCCGCGGACCACACCATGACGGTGTTCGCCTTCTGCTGCGTGGGCGACAGCGCCGAACAGGTGGAGCAGGAGCTGCGGCCTCATGCCGAGGGCCACGGCGCCTGGCTCGGCCGGCCGGCGGAGCAGGTGTACACCGTCTCCGGTACGGCGGAGCAGGCCGCCGGACGGGTCCGCGAACTGGAAGCGGCGGGAGCGGACACGGTGGTGCTGCGAATGATCGGCCCTGAGCCCGTGGAACGACTGGGGGACGTGCTGAAAGCCCTCGGCCGCTGACTCCGGTGGCAGGGGGGCGAGATCGCTGTTCCACCCCGGACAGCACACGCGATGCCCGGAAGCCACAGCTTTCGACGAGCGTCGAATTGGTTGAGACGACCATGCCTTCTCACGAACGATGTCCGGGAGAGCGGATCGAATTCCTGCTGCGGGACAGCACGGGGGCAGCGGTCTTATGGCAATGCGTAACGGAGCGAGACGCGGTCTGACCACCGTCCTCGCGATGGGTCTCTTCATGCTCGCGTCGGCGACCGGAGCGGCCGTCGGCGCGAGCGGACCCGCCCGGACACCTACGTGTCCACGACGGGCGGCACACAGGTGTCCGTGAACAAGATCCTCTCTGCCCCGGCAACACCATGCGCGCGGCGTCGTGAATTTCCTGGACGACGACGGCATCTCGAAATGGCACGACGCGGGTGCTTTCTCGCAGGATCCGGGCGCTCCCCGGTACGGGGTCCACTGGACAGAGAACTGCTGACAGATCCCGGCCGACCGGAAATCCCTCCTCGTGAAAGGAAGATCCATCATGAAGACTCGGGCACGCATCGCGGCAACCCTGTGCGCCGTCGCCTCCGTGGCTGCGATCGGGTTGGCGACCCCGGCTGCCGCTCAGTCGGACCAGGCCAACATCACGTGCACGACCTCGCGTACCTCTGACGGCAAGTACGTGGGGGTCAGCTGTAGCAGCGGCCGCTACTACGTCGTCGGCACGGCGTGCAACGAGGGCGGCTGCACCACGATCGGCGGAAACATCGTCAACGCGCCCAACACCTCATGGGCCTATGCGGGCAGCGGCTACTTCGGCGGCGATATCAAGGCCGTCTTCGTCTGAGTGCCACCCTGCTCGAATCGTGAAATCGGCGCCCCCCTATTTTTCTTGAAGGGGGGGCGTCTTCGCGGCGCCTTCTTGACGAGCCGTCTCCAGGACGGTCCCGGTCCGGCACTGGACACCGCGGCCGGGTCCCTACACGATCCCGTGCATGACAGTCGAAGGAGCCATCACCGCCACCGCCGACCGGATCGCCGCGCTGCTCCCGGCGGGGACCGACCCGCGGACGCCGCTGCCGGGTGCCGAGTGGACGGTGGGGGAGGCGGCCGCGCATCTCGCGCTGGCGGGGAAGCTGATGCGGGACATCGGGGCGGGCAAGGTTCGGCCTTACGGCGACGGGACGCCCGGTGGGCTCGCGGCGGCCAACAGCGCGTCCCTGGCCGCCTTTCCGGAGCGGGATCCGGTGGTCCTCGGCACGGTGATAGCGGACCAGGCCCGGGCCTTCGTCAGGGACACCGCCGGTCGCTCTCCGCAGGAACAGGTGCTGACGCCGATGGGACCGATGGATCTGGCCACCCTGGGCTCGTACCTGCTCACGCATCTGCTCGGGCACGGCTACGACATCGCGGTCGCGCTGCGTCGGCCGCACATGGTGAGCCGGGACGTGGTCCCGTTCACGCTGCCCTTCCTGCGGCTGGCCATGCCGCGCGTGGTGAGCGCCGCCGCGGCAGGTCACCACGCGTGCTACGTGGTACGGACCGGCCGCGACCGCTTCGCCGTCAGCTTCGCCGAAGGCGTCCCCACGGTCAGCGACGAGCCGCCCCGGCGCCCCGACTGCACGATCACCATCGACCCCGTCGCCTTCCTCCTCCTCGCCCTCGGCCGCTGGAGCGCCCCCGCCACCATGGCCCGCGCCAAGGTGATCGTCTGGGGCCGCAGACCGTGGCTCGGTCCGCGCTTTCCGGGGCTCTTCACGGCGCCGTAGCCGACGGCCCGGACTTCCTTACGCCCAGCAGCCGTTGACGGTGGCGGCGAGGCCGTCGAGGGCGTCCTTCGTGGCGGCGGGGTCGGCGGTGGAGTTGTTCTCGATGAAGGAGAAGATCTTCCAGGACCCGTCCGCCGCCTTCGTCAGTCCACTCAGCGCGATCGCGCCGGTGAGCGTGCCCGTCTTGGCCATCACCTTGCCGACGGCGCACTGGGAGTCGGCGGTGTCGAACCGGCCCCACTCGGGCCCCAGCGTCGAACCCGCCTCGCCTGCGACGGGCAGTCCGTCGATGATGTACTTGAGGGTCGGGGCGTTGGCCGGGTCGTCGGCCAGGTCGAGGATGTCGGCGATGGTCTGGGCCGGAATGCGGTTGGAGCGGGACAGCCCGCTGCCGTCGTGGATCTCGAAGTTGGCCAGCGAGATGCCGTACTGCGTGAGGATCCGGCGGACGACCGCCGTACCGTCCTCGAAGGTGGCCGGGCGGCCGGAGGCGAGCGCCGTCATCCGGAGCAGGGTCTCGGCGATATCGTTGTCGCTCACCTTGAGCATGTGCTCCACGATGGTGGACAGCGCCGCGGACTGGTGCTCCGCCACGGGGACGGCTCCGGTGCCCGCGACGCCGTGCGCGACACTGCCGGTGATCGTGACACCCTGCGCGGCGAGGAGCTTCGCGAAGGTCTGTCCGGCGTCCAGGGACGTGTCCGTGACGTGGTGGCCGTCGACCACCAACGCCCGTACGGGAGCGATGGAGTCGGGGTAGTAGCCGTCGTTCCAGCCGATGGCGAGGGAGGGCGAGGGGAAGAGGCTGTCGTCGACCTGGACCTTCACCGAGGTGAGGCCCGCGTTGTTCAGGCCCGCGACGACGGTCGTGACCATCGCGCCGAGGTCGGCGGAGGTCAGGGTGCGGTCCCCGCCACCGACCAGGGTGAGGGTGCCGGCGTCGTAGACGACCTTCGTGGTGAAGCGGTGATCGGGACCGAGGACCGTGAGCGCGGCGGTCGAAGTGGCCAGCTTGGTGTTGGACGCCGGCATCAGCGCGGTGGTCGCGTCATGGCCCCACACGACGTTGTCGGACTGCGCGTCGATGACCACACCGCTGAGTGTCGTGCCCAGCCGGGTGTCCTGGATACGGGTGTCGAGGTTGGTTGCGATCTGCTGCTCGGCGGGGTCCAGCGTGGCGGCGGTCTGCCCGGCGGCGAACGCGGACGTGCCGAACAGGATCGTCCCGGCGACGGGGGCGGTCACCGCGATGACGGCGGCCCGGCGGAACATCGGACTGACCGTTCTGCTCTTGCGGTGGCGTCCGCTCGCGTGGTCGATGGCGGGGGAGTTGGGCATGGCGGCCTCGGCGCAGGGGAGTGTGAGTGGGGACGTGCGAAGGATCCGGGGATCTTGAAAGGGGAAAGTAACAGTTCCAACTCACGTTACCCATGGGTACGTTGTGAAGGGCGGGAGCCTGGCCGATTTGCGACGGTGCCCGTCAGCCCTCGTCCCCGAAGGGCAGCGAGTCGAGGTCCCCGGTGAAGTCCTCCACGCTCGGGAACATCAACTCCAGGGCGTCGCCCGGCAGTTCCTGCCGGGCGCCCGAGGCCGTCAGCGCCTGCTCTGTCCAGATGCACTTGCCCGTCGACGTGTACCGCGTGCCCCAGCGCTGGGTGAGGGCGGTGATCAGCTGCAGACCGCGCCCGCCTTCGTCCGTGTCCGTGGCGCGCCGGATCCGCGGCATCGTCAGACTGCCGTCGAAGACCTCACAGATCAGCTCGGCACCGTGCAGCAGCCGCAGGCTGACCGGGCCCTTGGCGTGCCGCACCACATTGCCCACCAGCTCGCTGGCCAGGAGCTCCGTGGTCGGGGTCAGATCCTCCAGACCCCAGGTGGTCAGCTGCTCCCGCACATGACGGCGGGCCTGGCCGGCCGCTCGCGGGTCCTCGGGCAGCGACCAGGAGGCGATCCTGTCGGGGGTCAGGGCGTGCAGCCGGGCGACGAGGAGAGCGGCGTCGTCGGCCGTCGGATGCTCGGCCGGGAGCAGACCCGCCGTGAGGGTGTCGCACAGCCGCTCCAGCTCCAGCCGCTCGGAGCCCGCTTCCGCGCCGGCGCCGGACCGGTGCGCCGCGCTCAGCAGCCGCGCCAGATCCGACATGCCCTCGTCCATCTCGCGCTTCGACGACTCCACTAGACCGTCGGTGTAGAGGACCAGCAGACTGCCCTCCGGCACCTTCAACTCGACCGTCTCGAACGGCGGTTCAGCCGCGCCGAGCGGCGGGTCGGCCGACAGCTGGGGGAAGTGCACCGTGCCGTCCGGATGGACCACGGCCGGCGGCGGATGACCGGCCCCGGCGATGGAACAGATCTGGGTCGTCGAGTCGTAGAGCGCGTACAGACAGGTCACGTAGGACTCCTCGCCCATCCCGGCGACGAGGTCGTTCAAGTGGCTCATGATCTCGTCGGGCGGCAGCTCCAGGTCGGCGAGAGTGTGCAGCGCGGTGCGCAGCCGGCCCATCGTCGCCGCCTCCGGCAGACCGTGGCCCATCACATCGCCCACCACCAGGGCCACCTGGCCGCCCGAGAGCGGGATGATGTCGTACCAGTCGCCGCCCACGTCCATGCCCTGGCCAGCCGGGAGGTAACGGGCGGCGGCGGTGCACGCCGGCAGCTCGGGCAGCGCCCGGGGGAGCAGGCTGCGCTGGAGTTCGCGGGAACGGTCGTGCTCGGCGTCGAAGAGCCGGGCCCGTTCCAGGGCCTGGGCGACGAGGGCGCAGATCGTGGAGAGGAGCGTGCGCTCCTCGTCGGTGAGCCGGCGGGGGTGGTCGAAGGCCACGACGCAGACGCCGAAGGTGTGGCCGGACGCCGTCAGCGGCAGGAACGCCCACGCCTGCTTCTCGGCCCTGGACGGCCTGGCGGCCAGCTCGGGGTAGCGGGCCGCGTACTCCCCGACCGAGGACAGGAACAGCGGCACGCCGGACGCGATCACGTCCCAGGACGGCTCGCCGGGGGTCCGGGCGCTGCCGTCGACGACGGCGAGGAATTCCTCCGGGTAGCCGTCCGCTCCCACGGTGTGCAGCCGGTCGCCCTCGATGGCCTGCACCAGAAGTCCGGTGGCGGCGAACGGCGGCAGCACCCGGCGGGCGACCGCGGCCACCACGTCCTGCGAGGTCGTCGCCTTGGCGAGAGCGGCCGTCAGCTCCCCGATCCGGGCCGCGCGCCGGGCCACGGCCAGTTCGGACGCCCTGCGCTCCTCCTCGTGCTGGCGCTTCTCGGTGACGTCGGTGAGATAGAGGGTGACTCCGTCGGGTCCCGGGACCAGCCGCAGATGGTGACGGCGTCCGGTGCCCTCCAACTGGGCGTCGAAACCGACCGGGGTCTCCTCGGCCGCGGCCTTGCGGCAGCGGTCCTCCAGGCCGGGGACGCTCCGTACCGTGGGCAGCTCCCACAGGAGGCGCCCGAACAGCTCCTCCTCGGACAGGCCCAGCGTGCGCTCCGCCTCCAGGTTGGCGAAGGTGATCCGCCAGTCGTCGTCCACCGCGAGGAAGCCGTCGCTCATATGGCGCAGGGCCCGGCTGAGGGAGTCCCGGGCGGACCGGGACTCGTTGCTCTCCCAGCCCACACCGATCATCCGGAGGGGCTCGCCCTGTTCGTCGTAGGTCGCCCGGCCGCGGGCCCGGGTCCAGCCGTAGGTGCCGTCCAGGCGGCGCACCCGGTACTCCGCCTCGAACACGTCGTGCTCGCGGATCGCCCGGTCCACCGCGTCCAGCGTCGGCGGCAGGTCGTCGGGATGGACGCACACCATCCAGTTCTCGACCCGCGCGGTGTAGTCCTCGGGGCGTGTGCCGTAGAGATCCAGGGCCGCCTCGTCCCAGATCAGCTCACCGCTGCGGATGTCCCAGTCCCACGAACCGACGCTGACCTCCTTCAGCGCCTGCCGCAGCCGGTCACGGTGGCCGGCCGGCTCCGCGCTGGAGGGGCCGGAGGGCGGCGGCGCCTGGCTCATGCGCTCCTCGGTCCAGGCGACCAGGTCCCGCAGGAAGGCCCACTGCCGCGGTGTGGGCTCACCCTGCTCGCCCATCAGGACGGTGAGCGCACCGATGCTCCGGTCCCCGCCGGACACCGGCACGGCGGCCAGACCGGTGCCGGGCCAGGAGAGCTTCGGGCCCGCGGACCCGCTCACGGGCGTGGGCTCCACCGGAACCCACACACCGCTGCCCTGGTGCAGTGCCTTGGCCGGGGCCGTCGGGCCCTCCTGGTCGATGATCTCCCACGGGCGGGTCAGGGCGGGAGGCAGACCGGTCGACGACACCAGCCGCAGCGCGGACATCGGGCCACGCAGATGAATCGCTCCACCGAGCGCACCCAGCTCGCCCACCGCGTGCTGCAGTGCCAGCCGGAAGACTTCGCTCTCGGTGACGCCGGGGTCCACAGTGCCGAGCAGAGCCAGACGTGCGTTCATACCGTAAATTTTACCGTTCCCGCCTCACATGACACGCTCTCCGCAGTACTCCCACCTTTGGCTCAAGCTGTCGCGCACAACTCTCAACAGTCAGGATTCCAGGCTGAGTTGCATCGGAGTGCCGCCGATGTTCCCTCCGGCGACAATACTCGGCATCCGTGACGGCCGCGCCCTGTGCGACAGCAGGGACGGCCGACCGCGCACCGTTCACGGAAGGGGTGGCAAGCGGTAACGACCGACGACTACCTTCGTGCTCGTCCCGGAACCCCTTGATCATGCCCGCACGTTGTCACACCGTCAGGCTCACCGCCCACCCGCCAACGAGGAGCGGCATGGACATCGGCGTTTTCATCCCCATCGGCAACAACGGCTGGCTCATATCGAAGAGCGCGCCGCAATACCGACCGAGCTTCGAGCTGAACAAGGCCATCGTGCAGAAGGCCGAGGAGCACGGGCTCGACTTCGCGTTGTCGATGATCAAGCTCAAGGGATTCGGCGGTGAGACGGAGTTCTGGGACCACAACCTGGAGTCGTTCACCCTGATGGCGGGCCTGGCCGCCGTCACGGAGCGGATCAAGCTGTACGCCTCCACCCCGATCCTGGTGCTGCCCCCGGCGATCGTCGCGCGCATGGCCACCACGATCGACTCCATCGCCCCCGGCCGCTTCGGCATCAACATCGTCACCGGCTGGGCCCCCGGCGAGTACTCCCAGATGAGCCTGTGGCCCGGCGACGAACACTTCGGCAACCGCTACGCCCGCGCCGCCGAGTACGTCACCGTGATGAAGGAGCTGTGGAGCGAGGGCGTCAGCAACTTCAAGGGCGAGTTCTACGAGATGGACGACTGCGTGCTGTCCCCGCGCCCGGCGGACGGCCACATCGACATCGTTGCCGCCGGACAGAGCAACACCGGAATCCGGTTCGCCGCCGAGCACGCCGAGTACAACTTCATCCTGGGCAGTGGCGTCAACACCCCGCTCGCGCTGTCGGGCACCACGGCCACGCTGGTGGAGGCGGCCGAGGAGACCGGCCGTGACGTCGGCGCGCTCTCCCTCTTCATGGTCATCGCCGACGAGACCGACGAGGCCGCCCGCGCCAAGTGGCAGGACTACCACGACAACGCCGACCATGCGGCGCTGGCGTACATGGCCGGTGAATCGGCCACCGACACCACAGCCGACGACACCTCCACCGCCCGGACCATCGTGCTGCCCGAGGGCGCGGTCAACTTCAACATGGGCACGCTGGTCGGGTCGTACGAGACCGTCGCGAAGATGCTCGACGAGGTGGCGGAGGTCGAGGGCACCAAGGGCATCATGCTCGTCTTCGACGACTTCCTCGAAGGCCTGGAGAACTTCGGTACCCGCATCCAGCCGTTGATGAAGTCCCGCTCGCAGTCCAGCTGATCCCCTTCCCCGCGAACGCGGCCCCGGAGCCGGACACCCGCTGTCCGACCGCTCCGGGCGCCGCCGCGGACGAGCCAGGACAGGAAGGACGCGCCATGCCCCGTCGTTCCCAGCAGGAGGACTACGAGCGCGCCGGGCTCGACGGGCAACTCAGCCCCGGCACTTCCCCGGCGTTGATCCTGGTGGACCCCGCCCGCGCCTACGTCGACCCGGACTGCCCGCTCTACGCCGGCGTCGAACCGGCGGCCGACGCGATGAGGACTCTGCTCGCAGACGCGCGCCGCGCCGGGATTCCGGTCGTCGTCACGCGGGTGCTGCTGAGGGCGGACGGCAGTGACGGCGGGGTCTTCTTGCGCAAGGTGCCGAGCCTGACGGCGTTCCTGGAAGGCAGCCCCTTCGGCGAGTTCATCGACGGACTGGCCCCGGCGGCGGGCGAGCTGACCGTGACGAAGCAGTGCCCGAGCGCCTTCTTCGACACCGAACTGGCCGATCACCTCACCGTCGGGCGTATCGACACGGTCCTCATCGGCGGACTCTCGACGAGCGGCTGCGTCCGCGCCACCGCACTCGACGCCATGCAGCACGGATTCGTCCCGATCGTGGTCGAGGAGGCGGTCGGCGACCGCGATCCCGACATCCACGCGGCGAATCTCTTCGACATCGCGCACAAGATCGGTGAGGTCTGGCCGCTAAGGCGCGTCCAGGAGTACCTGGCGCCGTTCGGCTGACCGGCGCGTCGGATGCTACGCCGCGCGGTGCCGCCCCATGACCGGCTCGGCCAGCACTCTCGCCACCGGGCAGAGGGTCTGACCGTGCCGGGCGAAGAGTTCGTCGCGCGAGTCGAAGTGGCCCAGATCCGCCACGACGTACGCCGAGAGGTCGCACCCGGCACCCGAGGTCGGGCAGAGCGTCGCGCCGTCCCAGTCGATCGCCGTCCTGGACAGCGCCTCGAAGAGCGTCTCCGAGCCGGAATTGGTGAAACCGGCGTCGATGCCGTCGCTCAACTCCTCAAGGCTGCCGAAGAGTTCGGACACCGCCAGCCAGGAGGCCGACGGCGCGCCGTCAAGGCGGAATTCCGGCCAGGCCAGCAGAACCCGGTCCGGGACGATCCGGCGCAAGCGGGGAAAACGCGGATACCAGAACGTCCCGTCCACCAGCAGACCCCGCACCCGTGTGGCCACCCCGGTGGCCCGCGCCACGGCTTCGAGTACGGCGAGCCGCTGGCTGCACGAGCCACGGCCGCGGCGCAGCACCTCGGACACCGGCCGCTCGTCCTGCACCGAGTACACCGGCCGTACCGCCTCGGTGATGCGGCGGTGGGCGTGGCGCAGGGTCTCGATCCGGCGGACGGTCTCCGAGTCGGCCGTCACCTCGATCCCGTCGAGCAGCGAGGCCACGAGCGGATCCCGCCAGTCGAGGATCCGCGTCGGGGCCGTGCTTCCCGTCGCCGCCGCACCGCCACCGCCGGTCGTGCCGACGCGAGGACGCCTTCGCGGTGTGAGCAGCGAGCTCGTCATGGTCTTGGTCCTCTCGTCGGACGGCCCCGACGGTCAGGGATGTCCGACGGGAGGACCATCATGAAGGAGAAATTGAACGCGTTCAACTCTGTGTGGCCGACTCCTGCGTCAACCGATGCGCAGATCGTCGACGTAGCCGCGGTAACCACCCGTGCCGCCCGAGCGGTCGAAGCCCAGGAGCACCTTGCTGATCGACCGCCCTGCCCTGACCGCACTGCCGGGCCGGATGGATCCCGTTGCCGGACTGGTCGGTGGCACCCGAGTCCCTCAGGTTGCCGCCGTCGGTGAAGACAAGGTCGACGGCGACACAGGTGCTGTTGTCCGAACCGGCGTCCACCCAGGGGGTGGTGGCACTGGACTGCGGGAAGATCCAGTAGCTGGGCCCGGTGTCACCGCGGACGGTGAGCGGCGCGCCGTTGAAGCCGTAGACCTGCATGTACGCGTGGTCGTACGGACCGCCGTCGGCGCGGTCCGAGTACAAGAGACGTGTCGCCGGTGTGGGCCTGTTCGCCCGTGCGGAGGGTGGCCTGGGGACCGGTGAGACCGCGGCACAGGCCGGTGATGCCGTAGTTGCCGTCACCGTGGGTGTCGACGTTGTCGACCGTGTCGGTCCAGGTCGGCTGGGGCTGGCCGGTCTCGAAGCCCGTGGTGAGCGCGGAGGTCGTCGCGGACTCGGCCGGCTGGGACAGTTGGTGCTGGATGGTGGCCTCGGTGGTACCTGCCGGCGCGAAGTCGATCGTCTCGCCGACGGCCGTGCGCAGCTTGATGGTTGTGCCCGAGAGGGTCCCCCTGTGAACGCAGTTCGCGTAGTACTCCACGGACTTGCCGGGCCACGGGTTGGTGAAGGTGAGGTCGCCGCCGGACCTGCTGGTGATCCGGGCGTACTCGACCACGTTGCTCCGGATGCTGCTGGAGACCTCGAAGTTGCGGTGGGCGAGCAGGCCGTCGAACTCGGCGTTGGAGTCGGTAGGAGTAGGCGGTGGCCTCGGAGTGCGGCTCCTCCATCAGAGTGCCGGGGTTGTAGCCGACCATCGCCGCCGCGTACAGGGTGGTTCAACCCCTGGCCGACCTCCTGCAACCCGCCCTCACCGTCATCGCGCAGCGGACCGCCGAGATCGGCCGAACGGCCGTCGAGCAGCCGGTGCAGTCGGTTGTCGTGCCGGTCACGTTGAAGGTGCGGGGGTCGGGTGAGGTGCCGGCCTGACGTTCAGGCCGTGTGTCGGGCGGGGGAATGGTGGTGGCCCGCTTGCGACAACGCTATTCGAGAGGGTGCTGTTTCGCGGTCAGTTCCGCTTGGTGGAGAACGGCAGGGCGTCGGCCCATTCCCAGAAGGCGTGGGCGACGATCGCCCCATGGACGAGCCTGTTCACGCTTGCCGGACCGAGCCGTCGAGGAGCCGGGCCCGGCTGATCTAGGGTCGGCGTCATGGTTGCCATGAACCTCTCCGAATCCGCTCGCCGCGTCGTCGAGGCGGCGGAACGACTCGCCGCCACGCTCGGGAGCGACCCGAACCACACCGTGGCCGCGGCGGCGATGGACACGGTCGGCCGGATCCACGAGGCGGTCAACGTCTACCACTTCACCGGCGGACCGTGCGCAGAGCTGGTCGCACTCGGTGTCGCCGCAACCGCGGGAGCGGGCCCGCTCGTCACCATCGCCGCCGCGGGGGACCGGGGCCGTGGCCTCATCTCGCCGTGCGGTCGTTGCCGCCAAGCGCTCCTCGACCTCCACCCGGACGTCCAGGTCGCCGTACCCACCGACGACGGGCCGGTGCTGCGCCCGATCCGGAAGCTGCTGCCGGACACCTACTTCTTCCCCGACGCGGACGCGCGTCGCATCGTCCGGTTCGACGAGCACGACCACGAGGCCGTCGCCACCGGGCGGAAGACCTCCACCGTCCGCCACGACGACCAGATCGCGCCCGGTCCCGCGATCTTCTTCTTCGAGGGCGACGAAGTCCACCGCACGTTGAACGGCACCGTCACCGTCGTCGAGCGCCGGCGGCTCGACGACGGTTCGACGGTCGACGAGTTGACCTTCACCGTGGAAGCACCTGAGTGAGGTCGGTGGTCAGGACGGAAGCGGGCCCTGCATCACGAGGGCGAGGCCCTGTTCGGCGTCGTCGTTGAGGGCGTTGCGGAAGGCGCTGTCGTAGGCGTCGTCGCCGACCGCCTTGCGGGCCTGGAGCTCCCATTCCTCGCGGACGGCCGAGAGTTCGGGGGTGCCGTGGTTCGGGTGGCCGAGCATGCGCCAGAAGGTGTTCCCGGTGCCCGACGTCCGCGCGGCCGCGATCCCGTTGCCCTGTACCGCGTTCGCCCCGGTGAGGAGGTCGAGCGCGAGGGCGATTCCGAGATTGTCGTGGAGGTTGTGCTTGCTGGTGAGCATGGCCCGGGCGTGGAGTTCGGCGTCGTGCGCGCGGCCCTGGAGAAGATCTATGAAGGCGAGTTGGTGGAACGCGTACGACCGCGCCCAGTGCTCGCCGTAGCGCACGCTGAGCCGGCGCAGGGCGACGGCCGCCTCGTAGGCCTCGGCGAGTCGGCCCAGCGCGGAGTGGGCGAAGGTGCGGATCACCATGCAGCACAGCTGCGGCGCGCCCGACGGCGGTGACTGGCCGTGGGTGATCAGGGCGTGGTCGCACACCTCGTACGCGTCCTGGGGACGGCCGGCCATGAGGTGGGTGAGGCCGACCGTGTGGGCGGCGAAGAGTTCGGACTGCGGGTCGCCGTCCTGGTGCGCGGCGGCCGTGCATTCCTCCCCGACGAGCAGGGCGCTGCGGTGATCGCCCTGGAGGGTGAGGGTGATGCCCAGGGCCCACAGGGCGCGGGTGCGGGAGGGGCCCTTGGGTGTGTCGAGGGCCAGGGCGCGTTCGAGGTAGTCGCGGGATTCGTGGAGGTGCCCGCAGCAGGGCCAGAACAGGCCCGTGCGGCCGGCCATTTCCACGGCGGTCTCGGGATCCGCCTCGATGAGGTGGTCGAGTGCCGCGCGTACGTCGCTGTGGCTCGCCGAGATCCGCGCGTACCAGGCGACCTGCTGTTCACTGAGCCAGCCTGCCTCGGCCTCGGCCAGCACGGTGGCGAAGTGCGTGGCGTGGAGCTGGACGAGCGTCTGCTCCTCACCGAGTTCCGCGAGCCACATGGCGCCGTACTCGCACAGCGTGTCCAGCATGCGGTAACGGACGCCCACCCGTTGCAGCACGGACTGGTCGGCCAGCCGGTCGAGGAGCCGGGGGACGGCGTCGGTGTCGAGCGGACCGCCGGCGCACACGGACTGCGCGTCGGCCGGGTCGAAGGGACCGCGGAAGACGGAGAGTCTGGCCCACAGCAGGCGCTCCAGCGGGGAACACAGTTCGTGGCTCCAGCCGATCGCAGTGCGAAGCGCCCGGTGGCGCCGGGGCCACGCGGTCTCGTCGACGAGGGTGTCGAGGCGTGAGGCGAGGCGCTCGGCGATCTCCCCGAGGCTGTTCTCCCGCAGCCGCGCACAGGCCAGTTCGACGGCGAGCGGGATCCCCTCCAGGCGGTGGCAGATGGCGGCGACGGTTTCGGCGGAGCCGGGGGAGTCGAGGGACACGTCCGGGGCGGCCGTGGCGCAGCGCTCGCGGAACAGGCGTACGGCGTCGCCGGCACCGCCGTCGTCCATCGACAGCGGCGCCACGTCGACAAGCTGCTCGCCTCGCACGCCGATGGGCTGTCTGCTCGTGGCCATGACCGTCAACCCCGGTGCGGAGGCGAGGAGTTCACTCACCAGGAGGAGGCAGGCGGGCAGCACGCGCTCGCAGCAGTCGAAGACGAGCAGCACCTGGCGGCCGGCCAGCCACTCGCACAGCGCCTCGACGGGTGCGCGCGGATTGTGGTCCAGGAGATCGACGGCGTCGCAGACCGTGGCGGTGAAGAGCCGGTCGTCATAGAGGTTCGACAGGTCGACCCACCAGACCCCGTCCGTGTACCGGTCCCGAACCTGTTCCGCGACGCGCAGTGCCAGGCGGCTCTTGCCCACACCTCCGCCACCGGTGAGAGTGACCGACCGATGCTGCGTCAACGCCGTTCTGACTGCGTCGAGTTCGCTTGCGCGGCCGACGAAGCTGGTCGTCACGACGGGGAGGTTGCCTACCACGGTCCCATCCTGCACGGCCCGGGCACGGCGCCAAACCCTCTCGCGGGAAACGGTCACAGGTGATCGGACTTGGCAACTGTTCGGTCGTTCCGTCCCCTGCGGTCGGTCCGCCGTGACGCGGTCGGTTCAGAGGCTCCCGGGGCGGACCAGGCCGGTCCGCTTCACCCCGCTCAGCAGGGGGGTGACCTCCAGCGTGGAGATGCGGGGGAGGGCTCCGATGGTCTCGCTCACGAAGTGGTAGAGCGCGTCGAGATCGGTGGCGGCGACCGCCACCAGGAGGTTGGCCGCGCCGGTGGTGGCGGAGGCGAAGCGGACCTGTGGGTGGCGGCTGAGCCGGCGGCCCGTCTCCTCCAGACCGCCGGGTGCGACGGTGATCCACAGCAGTGCCTCGGTACGGATGCCCAGCCGGGCCAGGTCGACCTCGGTCGCGAGCCTGAGCACCTGGTTGTCGACCAGCGCCTCCAGCCGGCGCCGGGCGGTGAGCGGAGTGGTGTCGGCGCGGCGGGCGAGATCGGCGTAGGAGGCCCGCCCGTCCTCGATCAGGGCCGTGACCAGTGCGTGGTCGACCGGCTGGAGACCCGGGCGGACGGCCGGGGTGGAGTGCTCCGTGCGCAGGCTGGTCAGCTCGGCCTCCGTCAGCAGACCGCCGCTCCAGTCGAAGGCCGCCGGGAAGACCCGCAGGAGGATGTGCGAGGTCCACGACTGGACCGCGGGCGTGGCCGGAAGGTCGCGCAGCAGCAGCGAGTTGCGCGCATCCGGCCCGTCCAGGAACAGGATGGTGCAGATCTCGTCACCACCGCCGAGGACGTCCACCCAGACGGTGTCGGTACGGCGGGCCAGGGTGGCTGCGATGGCGCTGATCTGGTTGGGCCGGCACTTGATGCGCAGGGCCAGCGGAATCAGATCGGGAAACCACAGGGGATTGCGTACGGCGGTGGCGCGCAGCGTCCTGTCGTGGAACAGCGGTGCCGCGCGACGCACGACCGTGCGTTCCGAGATACCCAGGACACGCCCGACCGTGCGCCACGAGGCCCGCGGGGAGGCGAGCAGCGCGGCGGCGATCCGACTGTCCGTCTCGTTCAGCGATTGGCTTGCTTTCGCCGAATTCCTGGATCTCATGTCCTTCATTCTTTGTCTCAACCTCTCTTTCTGGCCCGGATCGATACTCCCGGATAGAAACACCTCGAAGCAACCGAGACGACAGAGGTGAGCACGATGACGGACATCAAGGACCGGATCGCGGTGACGGACCGGGGCAGGGCCAGGGGCATCACGCAGGGCGGGGCGGTCTCCTTCCGGGGAATCCCGTACGCCGCGTCGCCGGTCGGCGAACTGCGCTTCGCGCCGCCCCGGCCGCACCAGGGATGGACCGGAGTGCGGGAGGCGGCGCAGGCCGGACCGGCCGTCCCGCAGGCGGCCTCCCGCCTGGAACAGGTGATGGGCCCGCGGGTGCCGGACTGGAACGAGGACGGGAGCCTCACCGTCAACGTCCACACTCCACTGCGGGCGTTCGACGACAACGCGGCCCGCCCGGTCCTGGTGTGGTGGCACGGCGGCGGCTTCACCAGCGGCTCCGGCGGCTGGGACTGGTACGACGGCGGCCGGCTGTCAGCACTCGGCGACTTCGTGGTGGTCACCGCGAACTACCGCGTGGGCCCCCTGGGTTACCTGTACCTGCCGGAGATCGGCGCCGCCAACCTCGGCCCCCAGGACCAGGCCGCCGTACTGGCCTGGGTGCGCGACAACATCGCCTCCTTCGGCGGCGATCCGGGCAGGGTGACGGTCGGCGGCCAGTCGGCCGGATCGTATTCGGCGCTGTCGCTGGCGCTGGACCCCCGTACGTCGGGACTGGTGAACCGGGTGCTGCTGCAGAGCGGCCCCTTCGGCCTGCCGCCGCAGGACCCGCAGCATGCGGCCGAGAACGCCGAAGCCTATCTACGGCTGCTCGACGTGCCCGCCGGAGCGGATGCCGGAAAGGCGCTGCGCGCCCTGCCCGCCGAGCAGTTGCTGTCCGCCTACGGCAGGCTCGCCGGACAACTGGCCCGCCCGGGCGACGCGGCCCCGCCCATGTACCCGGTGCTCGGCGGCCCCGGCGTTCCCCGCGACCTGCACGGTGCACTCGCGGCCGGTGCCCTGGAGGGCAAGGCGCTGCTCATCGGTACCGCCCGCGACGAGGCGACGGCCTTCACCGCCTTCGACCCGCACATCCAGAACCTCACCCGGGACGGCGCGCTGGAGATCCTGACCGGCCGACTCGGCGACCGGGCCCACGACATCTACCGGCGCCATGCCGCCCGGCTCCAACAGCCCACCCCGGCACAGGTCTTCACCGCCGTGCAGACCGACGATCTGTTCCGCGACGGCTCGCTGCGGATCGCCGACCACCACGCGGCCGGCGGCAACGCGACCTACGTCTACGAGTTCGACTACGAACCGGCCGAGGACGAGCACGCCCTCGGCGCCACCCACTGCGGTGAACTCCCCTTCTTCTTCAACACGTTCGACGCCTACCCGGACTGCCCGATGCTGGGCAGGCCCACCGACGCCGTGCGGGCCCTGGGCCGCACCTTCGCCACCGCGGTCGCCGAGTTCATCACCTCCGGATCGGTGCACGACTGGCTGCCCTACACACCCGCGACCGCCGCCCGCATCCGCCACTTCGGCTGAGAACGTCCGGCACTTCGGCCGACAAGTCGAGAAGTCGGGAAGTAGGGAATTAGGGAATTAGGGAATCAGCGAAGTCGAGAAAGGAACCGACCGTGAAGCACCTCTTCCGCCCCGCCGGCCGGTTCTGGAAGTCCCTGCACGCGGCCACCGCGGAGTAGCCCCACCACCGGGCGGGGCCGTACGAGGCGCACGGGGTGCACGGGGGTGCGAATCAATCCACTTTGTCGCGGCTGGCCCTGTCCTCGCCGCGTACCCGCCCACTGGGATGGACCTGCTTCCTGCTTCCCGCTTCCCGCCGTCCGCCGACGGGCGGGAGGCGCAGAAACCGCCGCAGCCGCTCGAAAGGCCCTCGATGACCATGCCGCGCACCCGTTCGTTCGTGCAGGTCGACGTGTTCTGCACGAGCCCCTATTCCGGCAACCCGGTCGCGGTCGTCCTGGACGGGACGGATCTGAGCGACGAGGAGATGCAGCGCCTGGCGCGCTGGACGAACCTGTCCGAGACCACGTTCGTACTGCCTCCCACCACCCCGGAGGCGGACTACCGGCTGCGGATCTTCACGCCCCGGGGCGAGCTGCCGTTCGCCGGTCACCCCACCCTGGGCTCCGCGCGCGCCTGGCTGGAGGGCGGCGGCACACCGCGCGACGCCGACCGCATCGTGCAGGAGTGCGCCGCGGGCCTGGTCACCGTGCGCCGCGGCGAGGACACCCTGTCCTTCGCCGCACCGCCCCGGGTGCGGGAGGGCGCGCTCGACGACGCGTACCTGCACCGGATCACGACCGCGTTCGGCATCGAGCGGAACCGGGTCGTGGCCCACCAGTGGGTCGACAACGGTCCGGGCTGGGCCGTTCTCCAACTCCCCACGGCCGAGGATGTCCTCGCCCTCGAACCCGATCTCTCCCTCGTCCCGGACGCGATGGTCGGCGCGATCGGCGCCCACCCCGACGGGCATCCGTACCGCTTCGAGATGCGCACCTTCGCCCCCGCCGTCGACGTACCCGAGGACCCGGCCTGCGGCAGCACGAACGCCGCCGTCGGCCAGTGGCTCACCTCCGGCGCCGCACCCGCCTCCTACCGCGTCTCCCAGGGCACCCGACTGGGACGGGCCGCGAGCATCGAGATCACCGCCGACCCGGACGGCACCGTCTGGGTCAGCGGCGCCGCCACCATCCGCATCCGCGGCACCATCACGCTCTGACCGCGATCCTCACGCGCGGTCGGGCGAGAGCGTCTTCATACTGACGTAGCTGGTCACCGTCGCCACACCGGGCAGGCCGGCCAGCTGGTTCGCGTGGAAGTCCTCGTAGGCCGGCAGGTCGGCCACCTCGACCTGGAGCAGATAGTCGAAGTTGCCGGTGATGTGGTGGGCGTGGACCACCTCGGGCAGCCGGGTCACGGCACTCTCGAACGCGACCACGTCCGCGCGGGTGTGCCGCATCAGCCGTACACCCGCGAACACCCGCAGACCGCGGCCGACCGCGGCGGGATCGATGAGCGCCCGGTAGCCGCGAATCACCCCGGCCTCCTCCAGCTGACGCACGCGCCGCAGACAGGGGGAGGGCGACAGTCCCACCCGGGCGGCGAGGTCGTTGTTGCTGATACGGCCGTGCTGTTCGAGTACGGCCAGGATCGACCGGTCCACCTCATCCATGGGGGCAGATTAATGCTCTCAGGGATTGCCTAGCACAATTCTGCGCCTGCACTGAGCGCAATTTGCTGCCAAAGTTGCCGAGATCCAGATGTGTCGGAGCTCTGGTCGGCCACGCTTCATGGGGTCACACCGACGCTCCACGGAGGGCAGCCATGCCGGGCAGCAGCACCAACACAGTTCACGCCGATCGTGAGGTCCACCCCATCCGCGCCGTGGCACCGCCCATCTACCAGACGGCGGCGTTCTCGGCCGAGGACGCCGAGACGTTCGCACAGGGCGCCGTCGCCCCACGCGGCAAGGACTTCTACACCCGCTTCGGCAACCCGAACCACGCACAGGTCGCCGCCGTCGTCGCCGAACTGGAGCACACCGATGCGGCCATGGTCACCGCGTCCGGGATGGCCGCGCTCACCACGGCCGTCCTGGCCCTGGTCTCCGCCGGCGACCACGTCATCGGGCAGAAGTCCACCTACGGCGGCACCGCGTCGGTGCTGCTGAACCTGCTGCCGCGCCTGGGCGTGTCGACCACCCTCGTGGACCAGACCGACCCGGAGTCGTTCGCGCGGGCACTGACCCCGCAGACCCGCCTGATCCTGCTGGAGACCCCGAGCAACCCGCTGCTGCAGATCACCGACCTGCGCGCCGTTGCGGACCTGACACATGGACAAGTCGACAATGAAAGGCGGATACCCGTGAAGGCGAACCGCAAGGCGAAGCACGGCCTGCTGACCACCGGCGCCGCATGCGCGGAACTGGGGCTGATGACCGAAAGCGCGTCGGCGTACTCGGCGATCGTGCTCTCCGGACGCGGCTACGGCGTGGTCACCACTGGCGGGACCTACGTCTACGCCTGCGACACCAAGGCCGACAACTGGGGAGTGCGTACCGAGTACTACACGAGCAGGGGTGTCACCGACATCGTGGTCGACGCCAACGGCAGTGCGAGCGGCTGTGGCGGCGAGTCACCCACCGGCGGCGGCCACATCGTCCGCGCCCGCGTCTGCGCCGGAGTGAGCGGCGCCAACGCCTCCTGCACGTCCTGGTACTACTACCCCTGGTGACCGAACCCCGGGCCACGGAGCGCGGTGTCTGTGGCCGGGACGGGGGTCCGGCCACCGCCCGACGCCGTGCGGTCGACGGGGGACCGTCCGACCTTGCGCGGACACGGCCCGGGCCCCGGGGACGAGACGATCGTCCCCGGGGCCCGGGCGTGCGGGTGCCGAGTGGGGCTCAGCCCTCGACGACGCCGGAAGCGGCGATCTCGATCTTCGCCTTGGTGGCGCCCGACTGCGAGCCCAGGGACTCGATCTTGTCGATGATCTCCTGACCCTCGACGGCCTCGCCGAAGACGACGTGCTTGCCGTCGAGCCACGAGGTGACGACGGTGGTGATGAAGAACTGCGAGCCGTTGGTGTTGCGGCCGGCGTTCGCCATCGACAGCAGGTACGGGCGGTCGTGCTTCAGGTCGAAGTTCTCGTCCGCGAACTTCTCGCCGTAGATGCTCTTGCCGCCGGTGCCGTTGTGGTTGGTGAAGTCACCGCCCTGCAGCATGAACTGCGGGATGACGCGGTGGAAGCCGGAGCCCGCGTAGCCGAAGCCGTTCTGCCCCGTGGCCAGCTCGCGGAAGTTCCGGGCGGTCTTCGGGACGACATCGTCGAACAGGTTGAAGACGATGCGGCCTGCGGGGGCGCCGTCGATGGTGATGTCGAAGTAGACGTTGCTCATAGTAAATTCTGTCACTTTCGGTGTGATGCACACTGCCCGGCGCAGCCGTGTGCCGAACGCCGGGCCGTTACCTCAGATAGCCCTGATAGCAGAACTCTATCCACAGACCCGTCGTCCTCACTGTCGGCACCGACAGCGTGTGCTGCGCGGGCCGAGCCGAGCGGCGGGTGCCCTGGGTGTCCGCTGATAAAGTGGGAGAACCCTTCGAGATCGCCGGGGCCCGTACCAAGGGGTGCGGGCCCCGGCGCGTTGCGGGCATCAGACCGAGGAAGGTTCCCCATGAACGCGAAGCCGCCCACCGCTTCCTTCGCCACGCTCGGGCTGCCGCCCGAACTGGTCGGGACGATGACGGACCTCGGGGTGACGGAACCCTTCCCGATCCAGGCGGCGACGCTCCCCGACGCACTGGCCGGCCACGATGTGCTGGGCCGGGCACGGACCGGTTCCGGCAAGACGCTCGCTTTCGGGCTCCCGCTGCTCGTACGGATCGCGGGCCGGCGGGCGGAGTCGAAGAGGCCCCTGGCACTGGTCCTGGTGCCGACCCGGGAACTCGCACAGCAGGTGGACGACGCGCTCGCCCCGTACGCGCGGACAATGGGTGTGCGGCTGGCGACGGTGGTCGGCGGTCTGTCGATCAACCGGCAGACGGCGTTGCTGCGGACCGGTGTCGAGGTGGTCGTCGCGACGCCGGGGCGGCTGACCGACCTGGTGTCACGCCGCGACTGCCACCTGAACCACGTACGGATCACGGTGCTGGACGAGGCGGACCAGATGTGCGACCTGGGGTTCCTGCCGCAGGTCTCGGACCTCCTGGACCAGATCCCCTCCGACGGGCAGCGGCTCCTGTTCTCGGCCACGCTCGACGGCGACGTCGACCGGCTGGTACAGGACTACCTCCACGACCCCGTTCTCGCATCGGTCGACCAGGCGGCGGGCTCGGTCGCGACGATGGAACACCACGTGCTGAACATCCACGGCGCCGACAAGTACGCCACGGCGACGGAGATCGCCGCGCGGGACGGCCGCGTGCTGATGTTCCTGGACACCAAGGCCGGGGTGGACCAGTTCACCCGTCACCTGCGGGCCGGCGGGGTACGGGCCGCGGCCCTGCACAGCGGGAAGTCGCAGCCGCAACGCACGCACACCCTCGCCCAGTTCAAGAACGGCGAGGTCACCGTGCTGGTGGCCACCAACGTCGCCGCTCGCGGCATTCACATCGACGCGCTCGACCTCGTCGTCAACGTCGACCCGCCGGCCGATGCCAAGGACTACCTGCACCGCGGCGGTCGTACGGCGCGCGCAGGGGAGTCCGGGAAGGTGGTCACCCTGGTCACGCCCGGCCAGCGGCGTGATGTGAACCGCATGATGTCCGAGGCGGGCATCCGGCCGACCGTCACACAGGTGCGCTCGGGCGAGGAGAAGCTGACGGCCATCACCGGGGCCAAACGCCCTCCGGCGGGGACGCAGCCCAGTGGCAACGCCCCCTTCCGCGGCATGGGCACCCGTCCGGGCCGACCGGCCAAGGAGTCCCGCAAGGCCGCCGAGGCCCGCAAGACCGCGGAAGCCCGCGCGGCGGCCCGGGTACGCAAGAGCCGCTGACCTCACGGACAACGGCACCGGAGCCGCGCGGCGCGGCTCCGGGATCATGCGCCGCCGACGACTCCGGGTGGGACGAAGCGGCGGTGCAGTGGCCGGAATTCACTTTCGGGCTGACCGCTGATGCCGGCCTTCTCGACGGCGGGAGCCAGTCGTTCGGTGAAGAAGGTCTGGAAGGCCTCTTCGGAGTCCCAGACGTCGGTCACATTGAGTGCTTCGTCGTCGAACCAGGCCACGTGCACCTGTGAGCCCGCAGGGGCCGCCTCTTCCCAGCCCACGGTGTCCCGCACGGTGTCGTACTGCTCGGGGGTGACACCCGTCCACCGCATGAACATCACCACAGCCAATGTCCGCTCCTCGCTCGTGTCGTGTACGACCGGCCACCGGTGGTGGCCTGGACATCCTCCTGCGCGACAGGGACGGGGCGAAGAGCGTACGGAGGCACGGCACGGCTGCGGTTCACTCTTCGCGCCCGGTAGGCACGAGTCCGCATCTCCGCGCGGAGGCCCCCTTCGGCGGCGCGCAACGGTGACCTGTCCGGGATTCACTCGTTTGACCCAACGGCACTCGCCGTGTCCTCTCCCGTCCCGGAAAGCGTCCCGTTCCATGAATCTTCGTTCGCGCCGCCCCCATGCCGGGGGTGTCAGGTCTCGGGTTCGGGAGGCCGAGTCCGTACTCGTCGAGCAGTACGGCGATCTGGTCCGTCTGGCGCACCTCGTCCTCCCGGCCTCGCTAGGCCGGCACCGACGGGTACTCGTGGCGCACGCCCTCGTCCAGCGGGCGCTGCGCCGCGCGGGCACGGAACCCTCCGCGCCCGTCGTCCCTTCGCCGCGCGGGGAGACCCGCGCGGGGGACTCCGTGGAGCGCCGTCTCCTGACCGAGGTGCTGCGCGCCGCTCTGGCTCATGGACGGCGCCCGCGGATGTGGCCCGCACGGTTCGCCCACCCGGGCGCGCTACGGCCCCGGCTGCCCCTGGTCCTGGGACTGCGCCTGTTCCCACGTTCGGGCGGGGCGGACGAACTCGCCCTGGCGCAACGGCTGTCCGCAGCCCCGGCCGCGGCCCGCGCCGCCTTCCTGCTGCGCACGGTCCACGGCCTGCCCCTCGACGCCGTCCACGAACTGCTGGCATCGGCGAACGCGCCGGACCCGGCCGCCGCCCTGCGCACCGCGGACCTCCTGGAGGAGAGCTCGCGCAGATCCCCCGCCGTGCTGCTGGCGTCACAGGAGTTCGACGCCTGCGCCCTCCAGGCCGGCCCCACCGACCTGCTGCGCCGCACCCGGCGGACCCGCCTGCTCCTGGGGGCCGCCGCGATCGGACTGGTGACGGTGGTGACCCTGGCAGTGACCGGTGACGGTACGGCACAGCGGCAGGCCCCGGAGACTCCGGCGGCACCCGGTATGCCGCGTACGGCGGACCTGGTCCGCACGGCCGCCGGGGCGTGGGACAACACCTCGCGGGTCGACTTCACCGCCTGGCCGACCCGAGGCTCCCGCGCCCACGACCAAGGCCTCCTGGACCGCGCTCTGCACGCATGGACGCACCCGCAGACCGGCACCCGCCCCCACCTGGCCCCCGCCACGACCGCGGTCCCACCGACGACCGCACCGCAACTCCTCTACGCGGGAGACGTCGGCGACCGCGAGGTGGTGCTGTTCTACGACGGACAGCGCCTCGCCCGCTACAGCGAGACCCGCTCCCCGGCGCGGCACACGGAGTTGAGCGTCGCCCGCGTCGACGACGCCGACGTCACCACGGCGGCGGCCGTCACCCTCACCCGGGCGGACGGCACCGCCCGCTACCTGCTGGCCCCCTGGGTCGCCGAGGCGCAGACCCGCGACCTGCTGCGCCCCGACGTCCTGGCCCGCGCGCTGCACGTCTCGAAGGACGGCGTTACGGACCCGGTCCCGACCGTGCCCGCGAGAGCGCACTGCGACAACAGGCCGGTGCTGCAACTGCGTTCCTCGCCGCGTATCGCCGAACACCACGCGTTCCTGCTCGCCCCTCTCGGCGACCTGTCCCCGGTCCACCTCACCTACACCCCCTTGCCGGGCCACGGCACACCGCCCGCCCGCCGGCCCCGCGAGGCCACCGGCTCCCAGGCCCTGCTGGCCTGGGCCCACCAGGCATGCGCCCTGCAGCCGCTGCGCGACACCGGCGTACGCGCCGTCAACAACTGGGACTTCGCCGAACAGGACCTGCCCGACGGAGGCGGCCACGCCGTGTGGACCTGCGCCCGCGCCGACACCTGGCGCGGACCCGGGGACGTGACGATCTCCTTCCGCACCAGCGGATACGCGCCCGCCGCGCCGGCCCGGACGGTCACCCGGGCCCGCGCGACCGCGGCCTGCAGCCGGTTCGGTCAGCATGTCGTCGCCGCGAGCGGCTGGCGGTCCCCGAACGGCCACTGGTACGCGCTGGCCGCCGGCAGCCGCGCCGTCACCAGCCTGTCGGTGAGCGGAGACGTCAAGGCCACGAAGCGGTCCCGCACCCTCGCCGCACCCGCTCCCGGCAACCCGCGCATCATCGTCCGGGCCCGGCTTGCCACCGGCGAAGCCCTGGACGCCGTCGGCACTCCCGGAACGTGAGCCCCGTGCCGCTCTGCGGCCCTACCGGCGTGCGGACCTCGGCGGCGCCACCGAACCGCGTGGCTTCGCCGCCGGAGGCAGGACTTTGCGACGGCTGAGTTTGTTCTCGTCGATCGCCTTGACCGTGCGCTTGACCACCAGGTCCACCAGCAGGTCGGCCGGCCACCGGTAGCTGGACAGCGGCGGTGTCAACAGCCGCGACAGCGGGTGGTCGTCGAAGCCCATGACCGAGACGTCGTCGGGTACTTCGAGTCCCAGCTCCCGGGCCCCGGCGTAGACGCCGTAGGCCATCGAATCGGCCAGGCACAGAAACGCGGTCGGCGGATTCGCGGAGCCCAGTACGGTCCGCGCCACGGCGGTGGCGCCGTCCAGGTCGTGCGGCGAGGGGTGGAGCGTGACGTTCAGTCCGAGGCTCCGCGCGACCCGATGGGCGATCACCTCGGCGGGGCGGTCGGGGGTGGTGGGCCGGCTCGGGGTCATGACGGCGATCCTGCGGTGACCGCAGTCGACGAGGCGGTGGAAGGCGTCGGTGACCCCGGCCTCGTTGTCGAAAACGACCTCCGCCGCGGTGGCCGCCCCTGGCAGCCCGTCACCGATGGACGTCAGCACCGTCCGCCGGGCGACCTCCTTCCAGTGCGCGGCGGCCGGGTCGACCGGCAGCACGATCAGCGCGTCCACCCGCTGGTCGGCCAGTTGGGAGGCGAGCGTGGCCTCGAGTTCGGGGTCGTTGGAGGCGTCGACGATCAGCGCGTGCCGGCCGACGCCGAGAAACCTGCGGCCCAGGGCAGCGGCGAGGTCCTGCTGCCAGACATCGGCGAGCGACCCGCACAGCACTCCGACATACCCGGTGCGACCGGAGGCCAGGGCGCGGGCGATCGGGTCCGCCTGGTAGCCGAGCCGATCGGCGACCTCGCGGACGCGTCGTTGGGTCTCGGGCGGCACCTGGAGTCCGCGGAGCGCGTACGACACCGCGGCGGCGGAGAGCCCGGTCTCCTCCGCGATGTCGCGCAGGGTGATCCGCCGCGGCTGTTTTGGCACGTCGTCAGTGTAACGACTCGATGAACTGGGGAGCCGCCCCCGTCGCCCGGAGCGGAACGGCCTCTCGGCGCGCATTGACACCGGCTCAGCTTAAGCGCTTCACTGGACCGCATCACTGAAGCGCTTAAGTTGAGAGACGGCATGAGTGAGCACGGCGCGACCGACAATCACTGCCCGCTGTCGCCGCGGCTGCCAACTCCGCCTCGGCCTCGGCGTCTTGGTCGACACCTCGGCGTCGTACGGCCTCAGGAGGCCGACGCGGTGGCTCGTGTCCTGGGCGTCGACGTCCTGGTGGTGGGAAGCGACTCGCCCGGTGCCACCCCGGTCGACCCCGAACTCGGCACGGCAGCGGGGCGCCGTACGTGTCACCAATCCATGCCACCTGCCCGAAGGAGTACGACCGTGACCGCACCACTCCCGTCCCACGACCTCGACACCGCAGCCGCCCGCGATGCCGAGCCATGGCAAAGAGTGCGGGCGGCTGTCACTCTCGGCGCACTCCCGGGCCGCGACCTGGACAAGCGGGAGTTGCTGGAGCTGGCCTCGTCGATCGCCACGGACCCCGGCAGCTGGCGTGAGCACGTGGCCTTCGACGACGACAAGCGGCACTACGTCTCGCTGTACCGGGACGCCCATGTCGATGTCTGGGTGCTGTGCTGGACGCCGCGGAGCGACACCGGCTGGCACGATCACGATGTTTCGTCCGGTGCCGTGGCGGTGGCCGAGGGAGCGCTCGTCGAACACAATCTGGCCGTCGGCGTGCCGAGTCTGGCGACCGAGGTGCCGGCCGGTCAGGTCTTCTGCTTCGGCCCGGACCACATCCACCGGCTCACCGGACGCGATGCCGGCAGTGTCTCCATCCACACCTACTCACCGCCGTTGTGGCGGATGGGCCAGTACACGGTGGCGCGCAACGGGATCCTCCGCCGCACGTCGGTCTCCTACGCCGACGAGTTGCGTCCACTGGACGACATGATCTGACCCGACTGACGCAGTTCGCTGCCGACTCCGTCCCGTGAGGTGACAGGCCCGGGAGCCGGGACTGCTGAGCGAGGCGAACGAATGCCACGCACTGACCGCCCGCCGGTCAGGCGGCAGCGGCCCGCAGATCTCCGGCCGTCAGCAGCGGCAACAGCCCGATGCCCTCGGCCGCGAGGGCGCCTGCGCCGCCTTGTTCACGGTCGATCACGCACAGAGCCGCAAAGACCTGAGCCCCCCGACCACGCAGGTCGGCGGTCGACAGCACGATCTGTCCGCCGCTGGTGACCACACCCTCGACGGCCGGCACCCGACGGCCCTCGGCCTCGACTCCTTCGGCGGGACGGCAGGTGCCGTGTGGCTCGGCCTGCTTCCGCACGAACGCGCAGGGCAGGCCCGTGTGTCGGCCGAGCGCGGTCACCACCGGCATGCCGCCCAACTCCGGACCGGGCCAGAACCTCGGTGCCGGAAGGCACCAGCGGAACCCTCTGCCGGGCGATCTCGTCCAGCAGGACCGGTCGCCCTCGAACCGGTACTTGTCGCCCTGGAACGATTGAGCAGTCCACCGATTTCCCGCAGTCCCTCACGGCTGCCCAGGACCTGCCCCTTCCTGTCCTCCGGCACCGGCCCGGCCGCTGAGCAGGCTGCCCGCGCCGGGAACGACCGCGGGCAGACCCAGTTCGACGAGGGCGCGGTACGCCGTCGCGGTGGCCGCCGAGAGCATGGGCAGTCCCGCCGCTTCCTGCGCCGCCTGGATCGACGGCAGCGAAGGCATCTGGACACAGGCGGACAGGACGAGCGCGTCGGCCCGTGACAGATCCAGGCGCCGCCGGTGCTCGCGCGGATCGGCTGGGTCGAGGCGGGCTACGGCCAGGTTGTCCGGCACCTCCAGGCTCAGCGCGTCCACCACCTCGATGCCCGCGTCCTCGATGCAGTCGGCCACGAGCTGCGTGAGCGGCTTCAGATACGGCGTGACGATCGCGACCCGCGCGGCTCCCAGAGCCCTGATGCCGTCGAGCAGAGCACCCGCGCTCGACACCACCGCGGCCCGGGAGCCCTCGGCGCGCAGCACCGCGGTGATCTCGTCCTCGGCGGTGCAGTGGTACCCCGGCCCCTGCGCCATGATGGCCACGAGGCAGGCCGTGACGACCACGTCGGGCCGGGCGTCGGCCAGTTCCAGTGCTGCTCGCCCGGTCTGGGCGTTCATGGCGCGCAGCTCGGGGGAGGCGTTGACCGGCACCGTGTTGGTGAGCTGCATGGGTCAGTGCTCCTTGTCGGCAGGCTTGTCACAGGGGGCGGCGCAGCCCCCGCGCCGGGCCGTCGCGCAGGCGTCGATCGCCTCGACGATGGTCTGGTAGCCGGTGCACCGGCACAGGTTCGAGGCGACCACCTCGCGGATCTCCTCCTTGCTCGCGTCGGGCCGCTCGGCGAGGAACCCGTCGGCGAGCATCAGGAAACCGGGCGTGCAGAACCCGCACTGCAACGCGTGGTGCTCGGTGAACGCCTGTTGCAGATCGTTCAAGCCGCCGTCACCGTCCGGCAGCGACTCGACCGTGCGGATCCGGACCCCTTCGGCCTGCGCCGCGGACATCAGGCAGGCGCGGACGGGCCGTTCGTCGACCAGGACCGTGCAGGCACCGCAGATGCCGTGCTCGCATCCGACGTGCGTACCGGTCAGCCGCAGGTCGTGCCGGAGTACGTCGACGAGGGTGCGGCGGGGCTCGGTGATCACTTCGCGCTGCTCGCCGTTGACGTCGAGGGCGATGAGCTGGAGCGGCGGATGTGTCACGACGGGGTCGGTGTTCATGAGGACAACTCCAGGTTCGGAGCGCCGTTCAGGGCGCGGTGCACGGTCTCGGGGGTGATCGGTGTGTGGTCGAGTTCGACGCCGGCCGGGCGCAGCGCGTCGTTGACGGCGTTGAGGACGGCGGCGGGCGCCCCGATCGTGCCGCCCTCGCCGGCCCCCTTCGCGCCGGTCTCGGTGAACGCGCAGGGTGTCTCCAGATGGTGGATCAGCACGTCAGGGATCTCGTGGGCGGTGGGCACCTTGTAGTCCGTGAAGCCGGTCGCCGACGGTTCGCCCTGGGCGTCGTACGTCACCTGCTCGAACAGCGCGCCCGCGATGCCCTGCGCGATATCGCCCCGGCACTGCCCTTCCACGACCTGCGGGTTGATGGCGACCCCGCAGTCCTCGACACACACGTCCGCAGGATCTCCACCTGCCCGGTGTCGGCGTGGAGTTCGACGACGCAGCCGTGGGTGGCGTTGGAGAAGGTGCCGTCGTTGAAGACGTCGAAGGTGGCGGTGACCGACAGGCCCGGCTCGATGTCCTTGGGAAGCAAGTGGGCCTGGAGATGGGCGATGCCGGCGATCTGCTCGTAGGTGAGGACGTCGGAGGCGTTACGGCGACGAGCCGCGCCGGATGTCAACTCCACCTCGTCGGGGGCGACTTCCCAGCGGGCTGCGGCGATCGCGCGCAGTTTGTCGCCGAGTTTCGCGGCGGCCAGGCGTAAGGCGCTGCCGCCGATGGTGATGGAACGGCTGGCGAAGGTGCGGAAGCCGTAGGTGATGCGGTCGGTGTCGCCCTGATGGAGCCTCACCTTGCCGGTGTCCAGGGCGAGTTCGTCGGCGACGATCTGTGCCATCGTCGTCTCGTGGCTCTGCCCGTGGTTCATGGTGCCGGTGCTGAAGGTGACCGTGCCGCTGGTGTCCATCCGTACTTCGGAGATGTCGAAGCCGGGCACCACCTTCATCTTGCGCTGCGCGAAGGCCGCAGAGCCGTAGCCGGTGCGCTCGCTGAAGCACGCGTAGCCGATGCCGAGGCGCCGGCCCTCTGTCGCCGCCGCTGCCTGCTTCTCGTACCAGCCCTCCTCGCGCACGAGCAGCTCGCAGAGGTTGAGCGACTCCAGGTAGGAGCCCGGGTCACAGGTGATGTTGTTGACGCCTGTGTACGGGAAGTCGGTGATGACGTTGCGGCGGCGGATCTCGACCGGGTCCAGGGCCAGTTCACGGGTGGCGCGCTCGAAGAGCCGCTCCATGACCATGACGTACTGGGGCCGGCTCACCCCGCGATACGGCCCGGTGGGCGCCTTGTTGGTGGTGACCGCGCGGCCCCGCACCCGGTAGGCGGGAACCTTGTAGACGCCGGGCATCTCGGCGGACGCCATCAGTGGCTCGACGCCCGCCGTGAAGGGGTAGCAGGAGTAGGCGCCCATGTCGCAGACCACGTCCGTGTCGAGCGCGAGGATCCTGCCGTCGGCGTCGAAGGCCGCGCGGGCCCGGTAGTGCTGTTCACGGGCGAGGAAGGAAGCGGTCAGGGCGTCCTTGCGGTCCTCGATCCACTTCACCGGCCGGCGCAGGCGCAGCGCGGCAGCGGCGGTGGCGATCTCCTCGCGGCCGACCACGCACTTCTGGCCGAACCCGCCGCCCATGTCGGGCGCCACGACCCGTACGGCGCGCTCGTCGAGACGGAGACAGCGGGACGCCACCGTCCGTACCTGGTGCGGGATCTGGGTGCAGGTGTGCAGGACGAGCTGTTCCTCGCGGTCGTCCCAGTGGGCCACGGCACCCCGGGCCTCCAGCGGCAGCGCGTTCTGTCTTCCGGTCCTTGTGTCGACCTCGACGACGCAGGGCGCGGACGCGAAGATCCCGTCGATGCCGTCCGTCGCGAACAGTGAGACGTCCACCAGGGTGTTGTGCGCGGCCTCGGCGTGCACGAGCGGGGCGCCGTCCGCGAACGCCGCCTCCTCGGACATGACCGGGGGCAGCGTGACGTACGAGACCTTCGCGGCCTCCAGGCCGTCCTCCGCCGCGTACGCGTCGCGGGCCACGACGATCGCGATCGGCTCACCGACGTAGCGGACCTTGTCGCGGGCCAGGACCGGCATGGCGGTCGGGACGAACTCCGAGCGCGGGCGCCCCAGTTGGGCAACGATGTCACCCAGCTCCAGGTCCTCGGCCGTGAACGCGGCGACGACGCCCGGGATTTCGAGGACCGCCGACACATCCACCGAGGCCAGTTCCGCGTGGGCGACGGTGCTGCGCACGAACTGGGCGTGCAGCATGCCGGGCAGTGCGATGTCGTCGACGAACCGGCCGCGCCCGGCGAGCAGCCGGGAATCCTCGCGGCGGCGAACCGCCCTGCCGACCAACTTCCGTTCGCTCAGGGGGACATCGCTCATGGGGACGTTGCTCTCTGGGGCATTGCTCATGAGGACACGGCCTCCTCGCAGGCGCGGCGGACCAGGGTCCGGACGAGTTGCCTGCGGTAGTGGGTGCTGCCGGACGCGTCCGCGGGCGGCTCCACGGCCTGTGCCGCTGCCGACGCGCAGGCCTCGAACGAACCGCCGTCCGCCAGCACGGCCTCCGCCTCCGGCACCCGGACCGCCGCGGATGCCACCCCGCCCAGCGCGACCCGCCCGGAGCGCACCTCGCCGTCCTCCACATCGAGGTCGACGGCAGCGGCCACCAGGGCGAAGTCCCCGCGCCGCTCGGCGAATTCGGTGAGCGCGGCATGCGGAGCGGGACGGGGGAAGACGATCTCGACGAGGATCTCGTCCGGGTCGAGGGCCGTCGTGTAGTAGCCGAGGAAGAAGTCCCCGGCCGCGATCGTGCGCTCTCCCCGCGGCCCGCGTGCCACGAACTCCGCGCCGAGCGTCACCGCGAGCAGGCACCACTCGGCGGTGGCGTCGCCGTGCGCCATGCTGCCGCCCACCGTGCCGCGGGTACGGATCGGCAGGTGCCCGATCCACGTCATGGCCCTGTTCAGGACCTCGAAGCCCGCCCCCAGCACCCCGGCCGGATCGCTCTCCACCGTGTGGTGGGTGGTGAGCGCCCCGATGCGCAGTGCGCCGTCGGCGTCCCGGTGCATCCGGTCCAGTTCCCGCAGGCCGGCCATGTCGACGAGGTGCCCCGGACGGGCCAGCCGGTAGTTCATCATCGCGACGAGACTCTGTCCGCCGGCGATGACCTTGGCGTCCTCGCCGAGCTCGGCCAGCAGCCGCGCGGCACCGTCGACGTCGCGGGCCCGGTGGTACTGGAAGGGGGCGGAAGGTGTTCCACCGGGCCGAGCGCAGCCTCGAAACCGAACACCGCGGAAAGGTTCTGATCACGTAGCCTCTCCTGGCACGCACACGACAAGGGGAGAATCATGAGAGGCAGAACGGCCTGGGCCGCGGCCGGCGGGGCGGCGGCCCTGGTGCTGGTGACGGCGACCGGGGCGCACGCGGAGGGGCGGGGCGATGTCCGGGTGGTGAAGACCGTCGTCAACGGCGGCGGCAACGTCATCGTGGGCACGTCGAAGTCGATCCGCTACCCGGTCGACATCACCGTCAAGGACAACTCGGGGGTGAAGGGGCTCACGCACGTCAGCACCTTCAACAAGACGAGCGCCTACACCTTCGCGACCTGGAACGACGACTCGTCCTGCACCAAGAAGAGCGCGACGACCTCGGTGTGCCGGGCCACGGTGACCATCGACCCCGCCTGGATCGCCGACAGCGACGACATCGACTCCAACAAGGTCGCCGGCGTCTGGCAGATCAACGCCACCGTCAAGGCGAACGACGGCGACTACTGGATCTCCGACCACATCGCCGAGTACAAGGTCAAGCGGGCCGCCCAGCTCACCACCGTGATCGCACCTGCGAAGGTCGACAAGAACGCCAAGGTCACCGTCACCGGCAAGTTGGCCCGCGCCAACTGGGAGGACCGCAAGTACCACGGGTTTCCCGGGCAGCAGGTCAAGCTCCAGTTCAGGAAGAAGGGCGCCGCCCACTACGCCACGGTCAAGACCGTCACGACGGGCAACACCGGGCAACTGACCACCAAGGTGACCGTCACGTCGGCAGGCAGCTGGCGCTGGTACTTCCCCGGCACCACATCCACCTCGCTGAAGGCGTCGGCCGGGGACGCAGTCAGCTTGAACTAGTACTCCAGTTGCACTTCTCCATATGCCCTGGTCGCGGGGCCCTTTCGGAGTCTAGTTGGCTGACGCTGCATCAGGTTGGTGGTGGTTCGTGACTCACTCGATCGGGGCGCGTTGAACCGGTTGTGGATATCGAGAGCGATACCGAAGTCGGTTCATGGGATGCCGAGTTGGAGTCGTTGCTGCTGCGGGTGGGCGAGCGGTTCGGCCGCGTCGAGCCGCGGCGGCGGATGCGGGACTACGTGCGTGGCCTGCTGGGCCCAGTGGGCAGGAAGAATAGCTGGCAGATAGCCGAGCACGCAGGCCATGACACCCCGTATGGGTTGCAGCGGCTGCTGTCGTGGTGCCAGTGGGAACCCGACGAGATCCGTGATGACCTGCAGAATTACGTTGCTGAGCGGCTCGGGCAGCCGGACGGTGTGCTGATCGTCGACGACACCGGCTTCCTCAAGAAGGGCACCGTCTCCGCCGGAGTACAACGCCAATATTCCGGCACCGCAGGCCGCACGGAAAACTGCCAGATCGGGGTGTTCGCCGCCTACGCCTCCGCCAAGGGCAGGGCCCTGGTGGACCGCGAGCTCTACCTGCCCAAGTCCTGGACCGGAGATCCGGACCGGTGCCGCGCCGCCCGAATCCCGGAGGGCAGGTCCTTCGCGACCAAGCCGGAACTCGCACGCGCCATGGTCCGGCGGGCGCTGGATTCTGCCCTGCCGATCGCCTGGGTAACCGCCGATGCGGCCTACGGACAGGAGTGGCACTTCCGGCAGATCCTGGAGGAGGCCCGCGTCGGATACGTCCTGGCGGTGCCCAAGTCCCAGCAGGTCAAGTCGCCTGCGGGCAGTTGGCGCATCGACCATGTCCTGGCCGGTGCCCCGGCCGAGGCATGGGAGCGGATCTCCTGCGGGGACGGGGCGAAGGGGCCGCGGGTCTACGACTGGGCCGCGGCCAAGCTGCCCACCATCGACGGTTGCGATCCCACCCACTACCGCTGGGTTCTGGCCCGCCGCAGCCTGGCGCGTCCCGAGGAGATCGCCTACTACCTCGCCTTCGCCCAGGCAGACGTGACGGTAGCCGAACTCGTCCGGGTCGCCGGCGCCCGGTGGGCCATCGAGGAGTGCTTCCAGGCCGCGAAGAACGAATGCGGCCTGGATCAGTACGAAGTCCGCCGCTACGTCGGCTGGTACCGGCACATCACCCTGGCCATGCTCGCGCACGCCTTCCTGGCGGCGATGACCGCCCAGGCCCTCGAAAAGGGGGCCGGAGAAACGGTTCGAGCAGCCTCGTTCCCCTCACCGTGGCAGAAATCCGAAGGCTGTTGGACCTTGCCCATTCCTCCGCAGCCCGGCACCAGTCACCTCGACGCCGTCTCCACTGGTCCCGATGGCGACGCCGCCACCAGGCCGTCGCCCGCCACTGCCACTATCAGCACCGCGCGCACCCCGATCGGGTGAGTCACGAACCACCACCAACCTGATGCAGCGTCAGCCAACTAGACTCCGAAAGGGCCCCGCGACCAGGGCATATGGAGAAGTGCAACTGGAGTACTAGTACTCCAGTGTGACTTCGCGATCAGATCTAGCCGTCCGAGTGGCTGTTGAGCCGTCGTCGGCAGTGGGCGCGTCTGGCCTGTGCCTGGGGGGCCTGCGCCAGTCGGGTCTTGTGGAGGCTGCGGCTTGAGGGCCTCGGTCGCGTGATTCGGCGTCGAACCTCGCTCTGGAGGCCCGTTCCAGGCACGGCATTGATCACCGATGCCGGGCGGAGCCGGTTCTCAGCCCTGGGACTCGATCTCGGTGTCGGCGACGGCGATGGCGACGCCGAGAGCCGTGGCGATGTTGCCGGCTGCGGTCATGACGCGGGCGGTGCCCACGATGGGTGCGATGGCGACCAGGACGTCCTGCAACTGGTCGGCGGTCAGGCCGGCCTTGAGGGCGGGGTCGATGTGTGCCACGTACGAGATCGGCGGGGCGTCCGAGGCGGCGAGCGCGGCGATACGCGTGAGGATGAGCAGGTCCGGGGTCATCCCGCATCGCTCGATCGAGTCGACTGTCATGGCGGCGAGGGTGTCAAGGACAGGTGTTTCCGATGAAGTGGACATACCGTATGCCCTCCTGGTGAGATTCGACCCCGAGAGACATCAGGCGGAAAGAACCGAGTTCCGCGAACGAGGGGGTTCCTGTCCACCGTAGAACGCTTCCGCGCCTCGCGCGCGGGGGCGCATGGTCCGTCGCGCCGGAGAGAAGCTCCGGGCGCCTGGCCGTGAGGATGTCCGATCTCGCGTATGGCCTCAGAATGGGCGTAATCGACTCTTCTCTTCCCAAGGGGAGACACCCATGAAGGACCTGAAGTTCGAGCAGAAGCGCTCTCTGTCGCGCTTTGAGGCTGCTGACCATCTCTCGGCACTCGCAGCCGCACTGAGGGAGGGCGGGGATGTCGAGCTGGAACTCGGCCTCGGAACGCTCAGCGTGCGGATCCCCGACGACCTGCGCACCGAGACAGAGGTCGAGATCGGCAATGGGGAGATCGAGCTGGAGATCGAGTTCAAGTGGCCGACCACGCCGCCCCGCACGACGCCGTCGCGAACGGTCGCAGCCACGAAGAAGGCCGGAGGAGCCAAGAAGGCGACCGCCGAGCCCGGCCGAAGCAGCACGCGCACCAGTAGGAGCAAAAACACCAAACGGTCCGCATCGAAAGCGACCTGAGGCATCCGCCACCGACTCCCGCGGCAACCGACGAAGGGCCCGCCTGGAAGGGAAACCTCCTGAGCCGGCCCTTGTCCCTGTGACATTGCCACGCCTGCCGCACCAACAAAATCCACCTGGCCTGCGACGGTGCCGGCCGCCCGCTCGCCTTCATCCTCACGGGCGGCAACACCCAACGACTGCAACCAGTTCACCGCCGTGATGGAAGCAATGCGAGTGCCCCGCATCGGCCCGGGACAGCCCCGGGCGCGGCCCGACCGCGTGCTGGGCGACAAGGGGGCCAGCTCCCGGCCCATCCGCGCCCCGAGCGGTCCGACCGGATTCACAACCGGTGGAACGGTACTTGCGCCGCCTGGAGCAATGGCGCAGCATCGCCTTCGGTGTCGCAGCAGCCCACAGTTCTCGAGCGGCCGCACCGGCGTTGTCTTTCTCAGGACATGGCGGAATCCGGCCTGGGCCATGGCCCGGGCCAGGGCGAACGCGTTGCCGCCCAACGCCCATACGTGGTCGAGGTCCTCCAGCCGTTCGGGGAGTTCTGCGGGGGCGGCGAAGTAGTCGCGGGCGCGTGAACGGCCGTATTCGTCAAGTGTGTTCAGGACGATGCCCGCTCTGTCGGTAGCAGGGGTGGAGGGCAGGGCGGATGGTCGGCTGTCGGGGGACAGGAACCAGGAACTCGGCAACAGCCGCCTCAGAACCTCTCGGTGATGACGACCACACGGTGACGACCCGTCATATCGCCGTGAATGGGGCTTGGTTGCTGAGTCGTCCGGTGAGTCGGCCGCGTTCGCGCTTCGTCACCTCCTCTGGGCAACCCGTATATGGGCTATGTAGAGTACGAGTATGGGTATGCCGCGTATGACCCTGCAGACTCAACTGGTGCTGCGGGCTTTGCTGGAGGACCCTGCCAGGCAGCGGTACGGCCTTGAGCTGTGCGAGCTGGCGGGGCTGCCGTCGGGCACGATCTATCCGATCCTGGCCCGGCTGGAACAGTTCGGCTGGTTGGAGAGCAGTTGGGAGGACCCGGCTGTGCACGAGGTGGAGGGGCGCCCGCGCCGCCGCTTCTACGGGATTACGCAGGACGGTGCCGAGGAGGCCCGCGAGGCACTGGCGCGCACTTACCGGTCCCGGAAGCAGCCCTTGCCGGGGTGGGTCAGTGCTCACCCCGCCGCTGAGGGAGAGGCATCATGAAGAGGCCGCGGCGGTTTCCGCCGTCCCCGACCGCGCGGACGGACCTGAAACCGACGCCTTGAGAGCGTCATCGCCGCAGTTCGCCCGCATCACCCGGGCGTCGGCGCCGGTCTGCTGGAACGCGCCCATGCCGAGGCCTCGATGTGGCACGCGGGGCAGAGGCGGCGCAGCGGTGACCCCTACATCACCCACTGCCTTGCCGTGGCCGCCATCGTCGCCGAACTCCGTATGCCTCCACCCGTGGTGTGCGCGGCGCTGCTCCACGACGTGGAGGACACCGCCTGCCCGCCGCGGCGAATCGCCGATCAACTCGGCCAAGAGACAGCCGACTTGATCGCAGCAGTTCGCACCGCCGTGGTCTCCGCGCACCCGCAGGCCGGCAAAGACGCCGCGTTCGCCTCCGATGCCGCCACTCCGTCATGGGAGAGGGCCGGACGTCGCTGCCGGTCCCGGACCGTGGAGTGCCCTCGGCGAACACAGCCAGCCGCAGTACGAGATAGCGGCCGATCCCGACGAGCGCGGTGGCCGACAAGTACACCGTCTGCTGCAGGACGAGTCCGGCCCCGGGGCGGAGCGCGGCCAGCGCACCGACCGCGGCGGACGTGACCAGCCAGCCGAGGGTCATGGTGGCAGCGCTCTTCAAGTGGCCGGCCAGACCGGGCCGTCCGTGGCGGAACGAGACGCGGGCGTGCAGCTCGGTGGCAACTACGGTGGAGGCGACGGTGGTCAGCGCGTTCGCCGCCGTCCACGGAATCCACTGCGAGAGCAGGATCAGAGCCGCAGAGGCCGCCAGGGTGAGCCCACTGCCCAGCCCGGCGAAGCGCCCGAAGGCCACTGCGTGCCTACGGATCAGTCGCAGGCTGTTCATGGTGATCCCCTCCCTGGCCGCTGCCCCTGGCGGGGCCGTCGTCGTCATGCCGCACAGCGTGGCTGCCACCCGATTCAGCGCGGTTTCAGGGCGTTCTCGGGGGTGCCGGAGGTGGTGAAACCGGTGTGCAGTGTGCCGACCCCGACCCCGACCGTGATCAGGTGGACGTGTGGAGACATGGCGGCAGCAGAGCTTCGGGGCGCGCGCGCCGGACGCCGCAAGTCAGTCGGTGCCGTCGCCCGGGCCGGCTGCCGGCCGGGCATGGTCGCTTCCTCGTCACGCAGGGTCCACATGGGTACCGCTTGGGCGGGCTCGTCGGTCACCCGCAGCTGGTGAGAGCGGTACTCGTCGTTCGCGTCCTCGACAGCGAATCCGGCCGACGCCAGGATCGCGGCCATCGCCTGCATCATCGCGGCCGCGATCTCGCTGGAGTGACACAGGACGGGATCGTCGAGCAGCCGAAGGCGGAAGGCGCGACCCGCGCGCTCTCGCAGGCGCGGGCTGATCAGCCAGCCCACATACACGCCGTCGGGGGCGTCGGCCCCATCGTCGACTTCCACCTCCGCGCCACTGGCCAGAACGCGATCCAGGTCGGGCGTGAACACCGGAAGACCACCAGCGGCCGGCTCACTGTGCACCCTCAGGCCCCTGCCCCGCAGCGGAAAACGCCCTTCGACGGCCCGGTGCGAGCCCGCAGCGCGTGCAGCAGCGGCGGCAATCACGGTCGTACGGCTCGATACCCCTCACGCCGGGGGAGGGCCCGAGAGGCATCACGGTTCACGGGCCTCTCGCCCCGCGCCTGCCCGAGCAGCGCGGCCCCGAGCGGGGTCAGGGTGTGCAGGACCGTCGGGCCGATCTGCCGGCTGGTCGTCAGCCCGGCGTCGCGCAGCACCGAGGCGTGCCGGCTGGCGGCGGACTGCGAGATGCCCACGACCTGGGCGAGTTCTCCCGTGGTCAGCCCGTCCGCGACGCACCGCAGGACCCGCGCGCGTGTGCTCCCGAGCAGTGCGCCCAGCGGCACGTGTTCCGCGGGGAGTGCTCCCTCGGGCACCGCCGGGTGGTTGAGCGGGTACGAGAGTACGGGCGGCAGGTCGGCGTCGGCCAGAGCGACCGGCGTCCATCATGAGAAGTACGTCGGCACGATCCTTATCCCGCGTCCGCGCAGATGGAGATCGCGGTCCGTCCGGTAGTCCACTTCGAGGACCGGCGGGCGCCAGCGGAACCGGGCTCCCGGAATCGACCGGAGACCCTCGACGCCCCCGGCCGGCAGCGCGCGGGCGAGCAGGGCACGGTGCACGACGATTCCGCCGGCCACGCGTTCCGTGAACGGCGCGACGGCCACCTCGTGGTACCGGCGGATCAGCTCGGTCAACTCCCTGTGCTCGGCCCCCTGATCCAGCCGCAGCGCCCAGGACGGCACCGGAGAGAGCCGGTCCAGGAGGCGTAACTCGGCGCGCACGACCCGCCCGGGCATACGGAGGTTGCCGTCGGGGGCCGCGCCGATGCCGCCCTCGGACTCCGGCGGCGTCAGGAAGTCGGGCAGGTACGGCCCGAGGGCGTACAGCGGGAACAGCACCTCGCGCACGGGCCGGGCCAGCCCGGCCGTGTCCAGGTCGGCCCGGACCGTCCGGTGCCAGGCCGCGAACTGCCACCGGCCGCCGCGCGACTGCAGCCGTTGGAGTGTCGAGAGCACTTCCCCCATCGGGTCGGGCTCCGCGGCGACGCGGACACGGGCGAGGTCGACCTCGGTGAAGTGAATACGGAGTGCGCGATTTCCCCCGAAGAGCTCCACATTTGCGCTCAGGCGCAAGAGTGTGTCGCCGCTGACGAGACCCTGCCAAGGTTCCGCCAGGTCAAGAAGGCTCCGTGGCCGAATCCGACGTTCGACCGTCCGAACGAGGAGGAACTCGCGTGTTTTCGAAGAGAGCCGAGGCGACCGCCGGCACCATCGCGGCCCTGACCGCCGGAGTCCTCGCCCTGAGCGCCAGCCCCGCGTCCGCGAGCGGTACCTACAGCGGCCTGGCCTACGTCTACGGTGCGGGGTCTTCACCGACGACTGGGACAACGAGGGCATTGTGGACACCAGCCACAACACCCAGTCCAACGCGACCCGCCTGTGGCAGAAGGTCCTGTGGGCCGACGGCGAACTCGCCGCCTCCGACATCGACGGCGACTTCGGACCCATCACCAAGGCCGCGACCGCGAGGTGGCAGACCAGGTTCCGGGTCACCAGCGACGGCTCGGCCGGGCAGAACACCTGGACCGCGGCCGGCAACTGGCTGCGCAACTCGTCCAACGGATTCGACGGCACCGTGGCCCGGTACATCGGCACCGAGTTCATCATCGACGTCACGCGCGACAGCAACGGCTACTACCACTTCCTGGACGGCACCGGCGCCGGCCGCATCGCCGGATACAACTACCGGACCTGCTGGGCAGCAGCCGCGAGGCCGGGGTCGGCTGTGCGGGGACTGTTCGGCGCGCTGCGTGGCGGCAGCGGATCAACCTACGTTCGACTGGGAAGTCGGTCGCCCGCCGCTGGTCCGTGATCGTCAAGGACACCGGGGCCGCCCCCGGAGCGTCGCCGACGTCTCCCGTGCGGGTCAGCGGACCAGTTTGCGGCACAACAGGGCCGCGGGGCCCGGTGAGCTGCCGGTGCGGGTGGTGTACGCGATACCGGCGGCGTACTCGTCGTCCGCGCACTGGCCCTTGTAGTCGCCGACGGCGAAGTCACCGCCGGCGTCGCCGGGCCGGTTGTCGGAGCGGTCGAACCACACTGTGCGTCCCGCTCCCGCGAGTGCGGTACCGGCGGGAGCGCAGAGGGCGGCCGACGTGCGCACGTCCCGGTGGCTGTAGCCGATGAGGAACTGGCCCTGGGCGCATTGGAGTTTGGTGTAGCCGAAGGCCCAGTCGCCGCCCTGGGGGACGTTGCGTTCGTCGGTGACGACCGTCTGGGCGCCGTCGGCGGCACGCAGGTTGCCCGCGGTGACGTCCGTGCACAGTCCACGACCCGAGGTGTGCCCGAGACCGATCAGCCGCAGCCCGTCCGGGCAGGCCGCCTTGGAGGCGCCCGGGTCCCAGTCGCCGGTGGCGCGCACCCGTACGGACTGGACGTAGTCGCCGTGGTCGGTGGCGAGCATCTGCCAGGCGGGGACCGGGGCGACCGGACCGCTGAGCGAGGCGGCGGACATCAGCCGCTGCCAACCGGCGGCGCGCCAGTCCGCGTCGTCCAGGAGGCCGTGCCGGGTGCCGTCCGTGTCGTAGCGCAGCAGGGCCCAGTCGTCGTGGCCCTGCCAGCCGACCAGTGGCCAGTAGGCGAAGTCGGCGTCGTGGTCGGCGAAGTAGTCGGTCACATTGCCGAACCAGGTGCGTGCCGCGGCGCCGGTCTCGCCCGCTCCGATGCCGAACTCACTGATCCACACGGGGGCGGTGTAGTGCTTGCCGGTCTCCTCCGAGACGAAGAACGCCTCGTCGTACAGGGCCTGGAACAGCGCGTCGCGGCTGAGGTCCTGGTAGCGCGGATCACTGGTCTCGCCGATGCCGGTGGCGCCGCTGTGGTGGGGACCGGTATAGCCGTAGAAGTGGGCCGAGTACAGGAGTTTGTGGGCGGCCACCAGGGTGTGCGACAGCGTGCGCGCAGGGGTGAGCAGGGGGCGGCCGTGGGCGAAGCCGTCGATGGGCAGGCCGGTCCAGTTGATGCCCTCGATGACGATGAGCAGGTTCGGGTCGGCCTCGGTGAGGATGCGGTCGGCGGCGAGTTGGGCGGCGGCGTACCAGTCGTGCGCGTCGCCGCCGCCCCAGTTCGGGTCGTCCCAGACGTCACGGCGTACCTCGTTGTAGAGGTCGGCTCCCACCACGCGGGGGTCGGCGGCGTAGCGGCGGGCCATGAACACCCAGTCGTCCGCCCACTGCTGGGTCGACTGGCTGCTGTTCCACCGCTCGTTGCCGTCGATCCCGCAGCACCAACGGGACGTGTTGGTGTGGTTGTTGAGGATGACGGCGAAGTCGGCCGACGTCAGTGCGGAGACCACGGCGTCGAACACCCCGAGCGGCGTCCGGCCGCGCAACTGCGGGTTGGCCGCCACGGCGGCGTCCGGTACGGCGGTGGTGTCGTGGATCATCTCGTCGGAGAACGGCAGCCGGATGCTGTTGATGCCCAACTTGTGGAAGTCGGCCATGAGTTGAGCAAGGGACACACGGTCCAGGCCCAGGGGAATGCCGTAGGAGTTCTGCCCGGCGTGGTGATTGGCGCTGTCGGCCTCGCTGCCGCTGCCGGTCCAAGAGCCCTGGGCGCCGTCCCAGTTGGCCGACTTCAGCCGGAAGCGGTTGCCGTTCGCGTCGACGATGTAGCGCCCGCGTGTGGACAGGGGCGGCTGCCAGGAGCTCTCGGCAACGGCGGGTGCGGCGGGGGTGGCCACCGGAGTCGCGGAGGCGGCCCCCACGGACGGGAACAGCAGGGAAACGCCCATGACGAATAGTGTCAGGTACCGGACAAGTTTGGTCATGGGGTGCCTTCCGCGCAGATCCCGATCCCGACAGATGGCAGCGCTCTCGAAGTCCCGCAGCAGCCGCCCGGGGGACAGTACCCGTGACCTGCGAACCCGTCGACGGACAAAGTGCCCACTCGATTGCGCCCGCCCGTGCCCGGCCAGGAGACACGCGCAAACGCTGCGCCTTCCCGGCCGGGCGGGCGGACAGGTCAGCGCAGTCCGGCGAAGAGATCGTTCTCGGGTACGGCCGTACCGGTTGCGTCCTTGACACGTAGGAACGTCTCGATGCCCATCAGCTCACCGAACCGCTCCTTGCCCATTTTGAGGAAGAAGATGTTGTCGCCCTGACTGGCGTGTGCGGCCAGCGAGTCGAACTTCTGACCGCTGAACGCGGTGGCGTCCACCCACGTGGTGATCTCGTCGTCAGGGAGACCCAACTCGGCCATCGCGGCGGTCTCGGCGGGATCCGGCTCCGGCATGTCCGGGTGGAACTCGCGAATGATCTCGCCGAACCGCCGCATCATCGAGCGGGGCATCGTGGTCCAGTACGCCTTCGGTGTGAGCTCGGTCGCCATCTCCAGCGCGGCCATCGTGATGCGGTGGGCCTGGATGTGGTCGGGGTGGCCGTAGAAGCCGTTCTCGTCGTAGGTCACGACCACATCGGGCCGGTAGTGCCGCATGAGGTCCGCGAGCCGGGCCGCGCCTTCCTGCACAGGGGTCTGCCAGAAGGATCCGGGGGCCTCGTTGCTGGGCCAGCCCATCATCCCGGAGTCGGCGTAGTCCAGCATTTCCAAGTCACTGATCTTCAGGACGTCGCAGCTCGCCTCGAGTTCTTGGCGGCGCATCAGGGCGACGGCCGCCGGATCGTGGCCGGGATCGCCCGGCTTGACACCTCCGGGTCCGTCACCGCAAGCGCCGTCGGTACAGGTCACGAGCACCGTGCGGATGCCTTCCGCCGCATAGCGAGCGAGGACCCCTCCGGTTGTCGTGGCCTCGTCGTCGGGGTGGGCGTGTACCGCCATGAGCGTCAAGGGCCGGTCAGCCATGAAAAGTCCTCCAACAGAAAATACGTCGCGGTCCACGGAGCGTGGCGCGTCCACCACCATCCTGGGGCCCGGATCCCGGTGCGGCGGACGACCTCGCGGTCGACGTGTTCCCCGCCCGTACGGCGCCGGGCCCTCGGCCGGTGCAACCGCGCGGACCGGACCGGCTGTTCCCGGCGCGGCCGATTGGCCTCGCGGGCTTTCGTGCTCGTCCCCGGCGGCTGTCAGGCGCCGGGGACCAGCAGGCCCAGAGTCAGGGCAGCCGCCGCGGTGGCGAGGAACACGATCCCGCCGGCGATGTTGCGGGAGCCCACCCTCAGGTGGGCGATGATCGCGCCGATGAAGTACAGCACGAGCCCGGAAGCGGCAAGGGTTCCCAGGAACGGCACGGCGAGCCCGGCCAGCAGTCCCGCGGTGCCCGCTGCCAGCAGCATGCCCAGAACCGGTACCCATTTCCGGGGTATGCCCTTCATGTCCGCCTGGGTCTTGGGGTATTCATGGCCGATCAGGTAGGTGACGGCGGCGGCACCGTTGAAGACCGCGCCGAGGAGGGTGACCGTGAGGTAGGCGGCGAACACGTTTTCTCCGGTTCTGAGGGGACGGCGACGCTGGGCATCCCGTTGCGGGATGCCGATCTCCTGGACGACGAACCGGCGCCCCGATTTCGTGACATCGATGGGCAGCGGCCTCGTGCGCGGATGACCTCGCCCCCCGCAGTCCCTCAGCCGTCAAAGGAGGCCACGGGCGGCGGCGTGGACGTGGCTGCTGTCGCCGAGTGGTGTCGCTTCGATGCCTACGTAGCCGTCGTAGCCGGCCTTTTGGAGCCAGGCGAGTTCCGCGGCCCAGTCGATGATCCCGGTGCCGAATTCGTGGCGGCCTGGTATGTCGGCTGCCTGGACGTGCCCGATCAGCGGCACGGCGCCCTGGACCTCGGCTCCGAGGGGCTCGCCGTTGAGGATGGCGTGGTAACGGTCGTAGAGGAAGCGGGCGTTGGGGAGGCTGAACGTCCGGAGGAGGGAGAGTGCCGACCGTGAGTCGCAGAGCAGGGCGTTGGGACCCTCGTATGCGCGATTGACGACCTCCACGAGCAGTTCGAGGCCGTGCCCGCCGGTTTCCTCTCCCGCCCGTGCGAGCGCCTCGGCCGCGTGGCGGAGCTGGGTGGCGGGCTCGATTCCCGGGACGACGTCCCCGGCGAGGACCACGAGCCCCGGTGTGTTCAGTTGTCGGGCCGCGTCGGCTGCGGCCCGGACGCGGGAGAGGAACTCGTCGTGCGACGACGGGTCGCCCAGGTCGCACTTGTCCCGCCACGACTCGACGCACAGCGTGATCAGGCGTGTGTCGGTGGCGTCCAGTGCGCGGGTGAGACGGGGCAGGTCCTTGTCCCACCACTCCCAGATCTCCACCGCGCGGAAGCCGGAGTCGGCCGCGGCGCGTACGCGGTCGTCGAGTGGCCGGTCGCCTTCGAGGAACATCAGCTCGACGCAGGCGGAGAAGTCGATCACGGGCGAACTGCCTTCCGTGCCACGGCTGTTCCGGCTCTGAGCGCGGCGACCGGGTCGGCCGCCTCGTCCAGTTCGATGAGTACGGTGTCGGCGCCGGGGGTGCGGGACATGGCCTCGGCCCAGCCCCGCCAGTCGACGATGCCCGTGCCCAGTTCGGTCATGTAGGGCTGCTGCTGGGTGAAGACCGTTTCGTCGATGGTGAGTTCGACGTCGATGGGCTTGACCGCGTCCTTCCAGTGGGCGAGGGCGATGCGTGGGGTGTGGCGGCGGGCCACCGCCACCGGGTCGCCGCCGCCGAGGGCGATGTGGCAGGAGTCGGGGCACAGCCAGACGTAGCGCGGGTCGGTCAGGGCCATGAACAGGTCGATGTCCCGCTCGTACCAGAGGGTGCTGTTGGACTCCGTGTGGAAGGCGAGCTTCACGCCGAGACGCGACACGGCCTCTCCGACCGCGTGCGCGATGTCGGCCATGCGCGTCATGTACGCGGCGTCGACGAAGAAGGGCGGCCGCGTGCCGAACGTCGTCCGCATGGGCAGGCCGGCTACCAGGAGTTCCGCGCCCACGTCGGCGAGGAAGGCCGCGCGGCGTCCGGCGTCGGCGACGATCGCGGGGAGGTTGTCGCCGTCCCGCCAGTCGGGGGTGTCGCTGTCGGCGATGAACGCGCTGACGACGGACAGGCCGCGGGCCGCCAGCTCGCGGCGGAAGGCGGGTGCGCTGCCGAAGGCCCGCAGGGCCGAGTCGATGTCGCCCGGGGCGAAGGTCAGCTCGATGCCTGTGACACCGGCCTCGACGAGCGCGTCCATCACCCGTGCCCAGAAGCGTTCGGGGTGGGCCAGGGCCCAGTCGCGTACGGCGTCGGCGGAGGGGAGGTCCCAGAAGTCCGGGTGGTAGAAGGTGATCACGTCGGTGGCGACGCGGGGGGTCACGCGGTACCTCCGCGGGCGTTGTAGACGACGATTCCGTCGGCCGCGTCCACAGCGTCGCGGTAGTTGCGGAACACGGCCAGCGCCTCGTCCCGGAGCACGTCTCCTACGACTTCGATGCCACGGGCCTCGAACTGCTCGGCCCAGTCCGCGCCGAGGGGCCCCTCGTCGAACGTGGTGATCTCCTCCAGCTCCGGGCCGTCCCCCGCGACCACGAGACCGCGCACCCCGGACCACATCGTGGCGCCGTAACACTGGATGCAGGGACGCCAGTTGACGACGAGTTCGTGGGCGGGCAGTCCCTCGGCGCCCAAGTCCCAGCCACCAGTGGCCGTTTGGGCAAGGCCCAGCGCGACAACCTCCGCGTGTGCGCTGGAGACGCCGGAGGTGAGGACGACGTTCACGCCCACCGACACGAGCCGGCCGGTGTCGCGCTCGGCGACGAGGGCCGCGAACGGACCGCCGTTGCCCTCCCGCCAGTTGCGGTCCGCGAGTCGGTGCACGAGCCGCATCCGGTCCTCGCGGCCGGGGACGACGGCGGGCACGTCGGCCAACTCGTCGTCGATCCACGCCGGCAGCGCCACGCGGTATTCCTTGACTGTGCTGATCACGGTCCAACTTCCTTTCAGCGCGCGGCGAGCGGCGCGGTGCGGGTGGCGACGGCCCGGGCGGCCCGTACGGCGGTCACCGCGCCGGTCAGGGTGACGTTGGCGGCCATCGCGGTGGGGATCACGCCGTTGCCGGCGACGTAGAGGTTGTCGTAGCCCCATACCCGGCCGTCCGGGTCGCAGACGGTCGTGCCGTCGTCGGCGGTACCGGCCCGGACCGTCCCGGTCAGGTGCAGGGAGGAGCCGGGCGGCAGCAGTGCGAGTTCCGTGGCGGGGTCGAACGGGCCGAACTCCTCGGCCAGTGACCGGACTTCGGCGAGCGCCCGGTCGATGAGCGCGCGGTCGGTGTCGGAGTGGCCGAACTCGACGCGGATGCGCGGCAGTCCCGCGAGGTCGGTCTCCGACTCCGAGAAGACGAGACGGTTCTCGGGACGCGACTCGACCGGGGCGTACAGGGTGAGGCCCACGGCGTGCGCGAGAGGGTGCCCGTCGTCGTCGACGTACGTCCGGTTCATGATCTGCCCGTGGAAGGGCTGTGCCGTCCCGTTCTGCGGCAGCCAGAGCGAGTCCGTGCTGAACTCGCCGGTGCGCGGCAGGGGCAGGTCGTCGCGGGCGATGCCGAACCGGTCCAGGTCGAGCAGCACCCGGGCGGTGATGAACGCGTGCTCGTTGAGGTGGCGGCCCAGGGCTGGGGGGCGGATGTCCGAGGCGAACAGCAGCTGCGGGGTGCGCAGCGCGTCCGCGCACACGATGACGGTGTCCGCGTGGAGTTCGGTCTCCGTGCCGTCGGCGACGCGGCGCAGTCGGGCGCCGGTGGCACGGTCGTCCGAGAGGAGCAAGCGGGTGGCGAGTGTCCCGGTCAGCAGGGTGAACGCCGGGTCTCCGGCGGATGCGACGGGCGGGAAGATCGTCCCCGGCGCGGTGCGCGGCATGGGGCCGGCCGCCGTCGCCGTGACGGCCATGGGCATGGGCTGCGGACGCCGGTCTGCCGGTGCGGTGCCGTCGTAGCGCCTTCGCAGTACGTCGAGGACCAGACGGCCGACCTCGGTGGGGCCGATGGGGGAGGGAGTGACGGCGAGCAGTCGGCGCGCGGTGTCCAGGTCCGCCTCCCATCCGGCCGGGTCGCCGAAGTCGAACACCTCGTCTCCGGCGGGCCACGGGGTCGCGGCGGTCCAGTGCACGCCCATGCCGCCCGCGTTCCACGCCAGTGCCGTCGCGGGCATCGCCTCGGTGTCCTCGCCGAAGGCCAGCGCGTGGAACATGCCGGGCGTCAGGCCGGTGAGGCTGTCCGCGACCTCGCGCACCACCTCGGCGCCGGTGTACATGCCCTGGATGCCGCTGACGACCTGTTCGTTGTAGCGCGACCACAGGACCGGGTCGTCGACGTCGTGCAGGTGCAGCCCGGGTCGCTCGCCGATGGCGCTGCCGCCGTCGACCATCGTGATCTCCAGCCCCGGATCGCTGTCCCGCAGCAGTCGGGCCACGGCGGATCCCATGATGCCGCTGCCCACGATGAGGACGTCGGTGTGCGGGGTGTCGGTCACAGGGGAACTCCAAAGTCGTCTGATGCGGGGGGAGTTACGCGCCGGGGACGAGCGGGCCGAACAGCTCCGTGTCCATGCGGTCCAGCGCCATCTTCACGGCGCCGATCAGCGCGGCGTCGCGGCCCAGGCTGGTGGCGCGAAGCTCGATCGCGGGGGTGCGGGCGAGGCGCATCGCCTCGCGGACGCGGGGCAGCAGCACGTCGGCCGCGTCCTCCAGGCCGCCGCCGAGCACGATGAGCGACGGCGCGACCGTCCATGACAGTGTGGTGAGGATCGAGGTGATGTTCTCGACGAACTCGTCGACCTCGGCGAGCGCTTCCGCGTCTCCCGCGCGGGCCGCCTCGAAGCGGTCCAGTGCGACCCCGCGTCGATCCGCTTCGGGTGAGGTGAGCCAGGCGACCGGGCGGTTCTCGACCGAGCCGACCGGTATCGAGTGCGCCTCGATGATCTCGCCGGCGGCCCCGTCCAGGCCCCGGTGCACGGCGCCCCGGATGAGGATGCCGAGGCCGGTCCGGTTGCCGAGGACCGCCCAGACGACGTTGTCGTGGTCGTCTGCCGCACCCCGCCAACGCTCCGCCAGCGCACCGAGGTTGGTGTCGTTGTCGGCGAACCACGGCACCCGGACGCGCCGCCCGAGCTCGTCGGGCAGACGCACGCCCTCCCAGCGCGTCGTGTGCACCAGACGTCGTACGACACCTTCGTCGTCGATCGCGCCACCGGCCGCGACCGCACCGGCGCGCAGCCGCTCCGGCGAGCCGCCCGCGTCGTCGAGCGCCTCCCGTACGAGGGCCGCCGCGTCGTCGAGCGTGGACTGCGGGTCCTGGTAGGCGCGCAGCGGGCGCTGCGCCCGACCGAGGATACGGCCGCGGACATCGGCCACCACCGCGGACACGTCCAGGGTGCTGATGCGGACGGCAGCCAACAGGGCGTGTTCCGCGCGCAGTTCGTACCGGCGGGCGGGACGGCCGGCGCAGCCGCTGGTCGGCACGCGGTCGAGCTCGGTCACCCAGCCCGCCTCGATGAGCGAGTCCAGGATCAACTCGTTGGTACGGCGGGAGAGTCCGGCCTGCTCGGCGAGCTCGGTCAGTGTCATCGGCCCGGCCGACACCGCCAGCGTACGCAGAATCACCGACGTGTTGACGCGGCGGACGGCGCTCTGGTTCATCCCGTTGGTCGTGGACTTCAGCCGGCTCACCTCATTCCCGTTCCGGCGATGCCCTGCACGAAGTACCGCTGCAGGAACAGGAAGAGCACGAGCACCGGCAGCATGACGACCACGGCCCCCGCGAGCATCAGACCGTAGTCGGTCACGTGTGCCGCCGCCTGGCTGGTGGCCGCGAGGCCCACTGGGAGCGTGTAACTGGAGGTGCTCTGGGCGACGACGAGCGGCCAGATGAAGTAGTTCCACGAGTTGAGGAACGACATGATCGTGATCGTCGCGACCGCCGGGCCGGCCAGCGGGAGGAAGATCCGGAAGAAGATACGGAACTCACCGGCCCCGTCGATGCGGGCGGCTTCCAGCAACTCGTCGGGGATCGACGACGCGTACTGCCGCATGATGAACACCGACATCGGCATCGCCAGACTGGGCAGCGCGATACCAGCCAGGGTGTCCGCCAGGCCCATGTCGACGGTCAGCACGAACTGCGGGACGAACACCGCCGTGAACGGCACCATCATCGCCGCCATGACCGCGCCGAACGCGAGCCGCCTGCCCGCGAATTCGAGTTTCGCGAGCGCGTAACCGGCGGCCGACGCCGCCACGATGTTGCCGACCACCACCATGGCCGCGACCACGATGCTGTTGACCATGAACCGGCCGAAGCCCTGCGTCCTGAACAGCCGGGTGAAGTTGTCGAGCGTGACGTGGTGGGGGAGGAGGGAACCGGGGTCGGAGCGGATCTCGTCGAGGCTGCGCAGCGAGCCGCTGATCCCCCAGAGGAACGGAAGCAGGGTGAGCAGCGCGCACAGGACGAGTGCGGCGTAGAGCAGGGGCCGGGCAACGGGCCGTGGCCGTACGGCACTTCGGGCGGTGGCCGCGAGCGTGGTCATGTCGGTGTTCTGCGACGAGGTGACGGCGGTCATGCGCGGGGCCTCAGCATTCGGAACTGGACGATGCTCACCAGGGCCACGAGCAGCAGGGTCACGAAGGAGGCGGCCGAGGACACCCCGAATTCGCCGACCCCGAACTGGTGGTACGTGTACAGCGCCACGGACTCGGTGGAGCCGAGGGGGCCGCCGTCGGTGAGCAGGTAGGGCTCGTCGAAGACCTGGAGGTAGAAGACGGTCAGCAGGACCGACACCATGAGGGTGGTGGGCAGCAGCAGGGGGACGGTGATGTGCCTCAGCTGCCGCCATTTTCCCGCCCCGTCGAGGGCGGCGGCCTCGTAGACGTCCTGCGGGACGGACTGGAGTCCGGCGAGGAAGAGGACCATCGCGGTGCCGAAGTTGCGCCAGACGCCGAGCAGGATGACCACGGGCATGGCCAGGTGCTGGTCGTCCAGCCAGTTCGGCCCGGCGAAGCCGACCGCGCCGAGGACCTTGTTCACCGTGCCGCTCGGGTTGAAGGCGTACTGCCAGATCAGGGCGGCCGCGACGATGTTGGTGACGACCGGTGCGAAGAACACGGTACGGAAGAGGCCGCGCAGCCGCTGGATGCCGGAGTTCAGCGCGACGGCCAGCGCGAATCCGACGCCCATGGTGAGCGGTACGCCGACGGCCACGAAGACGGCGGTGTTCAGGATGTCCCGCAGGAAGGTCTGGTCCTGGAACAGCCGGAGGTAGTTCTCCAGGCCGGTGAAGTTGACGGCGAACGGATGTCGCAGATCCGCGCCGTGCAGGTCGGTGAGGCTGAAGCCGAGCGCGGCCACGGTGGGGATCGCCGTGTAGAGCAGGAACACGGCGATGAACGGGGCGAGGAACAGCCAGGCGACGGCCGTTCGCCGCAGGCTCCGGTTGCGGGCGCGTGCGGGGGCCGTGACCGGCCGGCCGCGCGGTCCCGTGCGCGGCGCCCGGGGGGTGAGGGTGGTGGTCATCGGCGGCTCACTTCGTGCTCGTGCCGACGCTCTCGGCGTACGCCTGGATGTTCGCGGCGGCCTTCGCCGCGGTCTCCTTGCCCTTGGCCACGGCCTCCATCTCCTTGCCCAGCCGGGTCGCGACCTGCTGCCAGGTGCTCACCTGCGGGAACGCCCGCGCCTTTGTCAGCTGCGTGAAGAAGGCGTCGAGGAGCGGCTGCCCCTTGATGGCCGGGTCGTCCCAGGCCGACACGGCCGCCGGCAGCGAGCTGTATGCCTTGAACTGCGCGACCTGGGTGCTCGGCTTCGAGACGTAGCGGATGAATTTCCACGACGCGTCCGCGTTGCCGCCGGTCGTGAGCACACCCCAGCTGCCCCCGCCGGAGAAGGATGCGCTGCTTGCGGCGCCGGCCGGCAGTGGCGCGGTGGCGACGTGGGCCGTCGTCCAGCCGGTCTTCTTCGCGGCGGTGTCGAGCTGGCCGACGACCCAGGGGCCGGTGATCATGCAGGCGGTCCTGCCGGAGACGAAGTAGGGCTGGGAGTCGAGGAAGGTGGGGGTGGCGGTGTCGGCGACGCCCGAGGTGAAGAACGACGCGTTGTACTTGATCGCGTCGACCGTCGCCGGCGTGTCGAGCGTCCACTTGCCGTCGGCGGAGAGCAGGGAGCCGCCGGCCTGCCAGGCGTACATCGCGGCGTCCTGGCCGTTGAAGATGTCCCAGCCGTTGTCGGCCCCGAGCCCGTGCACGGCTCCGGCACCCTGCAGCGCCTTGAAGAACGGCACCATCTCGTCCCACGTGGTCGGCGCCTTGACGCCTGCCTTCCTGGCGAGGTCGACGCGGTAGACGAGGGCGTACGTGTACGCGTACCAGGGCACCGTGTAGGCGACGCCCTTGGCCACACCGGCGTCCCACAGGCTCTTGAAGAAGCTGCCGGAGTCGACGAGCCCGTCCGGCACGGGCCGCAGGATCGACGGATCGAGGAACTGCGCCTGCGACTCGGGGAAGAACTGGGCCACGTCCGGGCCCTTGCCCGCCGCTATCGCCGCCTGGAGCTTGGTGTAGTACTCGGAGTTCGGTATCAGCGTGAACTTCACGGTGACGTCCGGGTTCGCGGCCCTGAACGGCTTGATCACCTTGTCGAGCACGCTGGCGTCGTCCTGGGTGGCCCAGACATTGACGGTGCCGGTCGCCGGGGCGGTGCCGACCGGCTTGGCGGAGGTCTTCGCGGCGGTGGTCTCGTCGCCGCGCCCGCAGCCGGTCAGGGCGAGGGTGCCGAGGAGAGCTGTGCCGGCGGTCAGTCTGAGAACGCCGCGACGGGAGGGGTTGGACACTCGGTGGCTCCTGTCTCATGACATCGCTGAGGACAGTGATGTTTTTTCGTGAGAAAGCACCTCTTGCGGCTTGGCAGACCCAATGGGTGCGATGACGCCTGTGCGACTGGCAGTAACGCTAAGAAGTACCTATTTCGGCGGCGTGGCGGACCCGTCACGAATAATTTCGGAACTTGTAGCGAAATCGGATACCGCAGGGCGCGGCCGGCCTACCGGCTGGAACGTCGCTTGGCGTGGCGAGGGATCAGGAGCCTGACGCAGGTTCCCCCACCTGGGGCGGAACCGACACTGAGGTGTCCGTTCAACAAATGGCCGCGCTCACGCATGGCCGACAGCCCGGTGCCCGTGGAGACCACCGTGGGGAGCGCGGACCGGTCGGCCGGGACGGAGAGCTGCTGGTCCAGCCCGCGGCCGTTGTCCCTGACCGCCACGCTGAACGCCTGGTCGTCGCTGTCCAGTTCCACGCTCGCCGCCCTTGACCAGCTGGAACCAGGTGTTCAGATAGCCGTCGGGCTGCTGCGCGTCGGAGTCCACGGCGACGCTCCGCTCCACGTCGGCTTCCAGTGCGGCCGAAGGCCCCTGGGCCAGCTGCCAGGACGCCGCCTCCAGCCACTTGTAGACGTCCGTGTCCACGAACGGGTACGCACCCCGGAACCCGCCTTCGACCGTGCCCGCCGCCAGCCGCAGGTTGTGCAAGTTTCCTGCGGATTCCAGGAGTTGGGGGCCCAGCGGGAGTGAGATCCGCGCGTTCACCTCGCGGCGGGTGCTCCAGAAGCCGGCCCGCACCTCGACCGCGGCAGGGGTCAGTGCGGCCTTTGCCCCTGGTCCGGGACGGACCGGCCCGTTGGACGTGCCTCCCTGTTCGGACGGGGTCGGGGCCGGGGAGGAAAGCGCAGCGGAACGGGGCCGGGCATGGCTCTCCGGAGAGGTAGGTGGGAAGCGCGCGTCGGGGACCCGACGGGCGATGCGCGTCAGGGCGTCCCTGAGGTCGGACGGGCGTTGCTCCGTCTCTGGAACCCGCCACGGACTGGACTCACACATCAAGGTGTTGCGCGGCGACAACATCGAGGCGGCCGGCGAGCGTGCCGCCCGCCACCTCCTGGACGCGGACCAACTGCCCACCGCCGTGGTCGCGTTCAACGACCAGAGCGCGATCGGCGTCCTGGCCGGACTCGCCCGCGCCGGTGTCTCCGTCCCCGGAGAGGTGTCCGTCGCGGGATACGACGACGACAGGCTCTCCCGCCTGAGCTGCTTCGACCTGACCACGGTCAGCCAGGGTGCGGAGGAACAGGCCCGCTATGCGGTGGCCGCGGCGGTGGAACGCCTCGACCAGGGCCGCACCGAACCCCGCGAGGTAGTTCTCGCCCCGCACTTCGTCGTGCGCCGGACCACAGCCGAGCCCCGCTGACGTTGTCCGTGCCGCTCACGCATGTTTCCGGGGTCAGGGAGCGGGGCGCGACCGACCGATGTGCGGGCGGTCGGGCCCCGGAGCCTCCGGTAGAACACCTCTCACGAGACGCGGGCCGTGAGGTGGGCGAAGCGCGTGCCCGCGTCGTCGGCGTGGGGCCAGGGTGCGATCTGGGCGAAGCGGTCGACGAGGCCGCGGGTGATGCGCGGCGTGAGGACGGCGTCGCCGCAGGCCACGGCCCGGATCGCCGCCTGCAGTACGGCCGGGACGACGTCCTTGAGGAGGAATCCGCAGGCTCCGGCGCGGAGGCCTTCGAAGGCGTATTCGTCCAGGTCGAAGGTGGTGAGGACGAGAACGCGCGAGGCGGTGCTGGCGGTGATGCGCCGGGTCGCCTCGATGCCGTCCATGACCGGCATCCGTACGTCCATGAGCACCACGTCCGGCAGCGTGCGCCGTGCGGGGTCGACCGACTCCTGCCCGTTGGCGCTCTCGCCGACGACGGTGATGCCCGGCATGGTGTCGAGGAGGCTGCGGAAGGCCATGCGGACGAGCGCTTGCACGTCGGCGAGGAGGACCGAGATCGTCATCGCGGTTCCCCCGGCTTCAGTTGACCGGAGACGGCCCATCGGGAGCCAGTGGGTACCGCCCGGAGGTCACCGTCGAACATGGCGACCGGCTCCCGCATCCCGGTCAGTCCGTTGCCGGGACGTGCTTGGGCTCCGCTTTCGGGGGCCGGACCGCCGTCGTCGGTGACGCTGAAGCCGACCGGGTCACCGTCGCAGTGCAGGACGACATCCACCGTCGACGCGTTCCGAGCGTGCTTGACGACGTTCGTGACTGACTCCTGCAGGATCCGGTAGAGCGTCTGCGCCTGCGCGCTCAGGGTCTCCGGGCTGCCGGTCTCGGTCAGCCGGACGTCCAGGCGGGTGCCGCGGGCCTCGTCCACCAGGGCCCTGAGCGAGCCGAGGTCCGGCTGCGGGGCCCGTTCGCCGCCGTAGTCGGCCCGCAGGACGCCGAGGAGCCGGCGCATTCCGGCGAGCGACTGCCGACCGGTCGACGCGGCTTGGAGCATCTTCCCGCGGGCGCCTTCCGGATCGGTCGCGGTGGTCGCGGCGGCGGCTTCGGAGAGGGCTACGACGACGAGGCCGTGGGCGACGATGTCGTGCATCTCCCGCGCGATTCGGGTGCGTTCGACCGCCGCGGCGAGCTGCGCCTGCTGGGCGCGCTCCCGTTCCAGACGTTCCGCGCGGTCCTCGATGGAGGCGGGGTAGCGGCGCTGCGCCCGCACGGTGGTGCCGAGGAGGAGCGCCGCGGCGTCCAGCCCGCTGAGGATGACAAAGGCGTCGTTGACGCTCGCGGCCGGGGCGAACCGCACCTCGGAGTTCCGGCGGTAGCCGTGCCCCCGCAGTCAGGATGCGTTCAGGTGGCCGCGGCAGGGTCACGCCTCATGACCTACGAACTGTCCGACATCAACGCCCAAGCCCAGGGCCTACACCCGCAGCGGACTCAGCAAGGTCTACGCCGGCAGGGCCGCCGCCGACTACTTCCACGTGAAGGCCGGCGACGCCCGGGTCCCGGACCTCTTCGGAGTCGCGCAGTACGGCGTCGTCCACACGGGCGGCACCAGGAAGATCGCCGAGCACGGCGGCGGCCACTCCGACGACCTCGCCGTCCCCCTCGTCGTCTCCGGCGCCTCCGTCCCGGCCGGCGTCCGCTACTCCGCGCACGTGCAGACCAAGCAGATCGCCCCGACGATCCTGAACCTCCTTGGCCTCGACCCCCGCTCCCTGCAGGCCGTACGCGAGGAACACACCACCGCGTTGCCGATCCGCTGAACCGTCCGCTTGGGAAGCCGGACGGCCGCCCGACTGGCATTCAGCTGGGCGGCCTCGGGCATGGAGCGGGCTCAGCCGTTCGGCCCGGCCGGGGTCGTGGTCGTCTTGAAGCCCTCGGTCTTGTTGGCCTGGACGGCGAAGTCATTGGTGAACGTCTTGCTCAGGTCCACCGACCCCTTCACATTGCCGACCAGCTTCTCCGTCGCCAGAGAGGTCTTCGGGCCGCCGGCCGGCATGAGACCGTCCGGGAGGAACTGGCCCTTGTCCTCATTCAGGGCCGCGATGTAGTCGGCCTTGGTCACCAGCTGGTTCGACACGAACGACGCCGGCAGCTTGTTCGCGATGTCGGCCGCGCTGTGGGTGTTGATCCAGTGCATGGTGGCGACGAGGGCGTCGACGACCTTCTGCACCGTGTCCTTGTGCGCGTTCACCCAGTCGGTGCGGGCGAGCACACTGGCGGCGGGATAGGCACCGCCCATCGCCGCCGTGGCGCCGGAGGTGGTGGCCAGGTCGATCGCGGACGTGCCGACGCCCTTCTTCTGGATCGCGGCCACTGTCGGCTGCGTCGTCATCACGCAGTCGACCTTGCCGTTCTGCAGCGCGGCGATGGCGGTGGAGCCCGCGCCGACCCCGATCCGGTGGAACTGGCTGGTCTTTATGCCCTTCTTGGCAGCCAGGAACTGGGTGAGGGTGTCGGTGCCCGACCCCAGGTCGGTGACGCCGAGGGTCTTTCCCTTGAAGTCGGCGGCCGAGTGGACTCCCGACTTGGCGGTGCACATCTCGCGCTCGCCCGGTGCGCCGGAGAGCTGCACGACGTCCTCGACGGCCTTGCCCTTCGCCTGGAACTCGATCGTGTGGTTGTACCAGGCGCCCGCCATGTCCACCTGGCCCGAGGCCATGGCCTCCTCGGCGCCCACGCCGCCGTCCTGCTCGGTGCTCAACTGCATGTTGACGCCGTACTTCTTGTAGAAGCCGAGCTGCTGGGCGAGCTGGTAGGGCAGGTAGATCTGCTTGTCGAGGCCGCCGGCCATGAGCTTGACGGTCGGCGTGGAGCCCGAACCGCCGGTCGAGGCCGAGGAGTTGCCGGAACAGGCGCTGGTGGCGCCGAGGGCGAGAAGGGTCAGGACGGACGCGGCGACGGCGACGGGTCGTCTGGACATGGCTGATCACATTCCTTTGTTGAGGGTGTTGAGGTGCAGAGGGGGTGAGTGCGGCGGCGTTAGAGGGAGTTCGCCTCGGTCGGGGCCGGCGGGCGCCAGGACAGCAGCCGGTGTTCGAGCTTGCCGATCAGCCACTCGGCGCCGAGCACGATGACCGAGATGACGAGCATCGTGGCGAACACGCCGTTGGGGTCGAAGTTGTTCTGCGCGGTCTTGATGACCAGGCCGAGGCCGCTCTGCGCGCCGAGCACCTCGCCGACCAGCGCGCCGACGATGGCGAAGCCGAAGGCGCTGTGCAGGCTGGCGATGATCCAGGTGAGTGCGGAGGGCACGGTGACGTGTCGGATGATCTGCAGCTGCGAGGCGCCGAGGACCCTGGTGTTGGCGAGGATGTTGCGGTCGACCTCGCGGACGCCCTGGAAGGCGTTGAAGAAGACGATGAAGAACACCAGTACCGCGGCGAGCAGGATCTTCGGCAGCACGCCGATGCCGAACGCGACGATGAAGATCGAGCCGAGGACGATCCGCGGGATCGCGTTGACCATCTTGATGTAGGGGCCGAGCACGTCGGCGAGGAAGCGGCTCTGGCCGAGCGCGACGCCGAAGACCACGCCGGTGACGGCCCCGAGGGCGAAGCCGACGAGCGCCTCCTGGATCGTTGTCCAGATGTTCGAGTAGAAGGACCCGAACTCGGTGCCGTGCCGGAAGAGGTCGACCAGCCGCTTGGCGATGCCGGAAGGCTGCCCGAAGAAGAACGGGTCGACGATCCCCCAGGCTGTGAAAGCCTGCCAGCCGCCGAGGACGAAGACCGCGAGCCCGATGCGTCCCGCCCACACCAGCGCGGTGCGTCGCCGGACGGCGCTCCGGGCGGCGGCCGCGGCCGAGACCTGGGCGCCGTTCGCGGCCGGGGCGGTGGGAACAGCGGACGTCGTACTCATGCCGTACCTCCTGCGGTGCGTGCGTAGGCGCGCTCCACCTCTTCACGCAGGCAGTCCCAGATCTGGTGCTGAAGTTCGATGAAGCGGGGCTGGAAGCGGATCTCCTGCACCGCGCCGCGCGGGCGCGGCAGGTCGATGTCGAAGACCGCCTTGACCGAGCCGGGGCTGGACGTCATGACGACGACCCGGTCGGCGAGTGCCACGGCCTCATCCAGGTCGTGGGTGATGAAGATGACCGACGGACGGATCTGCTCCCACAGGCCGAGGAGTTCGGTCGACATGATCGCCTTGGTCTGCACGTCCAGGGCACCGAACGGCTCGTCCATGATCAGGATCTTGGGTTCGTTGATCAGTGCCGCGGCCATCGCCACGCGCTTGCGCATGCCGCCGGAGAGCTGGTGCGGGTAGCGGTCCTCGAACCCCGTCAGGCCCACCCGGCGCAGCCAGTCGCGTGCCGAGGCGTGGGCCTGCTGCTTGGGCACCCTGCGGAAGACGGGTCCCATCAGGACGTTGCCGAGGACCGTTTTCCAGGGCAGCAGGGCGTCGGTCTGGAACATGAAGCTGACGCCGTCGGTGACGCCGTCCACCTCACGGCCGCCCACAGTGACCGAGCCCTCGCTTGGCCGGTCGAGCCCGGACACCATGCTGAGTGTCGTCGACTTGCCGCAGCCGGTCGGGCCGACCACCGCACAGAACTGGCCCGGCTCCACGGTGAAGGAGACGTCCTGGAGTGCCGTGAACACCTCACCCGCGGGAGTCAGAAAGCGTTTGGTGAGCCCTGAGATCTCGACTCGGGCGCTGTCCTGGCCGGTCGTCTCGGCGACGGGGCCCGTCGCGACGTCGTTTCGCGAAGCCATTTGAGGCTGTCTCCTTCCCCTCTCGGAGGTCCTCGGAGGTCGAGGAAGGCAGACGCTAGAGGCCGTGCGGTGTTACGTCGCTGTTTCAGACGTATCCCGCGTTAGTCGTGTTAACAGGGGTTCTGCGCATTCTGCTCAGTGGTTCGGGGGTGGGCAGAATGTCCGCGGTGGGACACAATCACGCCACCACGGGTACGGCAAAGGGGCCGGGCCCGGCCGTACGACAAGGGCGAAAGCACCTGTGATGCCCATGCGAATCCGGATCGGTCGCGGCGGGAAGGGGAGGCTCTCCGCGCGGATCCTGGCCAACCAGCTCGCCATCCTGGCCCTCACCGGAGCCATCGGCTTCGTGCTGTTCGCGTTCGCCCAGCGGGCTGAGATCGACCGCGCCTACGAGCAGCGGGCGCTGGACATCGCGCAGACCACGGCCGCCGATCCGCAGATCAGGCAGGCCATGGCGCACGGAGGCGGCGACGGCGTCGTACAGACCGTCGCCGAACGGATACGGAAGGCGTCGGGAGCGTCGTACGTGGTCGTGATCGACCTGCACGGCGTACGCCACTCGCATCCCGACCCGGCGCTGATCGGCGAACCGACGGGCGATCCGATCGTGGTCCTCGACGGCAAGTCGCACGTCGGCACCGACCCGGGCGGGCTCGGACGCTCCGCCAACGGCAAGGCTCCGCTGTACGGGCCCTCGGGCAGGCTGGTCGGCGAGGTCTCCGCCGGCATTCTGGAACGCAATGTGCTCGGCGAACTGTGGCGGGAGCTGCCCACCTTCGGCCTGTACAGCGCGATCGCCGTCGCCCTCGGCTCGGCTGCCGCGTTCCTGCTGGCCAGGCGGCTGAAGCGGTCGACCTTCGGGCTGGAGCTTGAGGAGATCGCCGGACTGTTCCAGGATCGCGAGGCCATGCTCCACGGCATCCGGGAGGGCGTGATCGCCTTCGCTCCCGACGGCCGGATCAGCGTGGTCAACGACGAGGCCCGCAATCTGCTCGGCCTCGGCACGGCGCTCGGCAGCCGGCTCGACGAGGTGCTGCCCGACGGGCGGCTGCGCCGCGCCCTGGACGGCACCCTTGGCGGCGCCGACCTCAACGTGCTGACCGACGACCACTGCCTGGTCGTCAACCGGATGCCGGTGACGCTGCACGGCCGCGAACTGGGCGCGGTGGTCACCGTACGCGACCGTACCGAGCTGATCGGACTGCTGCGCGAACTGGACTCGGTGCGCGGGCTGACCGACGCCCTGCGCGCCCAGCAGCACGAGTTCACCAACCGTATGCACACCGTGGCCGGGCTGCTGGACATCGGCGACCACGACGCCGCCTTCGAGTACGCCGTGGAGTCGGCCGGTGCCGACCAGGCGCTGACCGAGTCCGTGCGCGAACGGATCGGCAACGCGCTGCTCGTGGGGCTGATCGTCGCCAAGACCACGGTGGCAGCGGAACGCGGGGTACGGATGGTGCTCAGTGAGGACTCCGCGCTCGGCGAGGACCCTCCGCATCTGCGTCGGCTGCTGACCATCGTCGGCAACCTGCTGGACAACGCGATCGACGCGGCCTCCGGCGGACCGCCCCCGGCGGGTGGCCGGGAGGTGCTGCTCTCGCTGGTCGAGGCCGTCGACCTGGTGATGGTGCGGGTCGCCGACAGCGGTCCGGGGATTCCGCCGGGCGCCCTCGAGTCGATCTTCGAGGACGGCTGGTCGACCCGGCCCGACCGGGGTACCGCCCGGCGCGGGCTGGGCCTGGCCCTCGTCCACCGGCTCACCCAGCGGCACGGCGGGACGATCACGGTCAGCGAGGGGCCGGGCGCGGTCTTCACCGTCGTACTGCCCCTGCCGGACGCCACTCCCGTGCCACGCGACGCACAGCTCACGACGGCCTCGACGACCGGAGGTGACCGCGGATGATCCGGACCCTGGTGGTGGACGACGACTTTCGGGTCGGTCACATCCACTGCGACTACGCGTCCCGTATCGAGGACTTCGAGGTGGTCGGCCGGGCGGCGACCGTGGCCGAGACGCTGGACGCGGTGCGCACCCTCCACCCCGACCTGCTGCTGCTCGACGTCTTCCTGCCCGACGGCAGCGGGCTCGACGTGCTGCGGCGACTCAGCTCGGACGAGGGCGGCGCCCGCCCCGACGTCATCATGATCACCGCCGACCGGGACATCACCTCGGTACGGACGGCCATGAAGCTCGGCGCCGTGGGCTACCTGGTCAAGCCGTTCGGCTCCGCCGACCTGGCCGAACGGCTCACCGCCTACCGCGAACTCCAGCACCGGGTGGCCGCGTTGGGCCTCGCCCCCCGCACCGACCAGGCCGACGTGGACGCCCTCTTCAGCGCCGCTCGGCCACCGGCCGTGCCCCGCGTTCCGGCCAAGGGGCACTCCGCACCCACTCTCGCCCTCCTGCACCAGGTCCTGCGCACCGCCCACGACCCCCTGTCCGCGGCCCAGGCCGCCGAACTCACCGGCGTCTCCCGCGCCACGGCCCAGCGGTATCTCTCCTACCTCGTACGGGAGGGCATGGTGCGGCTCGAACTCCGCTACGGGGTCACCGGCCGTCCCGAACACCGCTACCGGATCGCCCGATGAGCCGGGCGCCGAGTCCACCTGGCAGCGGTTCGGCAGCTGTGCCGCCAACCCGCAGAGTGCAGTTCACCGGCAGGCGTCCGCAACACGCCAGAAGGTCCATTCGGGCCCTGTCCGTGTCCGGCGGATTGTGGACCTTCGGGGGGAGTCCCTGCGCGTTGGAAGGGAAATCCGTTGCGCGAGGGTTCTGTTCCCATGGCGGAACTGGGCGAACGCGGCCGTTGCTGTAGAAAGTGTCCAACTCATCGTCCTCCAGGGGGCATTGAGAGGCCACAAGGACAGGAGCAGACCGACAAGCATTCCATGGGGCTGACGCTGGTCGACGTGTCCGATCTGCAGGAACGGCGTGGATCGGCGCTGATCGACAAGGCCCGCCGAGATCCTCAAAGGACTCATGATCCGTCGGCCGTGGGTTCGAGTCCGACTGCCCCGAGGGGCGATGGGAAGGTCCAGGGGCCCACAGGGGCCGAGGCGGCGAGGCCGCGTCCAGGCGGGGCGGTGTCTGCAGTGGTGGCCAACCTGACCGAGCGTGGATCGGCGCCCGCGCTGCATGTCGGCCCTGTGCGGGGAGTTGGGCGGGGCCGGGCACTTGCTGCGTGCCCGGCCCCGCGGATTCAAGGGGCTGGTGCTGTCAGGTGCAGTAGCCGCTGGAGCCGATGACGAGGTCGGTGGTGCCGCTGCTGTCGTTGCTGAGGGTGATGGATCCGCTGGTGTCGGTGGGCGTGAGGGTGAGGTTGGCGAGGGTGTCGCCGGTGCCCGGGCTGAGGTTGTTGGTGGCGGGATTGCTGGTGCTGGTGGGGTCGATCGTGGCGTCACCGTCGGCTGTAGGGCCGGTAACGGTGACCATGTCGGCGATGACGGGGGTGGTTGCCATGGTGACGTGCTGGGTGGCGCCGGTGTAGTAGCCGGATGTCGAGGCGGATGGGGACCGGCGTGCGCTGGTCGCTGCGGAGCCGGCCCAGGACCTGGGCCCCGGTGGACCCCGCGAGGCAGGGAGCGTGGACGTGACCCTCCGCAGCTTCGCACGGACACCGATGGGACCGTGGCTCCTGATCGGCGTCGCGATCGGGCTCGTTCTCTTCGGTGCCTTCGCCTCGGCGCGCCGGCGACGTCTGAGAAGCGGTGACCCAGGCCGGGGCGGCGAGGTTTCAGCTCCGCTGCCAGGGCTACTCGTCGGACAGAGTCCAGACGCTACGGCGGTAACCCCGCGGGGACGGCGTCCTCCTCATCGCGGACATCACGGAACCACGCTGCCGAGGCCTGCCCCAGGGCTTCTGACAGCGGCCTGGGCGTACAGATGACCGATGGACATGCCTGCTTGCCGGGCCCTGTCCCCGGGAGGAGGAGCCATGGAACTGGCCGACTGGCTGCTCGCACCCGGTGAGCGAGGTAACTCCGCGACCCGTTTGGAGAGCCGCCGGCCCGGAGGAGCGGCGTGGTCGACGGGTAACCAGGTACGTCCCCTCGTCCACGGCGCGGTGTACTTCGGTGAACTGTTCAAGGCGGTCCGCGCCCAACAACCGGGCGACTTGCTGATGTTCACGGACTGGCGCGGCGACCCCGACGAACGGCTCGCAGGCCCCGGCAGCGAGATCGGACAGGTCCTGTGTGCGGCGGCCGAGCGCGGTGTCATCGTCAAGGGGCTGATCTGGCGTTCTCATCTGGACCGCTTCCAGTTCAGCGAACGCGAGAACCGGCACCTCGGTGAGGAGATCAGAGCGGCGGGCGGCGAGTGCCTGCTCGACATGAGGGTGCGCCCCGGCGGCTCGCACCACCAGAAGTCCGTCGTACTGCGTCACCCGGGACGGCCCGAGCGGGACGTCGCCTTCGCCGGCGGCATCGACCTGTGCCACAGCCGCCGCGACGACACCGCACACCAGGGCGACCCGCTCAGCCAGCCGTTCGCCGCCGTCTACGGCTCGCGTCCGCCCTGGTACGACGTCCAGCTCGCGATCCACGGCCCCGCCGTCGGCGATGTCGAAGCCAACTTCCGCGAACGCTGGGAGGACCCGGCCCCGCTCAGCCGCAGCCCGCTGGGGCGGCTGCGAGAACTCCTGCACCATGAGGACACCACAGCGGACACGCTGCCTCCGCAACTGGAGGACCCGGAGCCCTGCGGAACGCACACCGTGCAAGTACTGCGCACCTACCCGGCCCGCATCCACGGCTACGGCTTCGCCCCGCACGGCGAGCGCAGCATCGCCCGCGGCTACCAGAAGGTCATGCGCCGGGCCCGCTCGCTGGTCTACCTGGAGGACCAGTACCTGTGGTCCGCCCGGGTCGTCCGGTGCTTCGCCGAGGCACTGGCCGCCCACCCCGGGCTGCGGCTCGTCGCCGTCATTCCCGCCCAGCCCGACGAGGACGGGCGGGTGGCGCACGCGATGAACCTCGTCGGGCGGATCAGCGCCCTGAAGTTGCTGCGCCGCGCGGGCGGCGACCGTGTCGCCGTCTACTCGGTGGAGAACCACGCCGGGACTCCCGTGTACGTCCACGCGAAGGTCTGCGTCATCGACGACGTGTGGTCCTCGGTCGGATCGGACAACGTCAACCGCCGCTCCTGGACGCACGATTCCGAGTTGAGCTGCGCCGTTGTGGACGAGGCGATCGACCCCCGTGAGCCACGCGACCCCGGAGGCCTAGGCGACGGCGCCCGCACCTACGCCCGCGACCTGCGACTCGAACTGGCCTGCGAGCATCTGGACCGCACCGACCCGCGGGGACTGTGCGACCCGGTGGAGGCCTTCCGCGCCTTCGCGGAGTCGGCCGCAGCGCTGGACGCGTGGTACGACGGCGGACGCCAGGGACCCCGGCCTCCCGGCCGCCTGCGCACCTACCGCACCCCGCGTCTGTCGCCCACCACGACGGCCCTGGTCACCCCGCTCTACCGACTGCTCGCGGACCCCGACGGCCGCCCCCTGGCCCTGCGCCGCACCCACTCGTACTGAACGGCCCCTGGTCCTGGGACGAACGCCTCAACCGCCGACCATGATCACAGGCTCGCCTGCTCGGTGCCTCCGTCGCCGACCGGATGGCCGTCGGCCACAAAGGTGGCAGGGGGCGGCCTGGGGCCACTCAGGCTGTCCTGGCGGGGGGCCGTTCTCGGCTTCCGTGGGCATCTGGTCATTTCTCGTACGCACAACCTGTACGACATCACGCCGGGATGCACCGATGTTCGCCGAGCGTGGTCGCTCTCAACCGGCAGGCAGACTGATCACGAACCGCGCCCCTGCTGGCCCTGTGTCCGGGGGGCGTAGGCCACGTCGCCGCCTGTGGAGCGGGCGAGGCGTCGTGCCAGCGGCAGTCCGAGGCCCGCGCCGCCGTCGCCGTCGCCGGGATCCGCGCGACGGCCGGGCTCGAAGAGCTGTCCGGCGAACGGGGGCGGAACGCCGGGTCCGTCGTCGATGACGTCGACCCGAACGCCGTCGGGCGCGTGGTACGCCTGGACGGTGACGCGGGAGTGGGCGTAGCGGCAGGCGTTGGTGAGGAGTGGGCTGATGATGCGTTCGAGGAGGGCGGCGGGTGGGACTCCGGCGGTCAGGTGTGGTCCGTCGATGGTCAGCTTCAGGTGGCTTGGCGCGTCGAGGGTTTCGGCGACGTGATGGAGCGTGGGCATGGCCTCGGCGGTGCCCGGTGCGGTGAGGGTGCCGTCGCGGGCGTCGTCCAGGAGGGTGTCGCAGATGGTGCGCATGGACTCGGCGGCGTCCGCGATGACCCGGTGGGTGGTGCGGGTCCGGTCGGTGGTGCGTTGGTGGGCCTGCCACCAGGCGAGCTCGGCGATGATCCGGCTCAGCGGGGTGCGGATGCGGTCAAGGATGGCGTCCAAGGATGTGCCGAGGCGGGCGAGTCCGGCGGGATGCCGCTTGCTGCCGAAGCGTTCTTCGGATGCCACGGCGCTCCGCTGGCGGGCCTGGTCGGTCATCGTGCGGACGGGGCGTAGCGCGCGGTCGACCGCCAGCCGGGTCAGGGCGTAGGTGCACGCGAGCATGACGGTGTCCAGAGAGGGACCTGACGAGCAGGGTGTCGGCCGAACTCCCGTAGGGAGAGAGGTCCAGTGCGGTGACCACCGTGGCCCGGCCGGCCGCTCCGGGTACCTGATGGGAACACAGGGGCAGGGGGCGGTGGATCGTGGTGGTGAGGCACCGCTGTCCGCCCCGCGCGGCGAGCGCGTCGGCGACGGGGGGCAAGGGGCCGGCGGCGGGCGGCTGTTCGAGCAGGTGTCGGCCGGCGTAGATCCACACGTTGGCGTCGAGGAGATCGTCGTGAGAGGTCTCCAGGACGCGTACCGTCGTGCCGCTGGTGTCGGCCGTCGTTGCGACGGCGACGGCGCGGGCGCGCAACTCGTCGTCGGCCTGGTGCTGGAGGCGGCGTTGGGTCACGGTGTTGAAGGCGAGGGTGAGGACCAGCATCAGCAGCGTGGCCGTGGTGAGGGCCACCATTCACCGTGAATCCGGTGAAACCGCCGGTGGGCCGGTAGGCCACGTACACCTGGTTGTCGGGGATGTCGCCGGGCGGATGCGACCGGTGGGCGCGGGGGGTCGCCCGGGCGTTGCCGACGCCGGCCGGGGCGGCGGACGTAGCGGGCCCCGCGTGCGAGCCGGATCCCGAACAGCCGGTGATCACCGCCGCGGCCAGCGCCAGTCCTACGGAGGCGGCTGTGCGTACAGGCGCCATCGTCACTGCCCTCCCGGAAGTCTGCGACCGGAGATCGGTCATGGCACCGGCGCTGGGAAGCGGCCGGTTAACGCCCGGCACGCCGACGGTCAGACGACGGCAGCTCGCCGATCGCGTACACGCCCCAGGCCGCGACCAGGGCGGCACTCCATGCGATGAGCAGCGCGGCATTGACCGGGCCGATCGGTGCCACCGTGCTCACGGCGCGAATCGGACCAGGGAAGAGGGGGAAGAACTCGAGGTCGTTGAAGACGCTGTGGCCCCCCTTGCCGTGGACGACCAGGCCGTAGCCGTACTGGGAGATGTGCCAGTACCAGCGGCCGTCCCATTCCGGGCCGAACACGGTGCGAGGGTGCCTGCCCAGGTGCAGCGACCACAAGGTCGCCATGACCGCACCGGTCAGCGCACGGCGGCGAACGACATCAGCGTCGGCAGGGCTTTCCCCAGCTCGAAACGCCACCCTCGCTGCTGAGACCGTGGATCGAGAATCGGCGCGAACCGCCGCGTGAACGCGTCGATCGTATTCACTGGACTGTCACCGATTTCGACCCCCATCTCCGTCCTGTAGGACGGGAGAGAATGGGAGGCCGGGTTCCAATTTCGTGAAATCTCTTACTTCACGAGAATCGGTCACATTTGTAGTTAATGTCGCCCTTGCTTTCGGAGAAGGTGATGCCACTCCGACCGTATCGGTCAGGCACCCGGGCGCGACATCACCGCCTCGCGAGGGCGGCCGGGTTACGGTGCTCTGAAAGATCGCACCGTGACACGTCGGAATGGGTTCTGATGCTCAACGGGCCGGGCGGCCCGGTCGCGGCTGGACAACGATCCGACGGCCGGTGACCTGCGTACGCACCTGCGGTCCGGCCGACTGCCTCGGGGCGCGACAGGGCGAATCCCGAACGTCTGGAGGTCTGCGCGTCCGGTGAAATCCGTGGATGAACGAGACACGAAGCGCACGGATCCTTCCGCGCTGCCTCGGGAGGTCGCCAGGTTCGGTGCCGTCGGTGGGCTGGGCGTCGGGGTGAATCTCGCCGTGTTCAATCTCAGCCGGGCGGTGACATCGTTGCCCGTGGTGCGGTGCAGCGTCATTGCGAGCAGCGTGGCAATAGTCTTCAACTACCTGGGTTTCCGGTACTTCGCCTATCGGCACCGCGACCCGCAAGGGCGTGCCGCGGAGTTCGCGCTCTTCTGTTTTTTCAGCGTCGTCGGCCTGATCATCGAGAACGGGGTGCTGTACGTCGCGACGTACGACTTCGGCTGGGATTCGGCCCTTCAGAGCAACTTCTTCAAGGTCATGGGGATCGTGTGCGGGACCCTCTTCCGCTTCTGGTCCTACCGCACCTGGGTGTTCCGGGTACGGCGCTGAGGACCGCGGCAAGGCGAAGGAGCGGGCCACCGCCCCGCCGCCACCGTGAGTCGGCCGTGCGGGTTACTCGATGCCGGCGTCGACGACAGCCCGGTGCAGGGCCGCGGGCACGGCCGCGGCGGACGGCGAGAGAAGCGCAGTGGAGTGCCGGGTGGGCGCGTCGCCCCGTGAGGCGCGGGGTGTGGGGGAGCGGTCATGAGGTGGGGGCGATGTAGGCGTACACGGCACCGTCCAGCCGTACGAGCCTCCATCCGCGGGCGTAGGAAGGCGGCCGGTCCGTGCCGGTGGTGAGGACGGCTACCGGCATCCGCTGGGCCGTCTGGGCGATGGTCGGGGCGTTGATGTTGGCGTTGGGCCCTTCGGTACTGGCGGAGCCGCACCCCGCGTAGAAGGCGATCGGGAGGGCCGACGACCCGGTGAGCAGACACGGCGGGCGTACGCCCTCCCGGCGCAGTGCGTCGGCGGTGCGCTCCCAGCCCTTGTGGGCGGCCGTGGTGCGCTGGACGGTGTGTGCCAGCACCGCGTACTGCACCGCCAGATGCCCGGCCAGCCCCATAGCCACCAGCGTCACGGTGACCGGGCGCCAGGCCCTGCCCGGCGCGGTGACGAGCCATGCGAGCGCGTCGGCGACCGGGATGGCCAACAGGGCGTAGGTGGGCAGCAGGAAGCGGGGCGCGGCGTATCCGATGAGGAACAGATACGGGATGGCCGCCGTCACCGCGCAGGCCAACGGCAGTGCGGTGGGCGCGGTGCGCCGGCCCCGCGCGGCCACGGCCAGCCCGATGGCCGCCAGCACCGGCAGAGCGAACCACCAGGCCGTCACTGCCGGGTTCGGCATCGCGCCGGTGCACGGGCGGCACAGCGAACGCCCGCCCAGACTGCGCAGTTGGTCACCGATGGCGACGTGCCAGCCGAGACCGCCCTGGATGTCGGATCCCTCGGACAGCCGCCGGCCAAGGCCCCCGAAGCGGACGTAAGCCTCTATCACCCATTGGGCCGTCCCGGCCGCCAGCCCGCCCGCCAGAGCGAGGAGCAGCCGCCCGTGCCGCCACTGGCGAAGAACTACCAGGGCGAAGAGCGGCGGCAGGCTCACCCATACCGCGTCCGTGGGCCGCATCCAGGCCATCAGCAGGGCACTTGCCGCCAGCCCCCACACCGGACCACGCCGGGTGCGGTCGGTCTGGGACTGAAGGAAGCAGCCGACGCCTGCCAGGGCGCCGACCGCCACCCAGTAGTTGGGCATGGCCTGCGGGCCGTAGAAGACGGTCACCCACAGGCTCGCGAACAGGGCGCCGCCCAGCGCGAGCACCCGGACCGGGAACAGGCCGCGCCAGGCGCGCAGCGCCAGGAACAGCCCGAGACCCGCCAGCAGCGCCAGGTAGACCCGCAGGAGCGGGGTGGACGACGACCATCCGGCGACCGGTGCCACCAGCAGCGAGATGCCGCGGGCGCGCGGGGCGCTGAAGAACGACGCCGGGGCGTGGGAGCTGACCTGGCTGACGTACACCGACTCGTCCCAGCCCAGCCCCATCCCCGGCCGTACGACCGCCAACTGGGCCAGGACGAAGGCGCCCGCCACCGCCGCCAGCCACCACTGGCCCTTGCGGCCCCGTCCCGTGGCCGGGCCGAGTGGCGGCTCCTGCCCGTTTATGCGGTGGAATATCACGGTCTGCACGGCTCTCGTCATCGTCCGTCCCTCGCCCCTGACAGCCGGTAGAGTGGTCATTACCCTACAGGTTGTAGGGTCACTTGCAGGAGCCGTGTCAAACATGGTCAAACTAGCGCGCACTCCCCTGGAGCGCACCGCAGCGGTCGACGGGGTCCGGCCGCGCCGGGGACGGATCGTGCTGCGGCTGTCCCCGGTCGGCATCGTCACCGGCAAGGCCACTTTCGTACTTCACGCCCGCGACGGAGGCCAGGCCGAGATGCGGCCGCCCGTCGACAGTCACGGCGGCCGGTTCCGGAGAGCGAGTTCCTCACCATGCTGTGGGCCACCGGCAAGACTCCGGCGCCGGTCGAAATCCAGGAGGACGTCGGCGACGGTCTCCCGGCCGACCTGGTGCAGGCCGTCCTCGGACGACTTCGCGAGCGGGCCCGGTCCGGCCCGCCGGCGACGACCTCGGCGCCTGGAAACGCGTACAGTGCGCCGCCGAACGAACAGCCCAGGTCAGGCGTCAGAGCCTCGTACGCGAATCCGCCGACCCGGCTCCTCATCCGTCCCCGCCCACGCCGGTGTCCCCGGCCTCCCTTCGAGGTGAACCCCACGGTGCCCGCACACCTCTCGCCCTCCAACCTCCGACAGCACACGCCCACGGACCCGGTTCCCTCCCCGGCCGGGCCACCACGCCCACCCACCCGGCTGCGCAAGGGCGCGGCCTCGGCCACGGTCTGGTACCTGCGGCTGCTGGCCGTGCTCAACCTGGCAGCGGTGGTCTCGGTGCCGTTCCGCGACGAGGTCCACGAGCACAACGTCGGTGAGTACTTCACCCCGTACCTGGCCACCGCCGGGCTCATCTCGGCGGCGCTGGCCCTCTTCCTCGCCATGGTCATGCGGCGCCGCAAACGGGCCGCGTGGATCTTCAACCTGATGCTCGCGGGCGGACTGTTCGCGCTCTACGCGCTGGCCATGACCCAGGACGCGTACCGCGAGCACGTCACCAACTGGGGCTCCCTGCTGCTCACCGGCCTGTTCGTGGCCGCGTTGCTCCTCGGGCGCGGGGAGTTCAATGCCGTCGGGGACCGCTCCAACCCGAAGCTTGCCCTCGCCGTGGGAGCGGGCGGTCTCCTCGTCAGCGGCACGATCGGCACGCTGCTGGTCGCCGCCACGAACAAGCTGCCCGGCGCCACGCCGGCCGACGAGATCGCCTACACCCTGCTGCGCGGCATCAGCGTCGGCCCGCTCGCCGACCGCATCGACGCCGTGCACGCACCGCGCTGGGTCGACGTCCTCATCAACATCCTGATCGCGGCGACCTTCCTGCTCGTCCTGTACGCCTGCTTCCGTGCGCCGCGCGGTCGCGCCCTGCTCGGCGAGGACGACGAACAGCGGCTGCGCGCCCTGCTGGCCCGGCACGGTGAGCGGGACTCCCTCGGCTACTTCGCGCTGCGCCGCGACAAGGCCGCCATCTTCTCCACCAGCGGGAAGGCGGCTGTCACCTACCGGGTGGTCGGCGGCGTCAGCCTGGCCTCCGGCGATCCCATCGGTGATCCCGAGGCGTGGCCCGGCGCCATCGACGCGTGGCTGGAAGAGGCCCGCCGGCACGCCTGGACCCCGGCGGTCATGGGCGCGAGCGAGGAGGCCGGCACCATCTACGCCCGGCATGGGCTGGACGCCCTGGAACTGGGCGACGAGGCCATCGTGGAGATCGCCGACTTCACCCTCGAAGGACGTGCCATGCGAGGGGTGCGGCAGGCGCACAAACGGGTGCACCGGGCCGGATACACGGTGCGCGTCCGACGCCACGAGGCCATCACGGACGACGAGATGGCGCTGCTGATCGACAAGGCCGACCACTGGCGTGACGGACCGACCGAACGCGGCTTCTCCATGGCATTGGGACGGCTCGGCGACCCCGGCGACGGCCGCTGCGTGATGCTGGAATGCCGCGACGCCGACGGTGAACCGCGCGCCCTGCTCAGCTTCGTCCCCTGGGGCGAGCACGGCCTCTCCCTGGACCTGATGCGCCGGGACCGCGCCTGCGAGAACGGCCTGATGGAGTTCATGGTCGTTGAACTGCTTTCGCGGGCACAGGAGTTGGGCGTACGGCGAGTGTCGCTGAACTTCGCCATGTTCCGCTCGGTCTTCGAACGCGGTGCCCGCCTCGGCGCGGGCCCGGTACTGCGGCTGTGGCGCTCGATGCTCACCTTCTTCTCCCGCTGGTGGCAGATCGAGTCCCTCTACCGTGCCAACGCCAAGTACCGGCCCGTGTGGGAGCCCCGCTTCCTGCTGTTCGCCAAGAGCGGTGACATCCCCCGTATCGGCCTGGCCAGCGCCCGCGCAGAGGGCTTCCTCACCCCGCCACCCCTGCCCGCACTCCGGCGCAGCAGGCGTTCCTCCGCCCCCGAGGCAGAACCGGCCCCGGTGACCTCCAGCTCCTGAGGCGGCTCCCCGGCGGGCAGGTCCGACGAGCACCGGCTGCGGACCTGTAGAGCGTGACGCGCCAGGACACCGCGGGGGATGCGGGCCGCAGTCTGGCGACGACCCGGTTGGCGGCCGTCTTCTGCAACAGCCCGTAGGCGAGCACCGGCAGCAGCAGGTGGGGCTTGTCGGGCAGCGAGGTCGTGATCAGCACCGCGCTCGCGCTGCTGTTGTTCATGCCGCAGGCCAGGATCAGCGACGAGGCCACTGGAGCGTCCAGTCGCAGGACACGGGCCGCCAGACGGCCCAGCACGAAGGACAGGACGCACACCAGGGCGGCCACTCCGAGGGCTGTGGCGAACAGCAGCGGACGCGGTCGGGCCAGGAAGGAGCCGAGGGCGCCACTGGCGTTGACGTAGGTCAGAACCAGCGAACCGGCCAGAGCCGAAGGCACCACGGCCCGCAGGAGACGGCCGTGCCACGACGACGGCAGCACGAGCGCGCACAGGAGACCCGCGGCACACGGCAGGACAACGGTGGCGAGGGTGAATCCGCTCCGGGCGGAGCCGCTCGTACTGGTGAGCGTCTGTGCATAGCCGCCACTGAGCAGCGGTGCCAGAGCCGCCAGCAGGAGCGGTGTGGTGAGAGGACTGAGAAGGGTGGAGGCGAGGACGAGTCCGACCATGGTCTGCTGGTCCCCCTCGCCCTTGGCGGTCCACACGGTGGCGCCGGCCGCCACGGGCATGGCCACGATCAGGATCATCGCGGTGAGCAGTCCACTGCCGCCGTCGGAGCCGGGGGTGCCGCGCAGCAGGAAGGCGACGAACGGCACGACGAGCAGCGGAATCGCCAGGTGCAGCGCGATTCCGGCCAGCATGGCCTTGGGGCGCCGCAGCACGCGGCCGAGCGCGCGGACGGGCACCTGGAGCCCGGCCGAGAGGAGCACCAGGGACAGCAGGAGCGAGGTGGTGTGCAGGGTCAGGTGGGCCGGTCCGCCCAGTGGCAGGGTGTGCGGCCGGCGCAGGCACAGGCCGGGCCTCGGCAGGAGCAGAGCGGCGGCATAGGAGACCAGGACGGCGCGGCCGAGCCGACGGCGCAGCCAGTTCGTCGCACGGTCAACAGGTGAGTGGGAAACAGCGGGAGGGTTCACGGCGGCCTACTTCCGTCACGAGGGCAGGGGCGGGACGGGACGCCGGTATGTGCGGGTGGGACAGATGGGTGTACACGAGTGCATCCTTCTCGGACGGGTACGTGTGGGGCTGGTGATCAGCACGCGCAGTCAGGATGTGTTCAGGTGGCCGCTGGCAGGGTCACGCCCCATGACCTACGAACTGTCCGAAACACCTGAAGCCGCACGGGACGCCGACGGTCCCGGCCGGCACCCTCACCGTCTGCGCCTCAACAAGGTTCCCGAGATCACCCTGTACTTCTGGGTGATCAAGGTGCTGTGCACGACGGTCGGCGAGACGGCGGCCGACCTGCTCAACGAGAAGGCCGGGCTCGGTCTGACCGGCGTGTCGGTGCTGATGAGCGCGCTGCTCGCGGTCGTCCTGGTGGTCCAGTTCCGCACCACCGCCTACCGTGCGGGCGTGTACTGGCTGGCCGTGGCGCTGATCAGCGTGGTCGGCACGCTGATCAGCGACAACCTGACCGACAACATGGGTGTGCCGCTGGAGACGACCACCACGGTGTTCGGGATCGTCCTCGCTGTCGTGTTCGTCGTCTGGTACCGGCGGGAGGGGACGCTGTCCATCCACAGCATCGACACCACCAGCCGTGAGTCCTTCTACTGGCTGGCGGTGCTGTTCACCTTCGCCCTCGGCACGGCGGCCGGCGACCTGGTCTCCGAGCGTATGGACCTCGGCTACTGGCTTTCGGCCGTCCTGTTCGCGCTGGCCATCGCCGCCGTCGGGATCGCCCGCTTCGCTCTCGGCCTGGACGCTGTGTGGAGCTTCTGGATCGCCTACATCCTCACCCGGCCGCTGGGTGCCTCGATCGGCGACTACCTCTCCCAGCCCACCGGTGACGGCGGCCTGGGCCTGGGCACCGTTGTGACGAGCGTCCTCTTCCTGGCGGTCATCCTCGGTCTGGTGGTGTTCCTGACGGTGACCCGCAAGGACGTCATCGACCGCGAGCCCGTCGCGGGACAGGCGGCCTGAACAGCACGGGAGGCGTTCAGGAAGCGTTCAGGAATTGATCGACAGAGTCGGACCCGGCGGTCGTCCCCCACGGCCGGACCACGCGTTACAGGGCGCCAGTTTCCTTCGCGGGAACGGGCGCCCTTCCACACCCCCCCACGTACAGAACAGGAGTGTCCGGCACCTTGGAGATTCCGGAAGCCCTCACCGACACCGACACCGACACCGACATGGACGCTGCCCCTACGCACCGGCGGACGGTGGCCGCCGTCAAGTCGGTGACGAAGAAGCTGCCCGAGGTCACCCTCGCCTTCTGGATCATGAAGATCGCGGCGACGACCCTGGGCGAGACGGCCGGTGACCTCTTCGCCCAGACCCTGAAGCTCGGCTACTTCCTCACCACGATCGCGCTGTTCCTGATCTTCGTGGTGACCCTCGTCGTGCAGCTGCGCTGCAGGCGCTACAACCCGTTCTTCTACTGGACGGTCATCCTGTCGACCAGCACGGCCGGCACCACGATGTCCGACTTCATGAACCGCGACGCCAGCACCAAGTACCTTGCCAACGGCGCCACTTCACTGGGCTGGGGACCGCAGGGCCTCGGCCTCGGCTACCCGGCCGGCGCGGCGATCCTGATCTCGGTCCTGGTCATCATCTTCGCCGTGTGGAAACTGACCGGGATGACGTTCGTCATCCGGGACATCGTCAGTTTCCGCGGCGAGGCGCTGTTCTGGTCCGCGATCCTCGTCTCCAACACCCTCGGCACCTCCATGGGCGACTTCCTGTCCGACAGCTCGGGCCTCGGTTACGCCGGCGGGGCGGCGCTCGTCACCGGCGTGCTGCTGGTGCTCGTCGCACTGATGAAGGCGCCCGCGGTGCCGAACGTGCTGCTGTTCTGGATCGCCTTCGTCCTCACCCGTCCACTTGGCGCCACCGCGGGTGACTTCCTGACGAAGCCGGTCGCCAAGGGGGGCCTCGACCTTGGTACGCCGGGTTCGTCGGCCGTACTCCTGGCAGTCCTGACGGGCCTGATGGCCTACGCCCATCTCCAGGAGCGTCGGCGCCCCGCCCTGTCTGCGTCGTCGCCTCCGCGGCCTGGCGCGCGCGACTGAAGCACTCGGCGGACAGCGTGACCGGCTTGGGCGTGCCCGGCCGTCACGCGATAGGACGTCACCTGGCCGGAGGGCGCCGTAGGCCGGGTGACGTGCAGGGTACGAAGGGTGTCCTGCCCGGTGGGTGGGCAGTGGCTCTCGTGCCCAGGAACGGTGACCGTCTCCTTCGGGCCGACCGTGCACATGGCCACCGCCCACGTCGGTCGTCCGTGGATCGCCGCCTTCCCGGCCTGCGCCGCGTTCTCCGTTCGGCTGCCCCTCACCGGCTCGGGAGCTACGAGGTGGCCTCGATGCGGGCGGTGCTGATCGTCATCGGCGTACCGGTCAGAGCGATGAGGTACATGCGCCGATGCGCGCCTGGCAGTGCGCGGTGGCCGCCGGCGGGCCGTACGACGTACACGGCCGTGCTGTGCGGGGCGAGGGTGGCGGGGCCGGAGGTGATGGTCCACCAGTTGGAGGCGCCCTGGCCGACGCGGCTGGCGAAGTGGGGGGTGAGGGCGGTCCCGGTGGTGTTCGCCGCCCGCACCGTGACGGAGGTGACGGCGGGGTGGGACCGGCCGGTGAGGTGAGTGGTGAGTGCCATACGCAGGGGCGGCGGGCTTGCGGAGGCGATGCAGGCGCACAGCAGTGCCGGGGTCACCAGCGCCATCGCCACGGTGGCCTTGGCGGGGCGGCCGGTGAGGCGGGGGATACGGGGCTGCCAGGCATGGGTCAGGGCCGAGGACGGGACCGTCGCGGCGGCCAGCCACAGCGGGGTCATCATCAGGAAGTAGCCGTCCTGGGAGCGGGTGGCGAGGTAGAAGGACAGCCAGGGCAGGACCGTCAGCGCCGTTCCCAGGCGGCGGACGAACAGCAGGGTCGCGGCGAGCAGGCCGACGAGGAGCAGCTCGCTGGCGTAGGAGTAGTAGTCGAGGCGGCTGCTGCCGTCGGTGAAGTAGTAGGAGATGCCCATCAGTCCCTGGCCGTGCAGGATCGCCTTCTGGGTGATCGGGAGCAGCAGTCCGTGCAGCCAGGCGGAGAAACCCTGTGCGGCGAAGTAGGCGTTGACGGCGGCCCACGTCAGCGCGGCGACTCCGGCGAAACGGGCCGGCACGGCAGCCGCGGGACGGGCGCCGAGTTCGCCGCGCCTTACCGCGTACAGGCCGATCAGCAGGAACGGGGCGAAGAACCAGGCCAGTTGCTGGGCGGCGCAGGCGGCGCCCAGGCACACGGCCCGCAGCGCCCCGCTCGCTCCCAGGCGTCCGCCTGCTCCGGTGGTCGGCCAGTAGACCGCCACCGGGATCAGCAGGGCCAGGGCGACGATCGCCGGGTAGCCGGAGCGGGCGTAGCCGGGGAGGATGCCGAAGCCGAGGCACACGGCGGTGGCCGCCGACCGCCAGGGGGCGGGCAGCAGCAGCCACAGCGTGACCGTTCCGGCGATCAGCGCGCCCGTGGTGACCAGGGTGGCTGCCGCCGACGTGTGCAGGAGGGCGTGGACCGGTGCGGCGAGCAGAGCGGTCAGCGGTGGATAGCCGTATGTGTAGTCCGCCGAGCCGGACAACCCAGGCTGCTGCCGCCGGCCGCCGGACGACAAGCCATGGGCTTGCAGTTGAACATCCCTTTCGAACAGGCGGGCCTGGGGATGGGATGACCGGCTCCGGTTCGACTCGGCGGTGGGGTGGTGTGACGTGCGGGCGGCGGTGTCCGCCATCCGGCCCGATCCTGAGAGGGACCACGCGGCTGTCTCCAGCGCTACTCCCTCTTCACGAAGGTGATCGAACGGGTCTGGCTGAACATCGGTCGGTTCTACAGCCGGCCGCCTCGTCCTGTCCGACGATCCGTCAATAACTGATGCTTCGTCAGTAACCCTTGGATCGAAAGCAGTTGGCATACCCGAGCGCGATCGGTACGGGCGTAGTGGCATGCTGCGGTGGTGGGGCCCGCACAGTCAGCCGGCGTTCGGGTCGCGCAGACCTTGGGCGGAGTGGGGGAGGCGGTCGGATGGAGCGCTCTGCGGAGGACGGTCTCCCGCGTGTGCCGCCCAGCCTCAGCGTTCCGCGTTTCGTCGGCCGGGCGGTCGAACTGCACCGGCTGACAGATGCCTTGGCCCGGCCGCCGGCCATGGTTCTCGTCGAGGGCGAAGCCGGAATCGGCAAGAGCCGACTTGTGCAGGAGGCACTGGACGAGCCCGGTGTCGCCGCCCGACGGCCACTGGCCGCCATGTGCCCCCCTTTCCGGGAGGCCCTCACCCTGGGCCCGTTCGTCGATGCCGCCCGCGAAGCCCGGCCCGATGTGGCCGAGTTGACCCTCACCTCCCTCGCCGGGGTGCTGCGGCCCCTGTTCCCCGAGTGGGGGCAGGACCTGCCGCCGTCCCCCGAGGCGCTGTCGGACGCGGGCGCCGCCCGGCACCGGCTCTTCCGCGCACTCGCCGAACTGCTCGACGCGATGGGTATCGGCGTCCTCGTCCTGGAGGACGTCCACTGGGCGGACGAAGCCACCCTGGACTTCCTGCTGTTCCTCGCCTCCCGCCGTTCCCGCCGGATGAGCCTGGTGCTGACCTACCGTCCCGAGGACGTGGCGCCCGAGTCCGCGCTGATGCGGTTGACCTCCCGGCCACCGGCCGGCACCGGGCACGTACGGATCACTCTCGGCGCGCTGGACGTGCCGCAGACCGCCGAGTTGATGTCGTCGATGCTCGACGGGGAACACGTCTCCGAGACGTTCGCGTCGTTCCTCCAGGAACGGACCGACGGTGTGCCGCTGGCCATCGAGGAGTCCGTCCGGCTGCTGCGCGACCGGGCCGATCTGGTCCGGCGCGACGGCGAGTGGGTGCGCAGGACGTCGGCCGACTTCGCTGTGCCGCCGACCATCCGGGACGCCGTCGCCGAGCGAGCCTCGCATCTCACCCCGGTCGCACAACGCGTGCTGCAGGCCGCTTCCGTGCTGGCCGAACCGGTCGGCCCGGCCGTCCTCGCGACGGTGAGCGGGCTCCCGAACAACGTTGTCAGCCGGGCCGTGGACGACGCCGTACGCAGCGGACTGCTCGGCGAGGACCGGGCAGGCCGGGTCAGCTTCCGGCACGCGCTGGCGGCCCGCGCGGTCTACGACATGACCCCCGCGCCCGACCGCCGAGCCCTGCACCGAGGAGCGGGCAGTTCGCTGCGCGCCATGACGCCGCAGCCGGTGGCCCGGCTCGCCCACCACTACCGGGAGGCGGGGGACACCGGGCAGTGGCGTCAGTACGCCGAACGGGCCGCCGACCTCGCGCTCGCCTCCGGGGACCATCGCACCGCCGTCGGACTGCTGCACGAGTTGCTCACCGAGAGCGATCCGCCCGCCGCCTCGGTGGCCCGGTGGGCGCAGAAGATGCCGGTCCTGGCCTTTTCCGGGCTCGTCGGTCGCGGCGATCTGACCCGCGCGCTGCGCGGGGTGCTGGACACCGAGGCGCTCGCCCCGCACGACCGTGCTGCTGTCCGCACGCAGCTGGGGAGGATGCTGCTGCACGCGGGGGAGTACGCGGCCGGTGCGGCCGAACTGGAGAGGGCACTGCCGGATCTGGCCGGCGAACCGTTCCAGGCCGCGTGGGCGATGAACATCCTCGGCAGTCCGCCGAGCACTCTGATGTCCGCTGCGGAGCACCGCCGCTGGCTGGACCGGGCGGCCGTCGCGGCCCGGCTCCCGATGACGGCGGAGCAGCGGCTTGCTCTGGTGGTGGACCGGGCGACTTCCTTGCTGGACATGGGCGACGAGGCGGGCTGGGCCGTCGCCGCGGAACTGCCCGGCACCGCGGCGACCCCGGAAGGAATGATGCAACTGGCCCGCAGTGGACTCAACATCGGCAACGGGGCCATGCGCTGGGGCCGCTACGACGAGGCCAGGCAACTGCTGACGACCGCACTGGCCAGAGCCGAACAACACCGATACCAACGGCTCCACGACATGATCCTGGTGACGCTGGTGCACCTGGACTGGTTCACCGGTGCCTGGGACGGACTGGCCGAGCGAGCCGCCGCCCTGGCAGCGGTGGACGCGGAACCCCTGCTCCAACTGGACGCCCTGCTGATCATGGCTCTGCTTGAGGGGACGGCCGGCGGCGCAGCGGACCCCGGCCCCGAGGCGATGACCGGCGGCGGGGCGGGAACCGTCGAGGAGCGTCTGCGCCAGGTGCTCGACGCGGGGCTGCGGCGCGGCATCGTGGATCTGCCGTTGGAGCCCGCAGCCGCCCTGGCGCGGATCCGGCTCGCCGAGGGGTCGGCCGCCGAGGCGCTGGAGCTGACGGAAGGTCCGGCCGACGTCGTGGCCCGCAAGAACATCTGGCTGTGGGCCACCGAGTTCGCACCGGTACGGACCGGAGCGCTACTCGCGGTCGAACGGCCGGACCAGGCAAGGAAGTTCGTCGCGGACCTCACAGAAGGGCTCGCCGGCAAGAACCTGCCGGTGGCGGACGCGGCTCTGGAGACGTGTCGCGGAATCCTGGCAGAGGGCGAGGGCCGCGGCGTCGAAGCAGCCGCCGCGTTCGGCCGGGCCACCGCCGCCTGGAAGCGCCTGCCCCGACCGTACGAGGCGCTGCTCGCCGCCGAACGCCGGGCTGGCTGCCTGCTGGCAGTGGGGGAGAGGGATACCGGACTGGCCGAACTCGCCCGCGCGCAGGCCGGATTCACGGCTCTGGGAGCCCGGACGGACGCCGACCGGGTGCACGTCGCGCTCCGTGCGGCCGGGGCGCCGGTACGACCGGTGTGGCGCGGTGGGCGGCGCGGCTACGGCGACCAACTCTCTCCGCGCGAGCTGGAAGTGGTCCGGCTGCTGCTCACCGGTCTGACCAACCCGGCCATCGCACGCGCACTTTCCCGTTCCCCGAAGACCGTTGCCGCGCAGCTGAACTCCGCCATGCGCAAATACGGAGTGACCTCGCGCACCGCGCTCGCGGTCAGTGTGACGCAGGCCGGGATCACCCCGTCGGAAGGGCACACGGCCGGCGCGGGCTCCGATCTTTAGGTCATCCGCCCCATCGCGAAGCCATACGGCAACCGTCGATACTCAGTGCGCGCAGGATCCGAGAGCCCGCCTTCACCCGGACATGGCCGGAGAGGCATCCATCCGTCGGACAAGCAGCACACCCCCGAACGTACGCCCGCTGCACCGGGCGTACCCGCCGACGACACGACGGCAGACCCCGCCTGTGCGGACGACTCGTACAGCAATGACGAACCCCTCTGATCTCGGCCCGATCGAGTCCTGAACATGACGAATAGGGTGCCCCCTTGCTGTCCTTCTCGCTGTCCTCAAGACGTGCGCGCGTGCGCGCTCCCCTCTCCTTGCTCATAGCCGGCTGTCTCGGCGCCGGAGTTCTCGCCGCGGTACAGCCGGCCGCCGCCGCGGCCACCCCCAGTTCCCCGGCGTCCTCGTCGGACGCCGACTCCTCCAAGGCCTCCGACCTGCTCAACGCCGTGCCGCAGGACAACGTCCCGCAGAACTACGTCCCGGCCGCCTGCAACAACCCGAGCCTCAAGGCCGGCGTGGCCCAGTGCTTCGCCGATGTGCGCACCGACTCCGACCACATCGTCCGGCCGCAGGCGAGCGCGCCCCCGTCCGCGGCGCTGGGCCCGGCCGACATCCAGGCGGCCTACAGTCTTCCCGCCGGAGGCGAGGGCCGGACGGTGGCGATCGTCGACGCGTACGGCAACTCCCACGCCGAGGCCGACCTGGCCGCGTACCGCACGCACTACGGGCTGCCCGAGTGCACCACCGCCAACGGCTGCTTCCGCAAGGTCGATCAGAGCGGCGGCACGGACTACCCAGCCGACGACGCGGGCTGGGCACTGGAGACCGCGCTGGATCTCGACGCCGTCTCCGCCGCCTGTCCGGCGTGCAACATCCTTCTCGTGCAAGGTGATTCGGCAAGCCTGGACGACCTGGGCACCGCGGTGGACACTGCCGTACGCCTGGGCGCCAAGTACGTCTCAAATTCCTACGGTCTGCCCGGCGAGAGCGCCTCCGAGACCGCGTACGACCACCACTACGACCATCCCGGGGTGGCCGTGGTCGCGTCCACCGGCGACACCGGCCATGTCCAGAACTGGCCCGCCACCAACCCCGACGTGGTGGCCGCCGGCGGCACCCGGCTGACCCGCACGCCGGACACCGGGCGCGGCTGGACGGAGTCCGCCTGGACCTCCGGCGGATCGGGCTGCTCGCTGTACGAGGCCCAGCCCGCCTATCAGAGGGGGCTGTCCACCGGCTGCGACACCCGCGCGACGGCCGACGTCTCCGCGGTCGCCGACCCCGCGACCGGTCTGGCCGTCTACGACACGGTGAGCAAGGACGGCTGGCTGCAGGTCGGCGGCACCAGCCTCTCCGCGCCGCTGATCACGGCGATGTACGCACTGGCGGGCACCCCCGTCGAGGGCACCTACCCGGTGACCTACCCGTACATCAACGCCTCCGGGCTGAGCGATGTCACCGAAGGGTCCAACGACGACTGCGGCACGGTGGTGTGCACCGCCGGCGCCGGCTGGGACGGTCCGACCGGTCTCGGCACGCCGGTCGGTGTGTCCGCGCTGGCCTTCGGCGTCCATGGAACGCTGTCCGGCCACATCACCGACAGCGCGTCCGGCGCCCCGCTCGCCGGTGCGGCACTGGACATCTCCGAAGAGGCGGCAGACGGCCGGGAGTACCACGTCACCACCGACACCGAAGGCGCCTACGACCTTCCGGTCGCGGTGGGCGTCTACCGGATCACCGCCACGGACTTCGGCTACCGGGCGAACACCCGCTCCGCGGTGAGTGTCGCCGAGAACCAGAGCAGCACCGCCGACCTGGCCCTGGTGAAAGTGCCTACCCGCACGCTGTCCGGCACGGTGAAGGACGGCAGCGGGCACGGCTGGCCCCTGTACTCGAAGATCACCATCGACGGCTATCCGCACGGCGCCGTCTACACCGACCCCTACACCGGCAAGTACCGCGTGGAGCTTCCGGAGAACGCCACCTACGACGTCCACGTGGCCCCGGTCTACCCCGGCTACCGGAGCACGGACCTGAGTGTCCCGGTGGGCACGGCCGACGTACGTACCGACGTCGCGCCGGACGTGGACCTGACGGCCTGCGTCGCACCCGGCCACACATACCCGGGCGCGGCCGACTTCGAAGGCTGGACCGGCACCACGCCGGAGCACGGCTGGACGGTCGTCGACAACGGAACGAGCGTCGCCACCTGGGACTTCGCCGACAGCCTGCTGGCCAACTACACGGGCGGAACCGGGAACTGGGCCACCGCCGACCCCTGGGGCCGGGGCGGTGTCCACGAGGACACCGAACTCGTCTCGCCCACCTTCAGCCTGGCAGGCCAGAACTCACCCGTTCTCGGCTTCTACGCCCTCTACGCCGCCAGCAAGGACTCGGTGGCCGACGTCGACCTCAGCCTCGACTCGGGCACGACGTGGACCACGGTGTGGCACCGGGACACGGCCGAGTACCTGGGCCACGTCACGGTTTCCCTGCCCCAGGCGGCGGGCGCGAAGCATGTGAAGGTGCGCTTCCACTACTCCGGCAGCGGCCTGTCGATCTGGCAGCTCGACACCGTCACCGTCGGCTCCTGCGCTGCCGTGAGCGGAGGAATCGTGGCCGGAAAGGTCGTCGACGGCAACACGGGCGGTGCCATCACGCCCGCCACCGTCACCGACACCGCCGACAGCTACACGACGGCGACCACTGTGGCGACCCCCGACGACCTGGCGTTGGCCGACGGCTACTACTGGCTGTTCAGCGCCCCCGCCGGCCGGCACACCTACCGGACGACCGCCGCCCGCTACACCACCTCGGCCGGCACCCTCACCACGCGGCCGGACAAGGTCAACCGGTTCGACCGCACACTCAAGGCGGGCCGCCTGGCGGTGAGTTCGGGCAACCTCTCCGTCAGTGAGACGCTGGGCGGATCAGGCAGCAGGAAGGTCACCTTCACCAACAAGGGACAGGCGCCGCTGCACGTCAACCTCGGTGAGCAGAGCACCGGTTACACCTCACCCGACGGCATCTCCACGACCACGTCGGACTCGTCGGCAGGCGCCCCGACGCTGCGCGTCAAGGGCAACTACTCACCCGGGCCGATGAGTTCCACCTCCTCGGCCGCCAAGAGCACGTCGAGCGACCCGCCTGCCACGGCATCCGCAGTGGCTTCGACCGGGTCCTGGACCGGCATCGCCGACTACCCCGAGCCCGTCATGGACAACGCCGTGGGCACCTACCAGGGCAAGGTCTACTCCGTCGCCGGAGTCTCGGGTCTCTTCGGCGGGGAGTACCTCGACCGCGGCTATGTGCACGACCCGTCCACCGACGCCTGGACACCCATCGCGGACCTCCCCGAGGCCCTCGAGTCGCCCGGCGGGGCGTTCGTCGACGGAACCATGTACGTCGCGGGAGGCTGGACCGCGGACGGTGCCCGCGCCACGCTCTACGCCTATCACCCCACCACCGACACCTGGACCCGCCTCGCCGATCTGCCCCAGGCGGTCGGCATGCCGAACGTGACCACCCTCGACGGCAGCCTGTATGTCATCGGAGGCTGCACCGGAGCCGGCTGCGGAGACAGCGTCAGCACCGTCTACCGCTACACCCCGGCAACCGACACCTGGACCCGCCGCGCCGACTACCCGCTCACCATGGAACGCGGCGCCTGCACCGGTATCACCGGCGAACTGGTCTGTGCCGGCGGCATCATGGTCGTCGGTGGCGGGGTCGCCACCCCCAAGGGGCAGACCTTCCGCTACAGCCCGTCCGCCGACACCTGGACCCGTGCGGCCGACATGCCCTACGCGAGCTGGGGCGCCACCGCCAGCGGGAACGACGGCAAACTCCAGGTCGTCGGCGGCATCGTCGGAACGGTCGCGGTCAACACCGTCACCGAATACGACCCGGTGTCCAACACCTGGTCCAGCCTGCCCAACACCGGATCCGCCCTCCTCAGGGCCGGCGGCGGCTGCGGGATCTACCGCATCGGCGGCATGACCGCGACCCTGGGCACCGCCTCCTCGGCCGAGGTACTGCCCGGCCACGACCAGTGCGACGGCGACGACGTCCCCTGGCTGTCGGCGGACAAGACCTCGTTCGACCTCGCCCCCGGCCGGTCCACCACGGTCACCGTCCGCGCGGACGCCTCCGCCGTGGCCACGGCCGGCACCTACAGCGCCCGACTCACCTACAGCACCGACTCGCCCTACGCCGGAGCATCGGTCAAGTTCAGCCTCAAGGTCACGATCCCGCGGACCTGGAGTCATCTCTCAGGAACGGTCACCGACAAGCACACGGGGGCACCACTCGTCGGAGCCACTGTCCTGGTCTGCCCGCCGGCGCACGCCGGAACCACCGGCTGCGACCACCTCGCGCACACCATACGCACGGACTCCGCGGGCCACTACGACCTGTGGCTGGACGCCCGCCCGGGCCCGCTGCGGATCACTGCCTCCGCGGCCGGCCATCGCCCGGCATCCAAGGAGGTGACCCTGCTGCCGGGCGGCGCCACTACGGCCGACCTGTCGCTGACCGCGACCTGACCTTGATGTGACCGCCGGTACCCAGCGCGAGGTGTGAGGAAGCGATGCCGGAGCGGTGGTGGGTGACCACGGCGTTCGCGAGCTGGGCCGGCTTGGTGGAGAAGTCGGCGAATACGGTTTCCATGCGTGTCCGTGCGTCGTTCTGGGCGAACCGGGGTTACTGGTCGAGGTGTGCGTGGCGCGGCCTTGCGGCCCGCGGCACCTGCAAAACGTACCGGTAGCCACTGACAACGGAACTGGTGTGCCCACGAGTTGAACCGCAGCGAGCACCAACAGGGAGGTGAGGCAAGGTGCTTGGCGAGTTGCAACGGGTGTCGATCTCCGGGCACGGTCTCACCCTCCCTGCTTTCGTACTGGTCAAGTGCCCCCGTGGTCAGAGGACATGGGCAGGCGCAGGCTGCCCGGGCGCTGGGTGAACAGTGCAGCCTTCGGTTCTGGGTGCGTACGTCCCAGTACGGCGGCTGCGCTCAGCGCGGAGGGCGCGACCATTCCGCAACTCGCCCGCGCCTTCGTGGTGTTCGCCTCACCGTTTCGACGAGGCGGGGCGAACATCGTGAGGTCTGTTCCGCATCACAGCTCGTACGTCGTCTCAGCGACGGCAACTTGTTACCGGGGCGTAGCGAGTGGACATCTGCCCCCTCTAGGCTGTGCGCGACCACGGGGCAGTGCACGAAAGGATCTGGCATGGGCATGATCCATCGAAGACTGACGGGTGCGCTCCTGTCCGTCCCGGCCCCCTTGCCCGGTGCGGTGGCGGTGCCCGCCGCGCACGCCTTCGACGTCAACGGGCGGGCACCGGCGGGCGTGTCCGGGACCGGCATCCACCGCACGTACGACGACAAGTCCACGTGCACCTACCTGGCCAACGCCGTGGACACGGGTACCTCTCCGGTCGAACTCGACTCCTGGCACAACGTGTTCAACGGGAAGTGGGACGTGAGCCACAGCAACCCACTGGGTAGCGACAACAACTGCGTCCAGGCGGGCACGTGCGCCGACCTCTGCACCGGCAACCGCAACCAGAACCTCGACAGCTGCCAGAACGGCTTCTACGACACCCTCGGCATGAGTCCGACCGAGTTCGACGGCCACGTCAAGACGCACCTCGGCAGCGTCCTCTACCCGCCTGCCGAGCTGCTCACCAAAAGCGACGGCACGCGGTACCCGGACCCCGATACCGCCGCCAAGTCCAACAACTGGGCGAACTACGGCTCGCTCGCGGGCCGGGCGATGATGGAGATCATCCCCGGCACCTTCGAGCAGGCGGTCGGCCCGGCCTCCTCGTGGTCGGACGTCGTCTACGCCCAGCACCCCAAGGACTTCGCCGTCGCGGGGAACATCAGCCGGGCGGCGGCCTTCCCCGGCGTCCTCGGCGCTCAGTCCGTCGACCCGCGCACCCGCTACAGCGACACCACGCTGCGTCCCTGGTTCGTGGTGTTCGACGCGGAAGCGACGGCCTGGGTCGGTGACGGCGACACCGAGTGGTACCACACCAACCACTGTCTGACGGTCGTCACCGACGCGTACGACGTCCCACCCGCGCTCAGTTCCTCCGCCCCGTCGCCGGCCGATGCCCAGGCGCGGGTCGCCCAACTCGCCGCGGACGGAGCCTCGTACATCTCAAGCGACTGGATCACCGCCCCGGCCGACGGTGTGCTCGGCGAGGTGCTTACCCGTGGCTGACGCCCTGCGCCCTCGCGCGCTGCTGAGGGTCCTGGCCGTCGGGGCCGTGACGCTGGCGCTCGCCGTGTCCGGCCACCTGGCCGGCACGGCACGGGCGGCAGCCGGGACCGATCCCGTGTCGCAGGTCAACCCCTACATCGGCACCGGTGGCAACGGCGACTTCAGCGCAGGGAACACCTTCCCCGGCGCCGACGTGCCGCACGGCATGCTCCAGTGGTCTCCCGACACCACGTCACGTCCGAAGGGCGGCGGCTACAACTACTCCGACTCGGCCGTCTCGGGCTTCAGCCTCACCCATGTCTCCGGCGTCGGCTGTGACGCGGCCGGGGACCTGCCGATCCTGCCCGTGGTCGGCTCGCTCGGCTCGGACCCGGCATCCACGACGGAGTCGTTCTCGCACTCCGACGAGACTGCCTCGCCAGGCTCCTACGCCGTCAGCCTGGGCAACAGCACCAGCGTCGCGCTGACCACCAGCACGCACGCCGGCATCGGCCAGTTCACCTTCCCGTCCTCCACCCGGGCGAGCCTGCTCCTCAAGGTCCAGGACACCCAGACGCCGTACGCCTCCTCCACGCTCGTCCTGAGCGGCGGCAACACCGTGACAGGGTCGATCACCAGCACCGGTTTCTGCGAGGACACCACCCCGATCACGCTCCACTACGCGATCACCTTCGACCACACCTTCACCGCCAGCGGCGCCTTCACCGGCGGCGAGTACCTGACCTTCGACACCACGAGCAGCAGAACCGTGGAGGCCCGGGTCGGCATCTCCTACACCTCGGTGACGGAGGCCGCGGCCAACCGGGACGCCGAAGTGACCGGAAGGACCTTCGCGGCCGTCAAGTCGGCGGCATCCTCGGCATGGAGCGCCGAGTTGTCGAAGATCGCCGTCACCGGCGGAACGTCCGATCAGCAGGACGTCTTCTACACCGCGCTCTACCATGCCTCGCTCTTCCCCGCCGTCATCAGCGACGCCGACGGCTCCTACCGCGGCTTCGACCAAGCGGTGCACACAGTGGGCAGCGGGCACTCGGCGAAGTACGCCGACTTCTCCACCTGGGACACCTACCGCTCGCAGGCCCAACTCACCGCGCTGCTCGACCCGTCGGCCGCCTCCGACATGGCGCAGTCGGTCGTCGACGACTACCAGCAGGGCGGCACGCTCACCAAGTGGGGCATGGAGACCGGCGAGACGCACATCATGGTGGGCGACTCCGCCGTACCGCTGCTCGCCGGCTACTACGCCTTCGGCGCCCGCGACTTCGACACGTCGACAGCCCTGTCCGCCATGGTCGAGGAACAGACGACCAACACCGACGTCACCCCCGGCGTGACCTACCTGGACTCGTTCGGCTACCTGCCCACCAACTCGCTCTACGGCTGCTGCCACGAGTACGCCACCACCTCGACCCAACTCGAGTACGACACCGACGACTTCGCGCTGTCGGTGTTCGCGGGCGCCCTCGGCGACACCGCGACGCAGAAGAGGTTCCAGGACCGGGCGCAGGACTGGGAGAACATCTACAACTCGTCCTCCGGCTACATCCAGCCCCGGCACTCCAACGGCCGCTGGATGGACGGCTTCAACGCCAAGCTGATCACCGGCACGTCGAGCAACGACTTCGCCGAGGGCGACGCCTTCACCTACACGCCGATGATCCCCTTCAACCTCGCCAAATTGGCGTCCCTGGAGGGCGGCCCCTCGTCCCTGGCGGCATACCTGGACAGCGTGCTCGGTGGCTTCCAGGGCCTGGGCAGCGTCATCGGCACCCAGTCCAACATGGGCAACGAGCCGAGTATCGGGCTGCCCTGGGAGTACGACTGGGTGGGCGAGCCGTACAAGACGCAGTCCACGGTGCGGGCGGTCCAGGACCAGCTGTGGACCAACACCGCAGGCGGTCTGCCCGGCAATGACGACCTCGGCGAGATGAGCGCCTGGTACGTGTGGTCGGCCCTCGGCCTTTACCCGGAGATCCCGGGCACCGCCGACCTGGCCATCGGCAGCCCGATGTTCACCTCCGCGGTCGTCACGGCAGGCGGACACACGCTCACGGTCAACGCCCCGGCGGCGGCGGGCGGTTCGCCGTACGTCCAGTCGCTGAGCCTCAACGGCAGTTCCTGGAACAAGGCGTACATACCGGCTTCGTACATCGGCGGCTCGACGGAGCTGGACTTCGCCCTCTCCTCGTCCGCCAACACCGCTTGGGCCGCGGCCAGTTCGGCCGCACCGCCGTCCTACGACGGCACCGCGGGCACCGGGGTGGCCCAGCCCAGCGGGCCGCTCATCGAGACCGCCACCGGCAAGTGCGTCGACGACGCGGGCTCGGGCACCTCGAACGGCACCGCCATCCAGATCTACACCTGCAACGGCACCACCGCGCAGACCTGGAAGGTCGCCCCGGACAACACCCTCCAGGTGCTCAACGAGTGCATGGACGTGACGGACGGTGCGACCGTCTCCGGTACGAAGGTCCAACTGCACACCTGCAACGGCACCCAGGCCGAGCAGTGGCAGACGAACTCGTCCGGCGGGATCGTCAACCCGGTCTCCGGCCTGTGCCTGACCGATGCGAGCAACGGAGCCACGAACAGGACCCAGTTGACCATCGCCACCTGTACGGGCAGCACCGGCCAGCGTTGGACGCCTCCCACGTCCGCGTGACGAACGTTGAAGAAGAGCCGACTTCGGCATGCCGAGCAGCGTGGCGTGAGGTAAGGATGCGCACACCCCGCACCCTTGCCTGGTCAGGAAGTCGTCGACGGGGGTGCCAGGACGGGCCGGTGCCGTCGCCGGTCGACAGGACGCTCACGATGGAGCACCGGCGCGGGCGCGGGGCAACGTGCGACGCGGACATCCTCGTCGGCGCCGGTGTGGATTCCCGTGACGATGAGAGCCTCGTTCGAAAGGGGGACGGCGGGGCCGTCGCTCCAGTCCGTGTCTGAACAGGGATTTCTCCGGTGCTGAGAGCGCCGAAAGCGTTCTCGGGGACGTACGCGTTGTACGCGGCGCTCGCGGGAATCGTGTGGCTGGTACGGCATCGCCCCGGGCGGAAGCCTGCCGGGGCCTGATCCCGGTGCAGGTAGGGCGTCGTCCGCCCGGAGCGACTGTTCGGAACTCCGCAGGCGCGGGTACAACAGCTCCTGGAAGTCGGTGGCGATGCCGCAAGAACATGACAGATCATCAGACGAGTCGGTTCCTGCGGCATCGGGAATGGGTCACTCACTCACAACGGGCTCAGCTGAAGACGAAGGGCCCGGGAGACTGTGCGGCGTTCGACGTACAGGTGACGGAGATGCCGAAGACGACCATCTTCAGTGAGCCCTGGTAGAAGTCCAGGCTGTCGCCGACGGCCACGGTGCCGGGAAGCGGGCCGACCTTGACCGCACCGCCCGCGGGTATGGCCGGGTTTACGGTCCCGCTGAACACCCGGTTGGCGCCGGTGGAGTTGGTCATGGTGAGCGTGGAGTTGATGGAGTTCGCCGACAGGGCGAGCGGTGTGGTGATGGCGGTGGAACTGAGGGTGATGGTGGCTGAAGTGCTGCTGACCTGGGTCGCGGTCAGCGTGGCCGTGCCGCCGCCGAAGATTCCGCAGGAGGCGGTGATGGTGGCGGAGCTTGGGGTGACGGCGGCGGACGCGGAGGGCGCGAAGGCCAGCGTCGTGGCGGCGATGACGCCGGCTGTGAGTGCCGCACCGGTGGCTAAGCGGTTCATGGGGATCGTGTTCCCTTCCCGTTGGTGGGAGTGCCATGTGTGGGATGGCGACCCCGGGCCGGGTGGGTGCGGGCACACTGCGGGGGATCGAATGTGACGGTCCGTCAGAACTTACGATCCCCATTGATACGCCGGTAACACGGGACGACACAGTTGAAATTTGGCCGACTGTGTACGAGGGGCTGCAGATCCGATCAGTGACGTGGGGTGCCCGGTGCGCCAGAGGGGGTGCACGACGGGACAGCTGCCCGCCCGGTGCGAGATTGTGTGTTTCCGCCCCGAAGTGGCCGTCCCGTCACCGCAGTTGGAGGTCCAGCATGTTGTGGTGCGCGACGAGCGCGAAACCCGTGCAACTGCCCGCGTGATGTCGCCGCGGCCAGACATCGTGCATGTGGACCTGTCCCGCGACGCGGACCGCCTGAGGTCCTGACGGCACCTGCACCGGGCGGGGCGTCGGCGCAGGTGCCCGCCCGGCGTTCCGCTCTCTGCCGGGCCCGGTGTTCCCCTCCCGATGCCCGGTGAGGAGCAGGTGTCGTGTCGGAGGGGCCGCGGCGACGAGGGCATCTTGGCGTATCTCCTTCTCCTCACGATCGTCTCGAAGGAGCGGGTGCACGGCGCGGCAGAATGTGGAATGCAGCTCGCAAGAGGCCCGCACACCTGTTTCTCGTCGAGGAACGCGCTGCCCTCGCCGCCGGTCACCAGGTGGTCGCGACCGCCAGCAAGGCCGAAACCGTTCGCGAGCAGCTTCTCGACGCCGGCGACGCGCTGGTGGCCTGCCCTCGGACGTGACCGACCCGCAGAGCATCCAGACGGCCGTCGACGCGGGGGTCGAGAGGTTCGGCCGGATTGGCACCCTGGTCAACAACGCCGGCTCCGGCCTGCTCGCCGCCGTCGAGGAGTCCGGCGACGCCGCGGTCCGCGAGGTGTTCGAGACCAACGTGTTAGGCCCGCTCGCCGTCCAGCGCGCCTTCCTGCCGGTACTGCGCCGTCGGCGCTCCGGCCACGTGATCAACATCAGCTCCATCGTGGGTTTCGCCCCATCGCACCCGGCTCGGGCACCTACGCCTTGACCGAGTTCGCCGTCGCAGGCTTGGGTCTGATGCAGGTTCGGGTGACAGGTTGACCTGCCCACCATTTGAGCTCCAGGCTCGGTGGTCAACTGGCAGCTGGGGTGGTGTCGTTCTCGGAGAGTAGTTCGTACTCGATGGGGGTGCGAACGCCGGTAGCGTGTGGCCGGATTCCTCGGCGTCGAGGTCGAGGTGGGGCCGGCGCATCGCGGCGGACGTTACGAACATCATCTGTCCGAGGCCGAGTTCGACCATGTTCGGGAGTGTCGGCCGGGCGCCCGTGGGAGGGGGCTGGGCAGCCGCTGCTCTGTTCTGTGCGCGATCTGCCCCGCCTTGCGTCAGCGGGCGATGGAGAGCGCGAAGGGCGCGAATCCGCTGGACCGGATCACGTGGGGTACGAACAGGATCGCGGCCTCCGTGGCGCGGGCCGTCCGGATTCCGCCGAGATCGGTGATCCACTCCTTGCGCCAGCCCAGGTCGGTGAGCAGTTCGCGCACGGTCTGCTTGGCCTGTTGGTCCTCGCCGGAGAGGAAGGCGGTAGGTGCCTGGGTGAGCGTGGCGGGTGCGGTCATCACTGTGAAGAGCATGGTGTTGAGTGTTTTGACGACTCGGGTCCCGGGGAGCGACTCCTGGAGTTGTTCGGCGAGGCTTGAGCCGGGATAGAGCAGGTCGGCGGGGAGTCCGTCCGGTCCGTCGACAGTGGCGTTGGAGACATCGACGAGGATCTTGTCCCGCAGTTCCTCGCGCAGCGCGACGAGCCGGTCCAGGGAGCTGCCGCCCGGTGTGGCATTGATGACGATCTGCGCGGTCCGGGCGGCGTCCGCGGCGGTACCCGGCGAGCGGTCCGCCACGGTCACCTCGTGCCCGGCCCGGGTGAGGGCTGTGGCCAGGCTGCCGCCGACGCGACCGTTTCCGAGAACTGCGATCGTGGTCATGGTGATCTGGTCCTTTCGTGCTTGCGGGGCGGGTTGTGCGATCAGCGTGAGAGCGTGGCGGCGGCCTCGGCGTGCACGCCGGGCGCGGCTGCCAGGAAGGTCTCGCTCGCCGGCGTCCAGGGCCGGCCCTCGACGTCGGAGATCCGTCCGCCGGCCTCGGTGACGAGCAGTGCTCCGGGAAGCAGGTCCGCGCGGGCTCCGGCGAACTGCCAGAAGGCGTCGATCCGGCCGGCGGCCACGTTCACCAGGTGCAGGGTGGCGGGCACCGAGGTCCGTACCACGAGCGCGTCGAGGAGCATCTCCGTGATGGAGGAGCCGACGCGCCGTACGACCTTCTCGTCCTCGTCCGGCCTGGCCTGGCTTGTGGCCACGATGCCCAGACCGAGGTCGACGGTGTCGGAGACGTGCAGGGGCCGGTCGTCGAGGTGGGCGCCGGCGCCGGCGAGCGCGGTGTAGGTCTCGCCGGTCAGGGGCAGGTGGACCACGGTGAGGACCGGCCGGTGGTCGCGCACGAGAGTGGCGGTGACGGCCCAATCGGGCAGGGCGTGCAGGTGGTTGACGTTGCCTTCGGCCGGATCCACGACCCACCATTCACCGGCCGGCAGCGCACCGCCCGCGAGCTCATCCTCCACCCAGCGAGCCTGCGGGCGCAGGAGCGTGAGGCGGGGGCGCAGGACATCGAGGACAGTGTCGTCGTTGACGGCGAGCGCCCGCATCAGCTCTTCGCGGGTCTGGTAGCGGACCACGTCGCCGAACCGCTCCCGCAGCGCCGTACCTGCCGTACGTACGGCAATCGTGGTCTGTATGAGCAGGTCGGCGTCGGAGGCGGCGACGTCAGTGGTCTGAAGCGTTTCGGACATGGTGGTGCTCCCGTCTGAACAGGGGGACGAGGTGGATCGGGCCAAGCCGCGCGTTCCGTCGCGCGCTCTCTTGTCTCGAAGGTATGCAGCCCCATCGTTAACTTCAACTGCATGTCAAGCACGGCTAGGATTACTCTCATGCAATTGGACTTGAACCTGCTCGCTGCGTTCGACGCCCTGCTGGAGGAGGGCAGCGTGGCGGGGGCAGCCGCGCGCCTGCACGTCACGGCCCCCGCCATGAGCCGGAGTCTGGGCCGGATCCGGCGCACGACCGGGGACCAGATCCTGGTGCGCACGGGGCGCACGATGACACCGACGCCGTACGCGATCGCCGTGCGGGAGCAGGTGCACGCTCTGCTCCAGCAGGTTCAGGGGGTGCTGGCACCGAGCCGCGAACTCGACCTCGCGACGCTGGAGCGCACCTTCACACTCCGCTGGCACGATTCCCTCGTCGCTCTCAGCGGCCCCGCACTGCTGGCGGCCGTACGGAGGCAGGCGCCAGGTGTGCAACTGCGCTTCGTCGCTGAATCGAGCATCGACACTCCCGGGTTGCGGCGCGGCGAGGTCGACCTGGAGGCGAACGCCAACCGCCCGAGCGCACCGGACATCCGTGCCGAGCACGTGGGCGAGACCCGCCTCGTCGTTGTCGCGAGGCGGGGGCACCCCCTCACCCGCGTCCCGGCCGTCACCGCCGAGCGGTACGCCGCCGCCGAGCACATCGCCGTCTCGCGACGTGGAAACCTCAGCAATGCCGTCGACGACGCTCTCGCGCGACTCGCTCTCACCCGCAGTGTGGTGGCGGCGGCTCCCACGGAAGCGGCCGCGTTGGAGTTCGTGCGCGGCTCTGATCTCCTGGTCACGGCCCCCGAAGCCACCACACGCTCCGCGGTCGAGGGCCTCGGCCTGGTTGTGCTCCCCCTGCCGCTCGAACTGCCGTCGGCAGCGGTGTACCTGTCGTGGCATCAGCGCTACGACACCGACCACGCCCATACCTGGCTGCGCGGGCTGGCGCGTACCGCGCTGACCAGTGCCGCACGATCGTCAGCGTGATGTGCGCCGTCGGGAGGACGACCGTGACGGTTGCGACGGGCGACCTTCGCCAAGACGGACCCTTCCCGGGCGGGTTGAGGGCGTCGTCGGCCAGCCGGCGGCGCACGGCGACGGCGGAGACCGAGTCGGCGATCGCCCGGGCGGCGACCTCGCGGGCCAGTTCCGGGCATGACCGGCGCGCCACGGGCACACCGCTCTCGGCGGGCTGGCGGGCTGGCGGGCTGGCGGGCTGGCGGGCTGGCGGGCCAGGGCCTTGACCTCGGCCACCTGCAACGCGGTGAACGAGGGCGGCCGCCCTGACCGCCGGCGGTCGGACAGACCGGCCAGACCGTGACCTGCGAACCGGCAGCGCCAGCAGCGGACCGTGGCCAGATGCAGTCCCGTCTCACGGGCGATCCGCGCGTTGGAGCGCCCCCTGGCCGCGTGCGATACCGCATGCGCAGGCATCGCAGCCGGTACTCGGACTTGTTGCCGTAGGCCATCTTCTTCAGCCGTTCGCGCTCGGAGGCGCGCAGGACTATCGGGCGGGCGGCGGCAACGGGCAAGGCAGGCAGGCCGATCGGCAGAAGTGGATCAGGCCAGGCCAATGCCTGCCGCACCGAGTTCCGGCCCGCCGTTTCCTGCTGCTGGGGCGTTCCGTGGGCTCCCGCCCGCGCCGAGCAGCGCTCAGCGCGTCGGACGATAGGTCGCGATGATCACTCCGCTGCTGGTCGGCTGGGCGCTCACCAGCTGCAGCTTCTTCAGGGGGGTGTCGTCGGCGAACAGCTTCTTGCGACCCTCGCCGGCCACCACCGGGTGGATCAGCAGTACCAGTTCGTCCAGCAGGTCCTGCTCCAGCAATGAACGCACCAGCGTCGGGCTGCCCGCGACGGTGATGTCCTTGCCCTCGCCCGCCTTGAGCTCCTCGATCGCTGCCGCCAGATCACCGTTGACAAGCGTGCTGTTCGACCAGTCCTCCACGCTGTCCAGCGTGGAGGAGACGACGTACTTGGGCGAGTCATTGATCCACTTGGCGAAGCCGGCGTCCTCGCCGCTGGTCACCGTCGGCCAGTACCCGGCCCACTCGGTGAAGGTCACCCGGCCCAGCAGGATCGTGTCGGCCGTCTCCAGCGTCTTGCCCAGCGCCGCGCCCATCTCCTCGTCGAAAGCGAACTGCCACTCGTTCGGCGACTGGGCGACACCATCGAGCGAGACGAACAGACCCGAAACGACCTTGCGCATGATTCCTCCGTGATGAGTTCGGGGTCCTCTGCCCGGTCCCGGCCGAACAGCGCTCCGGCCGGGGCGGACCGACACCGTCGGCTACGTCAGGAAGGCTATGCGGGCACCGGGGAAGAGGGCTTGTACAGAAGCGACAGCGGCTGCGCCCCCTCCGGTGCAGCCAGCTGAGTGGCTGTCCGGCCGATGAACCGGGTCAAGGACCGCGCCAGGTGCGGCTGATCGAAATAGCCCAGCTCGTGCACGACGTCCTGCGCCGGTACCCCCTCCTGGATCAGAACCGCCGCCTCGCGGGCGCGGTGGATCTGCCGGATGGCACCCTGGGTGAGGCCCGTCGCCGCGACGAAACGCCGCTGGAGGGTCCGTTCGGAGACATCGGGGGTCGTGCCGCCGAGCACCGCGGGCACGATCGGGTCGCAGTCCACGATGCCTTCACGCACCATGCGCCGCACGAACGCCTCCGCATTGTCGTAATCGGGCACGTGCCAGGCGGAACCCTTCAGCCACACCGAGCGCCGCGTCACGTCGGGGATCTCCGCGCTGCCGCCCACGAGCGGGCCGATCGGCACGTGAGGCATCGAGGTGCCGAGAGCGAAGCTGATACCGAAGAACGTGGCGTCCTTGGGAACGGGAGCCGGACAGGCCCTGGGCTCCGGGCCCAGCACGGCCGCCCGCACCTTGCCGTCGTGCTCCCAGAAGACAAGCTCCCAGTGCGACGCCGCGATCGACGTCATCCGGCCAACCTCGATGCTGCGACTGCGCCATACTCTCTCGACGTACGGCAGCTCCGACGTCCGGCTCTCGATCTCCAGACCCAACCGGATCAACCCCCGTTCACCGCTGCCGAGCCACCAGTTTGTCACGTCGTCCGGACGGCCGGAGCGCGCGAGATGCGCGCGGAACGGCGGCGCGGCTCTGCCTGACCGCGGCCAGTGGCCCGATGCCCATAAGGCGCGTGTGTGAGACCCTTCACCGCTTCCGGGCGGGGGAGCATTGCAACGAGGACGCCGGGGATTCACGGACAGGATCCGGCCTGCCGGACGCCCCAGTCATCGACGAGGGCGCAAAGGCTTTGCCCCCCGCTGCCCTGACGGTAGCGATAGCCGCCCCACCAGCACTCCCAACCCCTCACCCGTTTTCGGTACCAGCTCGTCGCTGCCGCCGACTCTGCCGCGGACTCGGGGCCACTCGACTGCAGAACGTCGGTCAGAGCGTGACGACTCTTGGTGATACATCGGATGAATGTGTTGACGTGATAGTGGATCGCGCATAGAACATGTGCGGTTCGACCGCTAAGGACAAGGCGAGTTGCCGCTGGCCACTCTGAGGAGCCGTTCGATGTGCGCGAGATTGATCAGATGTTTGTTGCCTCTCTGGTTCTTACTTGGGCTTGCGGCGGGAACATCGCCCGCGGTGGCTGCGCCCGCACCCATGGTCCCGACGCAGGTATCCGCCCCTGTCTCGTCCACACCGCCCATGGGCTGGAGCAGTTGGAGCGCGCTGCGCGAAGGCAGCGGCCTGACCCAGGACGGGGTCAAGGCTCAGGCGCGGGTCATGCACGACAAGCTGCGGCGTTACGGCTACCGCTACATCAACATCGACGCAGGCTGGTCCGATCACCTGGACGCCTACGGGCGAAACGCCTGGGACACCACTCGCTTTCCGGACGGAATCCCCGCTCTCGCTGCGTATCTGCACCGCCTGGGGCTCAAGTTCGGCATCTACCTCACGCCGGGCATCCCGATCGAGGCGTATCAGAAGAACATGCCGGTCCAGGGCACCTCGTACCACATGCAGGACATCGCGGACCTGACGCAGCCGGGCAACACCCACAACGACTCCTACCGCATCGACTTCAGCAAGCCTGGCGCAGCGGAGTACGTGCAGAGCTACGCCGACCTGTTCGCCTCCTGGGGCGTCGACTACATCAAGATGGACTTCGTCGGCCCCGGCGGCGGCCTCGTCCCCGCCGACAACCGCCCCGAGATGCGGGCGTGGCACCAGGCGATCGTGGCCACCGGCCGTCCGATGCACCTGGAGCTTTCCAACTCGCTCAGTATCGGCGACGCCGCCACCTGGCAGGCCACCAGCAATGGCTGGCGCACCGGCGGCGACATCGAGTGCTATTGCGGCGTCAACGGATCCAGTACGCCGTTGACCAGTTGGCAGCGGACGTCGGCGCGGTTCGACCAGGTCGCGGCCTGGCAACCGTTCGGCGCCTCCGGCGCGTTCAACGACTACGACTCGATCGAGGTCGGCAACGGCAGCGACGGCGGGCTCACCCCCGACGAGCGGCAGACCCAGCTGAGTCTGTGGTCGCTGGCATCTTCCCCATTGCTCCTGGGCACAGACCTGACCAGGCTCGACGCCGCCGATCTGAGGCTGCTGGCGAATCGTGACGTGATCGCCGTGGACCAGGACACCGTCAATGCCTCTCGCGTGAGCAGGAGTGCGACCGCGCAGGTCTTCGCGAAAACGGAGCCGAACGACGACGTGATCCTGGGACTGTTCAACACCGGGTCCGTCGCACAGACCGTCTCCATCGCCGCGGACACGGCCGGCCTGCCCGCGTCCTCCTCGTACCGCCTCGACAACTTGTGGACGCACGAGGTCACCCGGTCCTCCGGCGCCACTGTCGCCGCTTCGGTTCCCGTGCACGGCGCGGCGCTGTTCCGGGTACGTCCGTGGGCCGAAGGCAAGGCGCCGGGGCGCCCGCAGACCGGCCTCACCGTGACCGCCCCCGGCACCCTGGGGACTGGTCAACAGACCACGGCCGATGCGGACTTCACCAACTGGGGCACCGTTGTCGCGACCGGTGTCCATGTGACCCTGCCCGTCCCGGAGGGCTGGACAGCCACCCCCCTCTCGCCCACATCCTTCGCCTCCGTCGCGCCCGGCGCGACCGTCCGTGCCACCTACCGTGTCACGCCACCGGCGTCCATCACCCAGCTCTTCCCGACGGTCCGGCTCGACGCCTTCGCCCACTTCCGCTGGAACACCGGAACCGGGGCACGGGCCACCGGCTCGGCCGCCGGGCACACGTCCGTTCTGCTCGACGCGCCCGTTCAGGCTCCGTTCCACACCTTTTCCTCTTCGCCGGAGCCCGCGAAATTCTCCCAGGTCGGTTCCGCCCTCGGCATTCGCGCGGCCGGCGCCGACGTCTACGGACCGAAGAACGAATACGGCGCGCTCTATGTCCCCGGCGCGGAACACGACGGCTCCGTCACGACGGTTCGTGTCACCTGGCAGCGGTACCAGAACTCCGGGGCCAAGACCGGAATCATGGTGCGCAACGACATCACCGGGGCGAGCAACTCGCCCGGCTTCGTGACTGTGGGAGTGAGCGCGAAGAAGGGCTACTTCATGCAGTGGGACGCCGACGGCGACGGGCGGCTCGACGCCGGCACCGCACCCAACGGCTCCGGCGTCGGCAAGCCCGTCCTGCCCGGTTGGATCCGGCTGGTCCGCTCTGGCACCACCTTCTCCGGCTACTACTCCACCGACGGCACCAGTTGGACCCTCCTGAGTACCGCGAACATTTCCTCCACCGCGCATACCCAGGACGTAGGTCTCTTCGGCACCGCTGCCAACCCGGGTTACCCGAGCGAAGACGATTTCGCCGACTTCACGACCAGCGGTTGACGGCCCGTGTGCGCTGTCGTGGCAGACAGCAGGCTCCGACTTAGCTCCTTGGCCGGCGACCGCGCGCAGGTGACCTCCTACGGGCGCCTATCGACCGTGCACCTTCCGGGACTTCGTGTGCCGAGGTGCCGGCGGGTCGCCAGGCACGAACGAGCCGAAGCAGTCGCATGCTCTGGGTTACGGAGCAGGGCTGCTTCGTCGTCGGCCGGTTGCCGTCGGTGTCGTAGACGGCGCCATCGGTGTGGGTGCGGGTGGTTTTGCGGCCGAGCGCATCGCAGACACAGGCGGTGGTCAGGTTGCCGTTGTCGCCGGAAGCGACCACCGCCCGGACCGGGGCGTGGGTTCTCGTACGCATAGGTAGGGGTGCGTCCGGGGCCCCGCCAGGGAGTAGGCGCCCTGTGCGCTGGAAGAAGGAGGCGTCGTCGGTGCCGGAGGGGAGGTAGATGTCGGCGTCCCACGAGTTGTTGCCCGTGGTGTAGTCGACCTTCCAGCGCATTTCCGTGCGTGGGTCGGTGGAAGTGCCCTCCTCGAACGGCGCGTCGGTGGCGTACACCCACATGCGGTGGATGCCGCCGCTGTAGCGCCGAGGATTCCGCCGCGCCGGTGCCCTTCAGCGGTACGCGGGTGCCCCTGATGCCTGCGTTCAGCACGGTGGGGCGCTCGTGCGGGGGCCGTTGGCGAAAGTGGGCGGTGAGACGGTCGGACCTGTGGTGGTTCGCGTTCGCTGTCGATCCGTGCCCGTCGGTGATCGGGTCGCCCAGCGCGGCGCCGCTGCCCGTGGTCCTGGGGCCGACCGTGTCCACACCGGGCAGGGGGACCAGGAACCGGTGATCCGGGTGGACGCGGTGCTGACCTGCTCCGCTGTGTGGTCACCGCCTGGGGCGAGGAACGAGGTCTGCGGCCGGAGCGGTGACATGTCGCCGGGCCCGAGTCGTGGGGGTGTGTACAGGCTGTCCAGCGGGTTGGTGGGTCCGAGGGCGCCTGTACGGAGATCGGATCGCTCATGGCGTCCTGGCCGGCTGGGACCGTGAGGGACACGGCGCCGTGGAAGGAGCTCGAACGCGTCGTTCCAGCCGCGGAGTTCGGGCTTTTCGGGGCGGCGGATTCCTGGGCGGCGACGGCCGTGGCGTCGATGCCGAGGGGCGCCGTGCCGATCCGGTCGAAGACGCGGATGCGGGGCGCATGGCCGCCGACGCCGACGTGGATCACGTTGTGCCCCGACTGCCGACAGTTCGGTGGTGGTCGCGGACGCGGGGGCCTCCCACGTGCCGGTCCAGCAGGGTTGGCCGGCGGCGGGGCCGGCGGGGTTGTGCTCGCCGGAATCTGCGGGAGAGCCGTCGTCCGTGTTCCCAGGAGAGTGCGGAGGAAATGCCGGATCGTGCCCTTGGGCATGGGGCGCCGTTCTTCCGGTGGGGGTCAGACAGGGGCCGAACGCGGGACGCGCCGTGAGGAACGCGAACGCAGGAAATCGCAATACATCGGAGGAGTCAAGGGCTTAGGGATGGATTGCGGGTGCGTGCACATCATCCAACAGTGTCATTTTGGTGGGGTTATGCGGCGTAGCAGACCATCCAGTTGCGGTCATTGACAGGCGCATGGCGCATGCCTACGTTCCTCGATACACCCGATGTATTAATGACCGTCAGTTCTGGAGGACGATGATGACCTCGCAGCCGGGAAAGCACTCGCCGCTGCCTCGCAGAGTCTTACTCGGCACCGCGCTGGGGGGAGCTGCGGCCGCGGCCCTGCCCGCTGGGACGGCCCACGCCGACGAGCCTGTACGGGTGGAGGGGGTGGCCGACGGTGTGCCGGCGGCCCGCGCCCGCAAAAGCCCCTGGAGACTCCGTGACACCATGCATGCCGACGGTGCCTGGGAAGACTTCCTGCGGGGCCAGGACCTGCTGTGGAGCAGACTGCCCACACTCTGGCACGAGGGGCCGTTCCTGGGGGACGGCCTGCTCGGCAGCATGGTGTACCAGGAGCCGGGCGCCAACCAGCTCCGCTTCACCATCCAGCACGGCCGGGTCCAGGACCATCGGCCCGAGTTCGGCAGCGGCTGGGGCACCTGTCGCCTGCCGGTCGGCCATCTCACACTCGAGCCGGTCGGCACCATCACCTCCGTCGACTGGCGGCTGAGTCTGTGGAACGCCGAGCTCACCGGTACCGTCACCACCACGGCGGGCACTCTCACCCTCTCCGCTCTCATCCACGACGAGGTCTTCGCCGCGCGTGTGACAGCCGGCGGTGACGAACGGGTCACCTGGACGTTCCACCCCGAAGAGGCGCTCAGCCCTCGCCACATCAGCGAAGCTCCGCCCTCGGGCTACACCGCCAACCCGCCCTGGACCAGCCGGACTTCCGCCGACGGCACTGAGCAGGCGCTCCAGCCTCTCACCGGCGGCCAGACCGCCACCGCCTACCGCCGCACCGGCCACGACCTGCTGCTCAGCGTCGGACACAGCTCGCCCTCCGACACCGCCGCCGAAGCCGCTTCGTTGCGCAATCTCCGGCGCGCGGCCTCGTACACCGCCCTCAGGCGACGGCACACCCAGTGGTGGCACGCGTTCTACCGCAAGAGCTTCGTCTCGTTCCCCGACCAGCGCCTGCAGAGCTTCCACTGGATCCAGCTCTACAAGGTCGCCTCCGCCAGCCGCTCCGGCGGCCCCGTCATGGCCACCTCCGGGCCATGGCTCGAGCCCACGCCCTGGCCCGCGGTCTGGTGGAACCTCAACGTCCAGTTGGAGTACTGGCTCATCCACGGCTTCAACCACCCGGAGCTGGACTCGCTCGCCACCACGCTGCGCCAGAACCAGGAACAGCTCGCCGCCAACGTGCCCACCGCCTACCGGGCGGACAGCTCCGGCATCGGCCGCAGCTCCGACATGTTCGCCAACCGGGGTGTGGGACAGCCGGGAAGCGGCGCCGAGACCGGCGACCTCACCTGGGCGCTGCACAACGTATGGCTGTCCTACCGGCACTCCATGGACAAGGCGCTGCTGCGCGACACGATCTATCCCGTGCTGCGCCGGGCGATCAACTACTACCTGCACTTCCTCACCCCGGGCAGCGACGGCAGACTCCACCTGCCCAGCACCCTCTCGCCCGAGTACCCCGTCGTGCCGCCACAGGACACGAACTACGACCTGGCCCTGATCCGATGGGGCTGCCAGACGCTCATCGAGTCCGCCGAACTGCTGGCAGTCGACGACGAGTTGATCCCACGGTGGCAGGAGGTGCTGGCCAGGCTCACGCCGTACCCGGTCGACGACAACGGCTTCATGATCGGCGCCGACACCCCGTACGCGCAGTCCCACCGGCACTACTCGCACCTGCTGATGGTGTACCCGCTCCATCTCGTCAACTGGGACCAGCCCGGCAGCCGCGACCTGATCGCGAAGTCGGTGACCCACTGGCACGCGCTGACCGGCGCCCACCGGGGCTACAGCTACACCGGCGCCGCCTCCATGTACGCGATGACCGGTGACGGAGACACCGCGATCACGTACCTGCGGAAGTTCTTCGATCCCACCACGCGCTACCCCTGCCGTGCCAACACGCACTACACCGAGGCCGGGCCGGTCATCGAGACGCCGCTGTCCGCCTCGCAGTCGCTGCACGACATGTTCTGCCAGAGCTGGGGCGGCGTGATCCGAGTCTTCCCGGCTGTCCCGTCCTCCTGGGCGGACGCCACCCTGCACGACTTCCGGACCCAGGGCGCCTTCCTGGTCAGCGCCGTGCGAAAGGCCGGGGTGACCCGGTTCATCAGGATCAGAAGCCTGGCGGGCGAGCCGCTCAAGCTCCGGCACGGCCTCACCGGGCTCCTCACCGTGCTCCTGGACGACGGCACTCCGGCCCACACCCAGGATCTGGGCGGCGGCACGTTCGCCATCGATCTTCCGCAGGGCCGTGAGGTGCTGGTCCACGCCGGTTCCCGGCCCGATCTCGTCATCGCGCCCGTTGCCGTCAGTGAGCCGGGATTGCCCTGGGGTCTGCCGTAGCGGAGCCGGAGGACGCGGGCGTGTCGTCGAGTGCCGGCCGGCCCACCGGGCCGGCCTCGGACTCGACGACACGCCGGAACCAACGGCTTCACCGGCACGGGCAGCATCAAGGACGGCTTCGGCCACGGCACCCAGACCGCCTCCACCTTCCACGGCCTGCCGGCCCTGGACGCCGACACAGGCCAGGAACGATGGAATCTCACGTCAGTCCACCTGTGCGTCTTGTCGCCGGTGGCCATGGACGGCACCCCGTACATCGGCAGGCGGAAGCACCTGTTGGCCATCGACGCGGCCACCGGCGGTACACGGTGGAAGCGCGCGACCCACTACGCGCAAGGCATGCGACCAGCGGTGGCCGACGGCACGGTGTACACGGCCTGTGCTGACGGATTCCTCTGGACTGTGGACGCGGAAACCGGCCGCAAGCAGTGGAAGCTACGGCTCAGATCGCGCCGCCTATTGACCACGAGCATTGTCAACAGTGGGCGGCGGAGACGTGATCAAGGTCGGCGGCACGTCATGGGCAAGGGGAAGTCGGCCGGAGTCGCGTGGTCGCCCGCTGCCTCGTCCCGTGGACGCCGCTTCGTCGCACGAGCTCTCCTGGGGAGGTTCCAGCTGCACCAGGGCGCCTGACGCGTGATCAGGCATGTGGCGCGCCACCGTCCGCCGCCAGGCGCGTGAGCCACTCACGCAGCAGGCGCTGCTCGGCGTCGCTCAGGACATCGGCACCGTCCGGGAGGGCGGCGCGCAGCGCGCGGGCCGCCGCGCGGGGGCCGGACTCCGAGGCGGGGAGCACCGGCTCGGCGCGCGTGACAGCCGCGACCATGGACTCGCGCAGGACGGTCAGCAGCGCCGGATTGCGGCGGTCCGCAGGGGTGGCGTGCCAGGTGGTGACCGCGCCCTGGCCGGTTGCCTGGATGATCTGGGCGGCCAGCTCCTCGTCGACCCGCAACCACCCTCCGGCCGCCAGCCTGCGCACCCGCCCATGGAGGATCTCCAAGCCCGCGCGGTGTGCTGCGTCCGGCCCTCGGCCGATGGCCCGGTTCATCACCGTGAACAGCTCGGGGCGGGAGACTCCGAACTCGACCACCATGTCCCAGCCCCGGCGCAGCTCCTCCACCGGGTCCTGTGGGGTGGGGTCGAGCTGCGCGCGCTTTCTCTCCAGGAACTGCGCGTAGCCGTGCTCGGCGACGGCCTCGAGGAGCCCCTCCTTGTCGCCGAAGAGGCGGTAGATCGCCGGCGGCTGCATTCCGGCTGCGGCCGCGACCGCGCGGGTGCTCACCGCGTCGGGGCCGCCGCTCTCCAGCAGCTCGACGGCGGCCTCGACGATGCGGCGCCGAGGGCTGTCGGTTGAGTCGCGCGTAGCCATGAATCGATGATACCGAGGATCTGGTTCCATCGGAATTTCCAGTGTTACCGTTGTGGTGATTCCATCGGAAACAGTTTACGGAGAGCTCAATGATCATCGTTACCGGAGCCACCGGAAAGCTCGGCCGCCGCACCGTCGAGCACCTCCTGGAGCGCGTCCCCGCCGACCGCGTCGGCATCAGCGTCCGCGACCCCCACAAGGCCCAGGACCTCGCCGACCGCGGCGTCCGTGTCCGACAGGGCAGCTTCGACGACCCCACCTCGCTCGCACACTCCTTCGAGGGCGCCGATCAGCTGCTCCTCGTCTCCCTCGACCGCACAGGCCAGGAATGCGTCAGCGGCCACCGCGCCGCCATCGACGCCGCCGTGCAGGCCGGCGCCGGCCGCATTCTCTACACCAGCCAGATGGGCGCCGCCCACGACTCCCGCTTCCAGGCGTGCCGGGACCACGCTCAGACCGAGGACCTGCTGCACGCCACCGGCCTGCCCTGGACCGCGCTGCGCAACGGCTTCTACGCCTCCAGCGCCCTGCTGTTCCTGGAGTCCGCCCGCCATGCCGGCGACATCGCCCTCCCTGCCGACGGCCCCGTCGCCTGGACCGCCCACGACGACCTCGCCGAGGCCACTGCGGTGATCCTCGCCGAGGAGGCCCGCTTCGAGGGGCCCACCCCGCCGCTCACAGGCCCGGCCGCGCTCGACTTCGACACCATCGCCGAGATCGCGGCCGAGACCACCGGACGGCCCTTCACCCGCACCGTCGTCCCCGACAACGACTTCCGGGAGCAGGCTCTGGCGCACGGCGCCCCGGCCTCGATCGCCGACCTGATGCTGAGCATCTTCGCCGCGGCCCGGAATGGCGAGTTCACGGCTGTCGACTCGGCGCTGGCCGAGCTGATCGGGCGAAAGCCCGCCACCTTCCGTACCCAGCTGGAGCGTGCCTGGGCCGAATAGACCCGGTGGGGCGCGGACAGCCAGGCCAGGCTCGCCGCCCGCAAAGGCTCGTCCACTGTCGCCGGAGGACGTCGATCACCAGATCGGCGGCCTCGGGCGCAAGCCCAGACTTCGCACCATCCCAGAGGTTTCCCGTGCCCCGTCCCCATGCCCGGCTGAACCGCAAGCTCGGCCCTGCACGGATCGGCCCGATCCTGGGCCTACCCGGCTCGACGGTCCACCGCGTCCTGACCCGCCACGGCCTGGACCGGCTGCGCTGGAGGGGCCGGCCCGCCGGTCGGATCATCCGACCCTGGGAACGATCACGTCCCGGCGAACTGGTCCACGTCGAGATCGGGAAGCTCGGCAACATTCGCGACGGCGGCGGACATCGGATCATGCCCCGCGGGCAGGCCGTCGGCAAGCGGCAGGCCGCAACCGACGCGCGTAGGACCGGCATTCCGGTGATCGGCTGCAGCTTCGTCCGCACAGCCTTCGACGATCACTCCCGGCTCGCGTACAGCGAGGTTCTGACCGGCGAACGCAAAGAGACCGCGGCCTCCTTCTGACAGCGTGCGAATACCTTCTTCGCCGAACACTGCATCACCGTCGAGCGTGTCCTTGCCGACAACGGCTCCTGTTGCAGATCCCGCCTGTTCGGCCAGACTCTCAGCACCGCCCACATCGTCCATAAGCGCACGCGCCCCTCTCACCCGCGGGCGAACGGCGGGGTGGAGCGCCTGAATCGCACCCTGCTTCGACGAAGGGCAGGCGTGCGCCCGTACTCCGGCAACGCCGAACGCGCCACATCCGTCGAGTGCGGTGTGGCACCGCAACCACCCCCGCTTGCCGTCCAGCAGCAGTACACGAGGGTGCGGTCGAAGGGTTGATTCCGGCCATGCGGCCGCGTATAAATAAGCAACTTTCTTTCTTACAGGCTCGACTCTCGAGACGAGGCCCCCGTGACCCGCCGCTATCCAGCAGGCCCGCAGCGGTTGCTGCGCTCGCTCAACGGCCGTGCCGTGCTGGAGGCGATCGACGAGGCGGGCCTGGTCACGACCACTGACCTGGCCGGGCGGATCACGCTGTCCCGGCCCACCGTTGCCGCGGCCGTCGCGCTGCTGCTGGAGCGCGGAGTCATCACCGAGGTCGGCCCGGCGACCGGCCGCAAGGGCCCGGCACCGGCGCAGTACCGGGTCAACGCCGACTGTGCCTTCGCGATCGGTGTGGACGTCGGTCACCGCAAGATCCGTGCTGCGGTCGCCGACGTCACCGGCCGCGTGCGCGGGCGCGCCGAGTCCGAACAGCAGGGGCATCGGGGCGCGGACGGGCTGGTCGCGCAGATCCTGGACATGTGCGTCGACCTGGCCGGGCAGGTGGACCGGTCGCTGGCGGACATCACCCAGGTCGTGGCGGGCCTGCCGGCCGCTGTCGGCCCCGACGGGCGACAGCTGTCGCACGCCGCCGGACTGCCCGACTCCGGGCAGGGGTTCGGCGCCGCGCTCGGCCGGGCGATCCCGGTGTCGCTGGTCCTGGAGAACGACGTGAACCTCGCGGCGCTGGCCGAGCGCACCCACGGCCTCGGTACCGACACCGACGACTTCGTCCTCGTCAGCCTGGGCGTCGGACTCGGCCTCGGTCTGGTCGTGGACGGCCGGGTCCGGCGCGGCGCCACCGGAGTCGCCGGAGAGGCCGGTTACCTGCCCAGCGACCGCATGGTCGCCCCGGTCGGACAGCGCCGGGACCTCGTCCAGGAACACCTGGGCGCCCGCTACATCAGCGACCGGGCGCAGCGCCTCGGACTGCCGGGCGACGGCAGCCCGCGCACCGTCTTCGAACTCGCCCGCACCGGGAACCCGGGCGCGCTGGAGATCGTGGACGACACCGCCCGCAGCGTCGCCTACGTGGTGGCCTGCGTCGTACCCCTCATCGACCCGGCACTCATCGTGCTGGGCGGCGCCATCGGCGCCAACGGCGACCTGCTGCTCAAACCGGTCGCCCGTCACCTGGCCGACTTCAGTACGTTCCGGCCACCTGTCGTCGCGTCGAGCCTCGGCCAGGACGCCGTGCTCACCGGAGCGACCACCATGTCGGCGGAACTGGCCCGCGAGGCCGCCTTCGCCGCAGCCACCACTCCCGTCCCGCAGACAGAGTCACCGCCGTCTCTGTCCTGACCGCAGTGTGAAACACCGCGGCGACGCCGTCTTGCCGGACAGCGCCGCCGCACACGTCACCGGGCATTGCCGTGCCCGATGGACCGACCGATCCGTCACCCAGGAACTGCCATCTCCGAGGAAGGACGATCAGTGTTCAAATCTATCACCGGGGCTACGGCCGTCACGGCGGCCGGCGTGCTGCTGCTGGCCGGCTGTACGTCGACGGGATCCACCTCGTCGCAACCCGGCTCGGCGATATCGCCGGGCGCCTCGCACAAGGCCACCACCGTCACGGTGTGGACCTTCAACCACCTCCCCAACGAAGTAGCTGCTTTCAAGGCCACCCTCGACCGGCTGCACGCCAAGTACCCGTGGCTGACCGTGAAGTTCGTACCCAACAAGGACGACGCCGCCTATGCCAAGGCCGTCGCGGCGGGCGATCCGCCGGACGTGTTCATCAGCTCCACGCCCGACAACGTGGCGAAGTTCTGCTACAACGGCACGGTCAGCGACCTGAGTCCGTACCTGTCCTCGGCGAAGATCGACACCGCCAAGACCTTCCCGCCCGCGACCCTCGTCTACACCCGCTACAAGAGCAAGCAGTGCGCGCTGCCGCTGCTGACCGACGCCTTCGCCCTCTACTACAACAAGAAGATGTTCGCCGCGGCCGGCATCACCAAGCCGCCCACGACCCTCGCCGAACTCACCGCCGACGCCAAGAAGTTGACCGTCAAGAACGCGGACGGCTCCATCAAGACCTACGGCTTCGTCCCCCGCTCCGACTACGACGTCAACCGCTACCTCTTCGTCGGCGCGCACAGCGGCACCGAGTTCTACGGCAAGGACGGCAGGACGACCTTCGCCTCCGACCCAAAGTGGCAGCAACTGCTGGCGTGGGACAAGGACCTGATCGACTACTACGGTACGGCGAACGTGCAGAAGTTCGTGGGCCGCTACCAGCCGCACGCCGACGACGCCGGCAACCCGCTGCTCACCGGCGCCGCGGCCATGGAGTACGACGGCGAGTGGCACGTCGGTGAGATCGCCACGGAGAAGAAGGACTTCGACTACGGCGTCGTCCCGATGCCCGTCCTCGACGGATCGTCCGGCACCTACGGCGCGGGCAGCACCCTCGGCACCGTCGCCTATCTGTCGGCCGGCTCGAAGCACAAGCAGGAGGCGTTCTTCGCACTCCAGCAACTCACCACCGACACCACGTTCCTGAACACCCTCGCCGACACGGTCTACAACATCCCGACCACGTTCGCCGCGCTCAAGGCCTGGGACAAGCGCGACGACCCGCACTGGAAGCCGTTCGTCGACATCTTCGAGAACACGCACTCCTCGTACAAGACGCTCACCGCGGCGGGCATCGAGGACATGGACACCTGGCGCGCGTTCCTGCTCGACTACGAGCAGGGCAGGACGAAGGACGCCGCGAGCGGACTGGCCACGGTCGGCAAGAAGATCGACAGCCTCAACTCCGAGAGCGGGCAGTAGAGATGGCGACCGTCCTCGCCCCCGTCGGCGAGGCCCCGGGCACGGCGCGCACCCGCCCTGCCCGGGGCGGGCGGCGCAGCCCGAGCCGGGCCCGCTGGTGGGTCGTCCTCGCCTTCCTGTCCCCGTTCGCCATCGGGTTCGCCGTCTTCGTGCTCTACCCGGTGGCGGCCACGCTCTATTACTCGCTCACCAACTTCCAGGCCGGCTCCTACCGGCCCGTCCAGTTCGTCGGACTGCGCAATTACCGCGCCCTGTTCACCGAGTCCGACACCTTCTGGGTGGCGGTGCGCAACACGCTGTGGATGGTCGTCGTCATGGTGCCGCTGCGCACCGGCTGGGCCATGCTCACTGCCTGGGTCATCATCCGGGTCAAGCGCGGCCGGACCGTCTACCGGACTCTGTTCTTCCTGCCGTCGATGGTGCCGGTCGTGGCCTCGGCCCTGTCGTTCATCGTGCTCCTCAACCCGGTCGGACCGCTCAACAGGCTGCTGGGCCGGGTGGGTGTCGACGGCCCCGGCTGGTTCTCCGACCCCGCCTGGTCCAAGCCCAGCCTCGTCCTGATGGCACTGTGGGCCAGCGGCAACGTGATGGTGATCTTCTCCGCCGCCATGCTCGACGTACCCCGCGAGCTGTACGAGGCCGCCGAACTCGACGGCGCCGGCCCCCTGCAGAAGTTCCGCAGCGTCACCCTCCCGGCGATCTCCCCGGTGATCTTCTTCGCCCTGCTCACCGGGATGATCTACACCTTCCAGTACTTCACCGAGGCGTTCGTCGCCTCCAGTTCGGCCAACGCCACCTCCTCCAGCAACGACCTCATCGGCTACCCCGCCAACTCGCTGCTCTTCTACTCCACCGAGCTGTACCGACAGGGCTTCTCCTACTTCAAGACGGGTTACGCCTCGGCCATGGCCTGGCTGCTGTTCCTCGTCATCTTCGCGGCGACCGTGGTGTTCATCCGCGTCTCACGCCGCTTCGTGCACCACGCGGGAGGCGGCCGATGAGCACCCTCGACCTGACCGAACGTCACCCCCGCACCGGGCGGCGCCTGTTGTACCTGCTGGCCGAGCACGCGCCGGCCGTGGCGATCGCCCTCTGCTTCCTCCTGCCGCTCACCATCGGCATACTCACCGCGTTCATGACCCAACACCAGGCGGGCACCGGCTCGTTGTGGCCCTCGCCCTGGGAGTTCGGCAACTTCCACGAGGTCTTCAAGGCCATGCCGTTCGGCCGCGACCTCCTCAACACCATGCTCTACGCCGGCCTGTCCACGATCGGCGTCGTCATCTCCTCGGTGCCGGTCGCCTATGCGCTGGCCCGGCTGCGCTGGCGCGGCCGGGAGGGCGTCTTCCTCGTCGTCCTCGCCGCGATGATGATCCCGGCCCAGGTCACCAGCCTGCCCCTGTACGTCATGTACGCGCACATCGGCTGGGTGGGCACGCTGAAGCCGCTGATTGTCCCGTCCTTCTTCGGCGACGCGTTCAGCATCTTCCTGCTGCGCCAGTTCTTCCTCACCATCCCCGACGAGTTCACCGAGGCGGCCCGGGTCGACGGCGCGGGCGAACTGCGCATCCTGTGGCGGGTGTTGATCCCCATGGCCAAACCGGCGATCGCCGCCGTGGGTCTCTTCGCGTTCCTCTACGCGTGGAACGACTTCTACAACCCCCTGCTCTACACGGGGAACAGCGACACCGGCCAGACCCTCGCGGTGGCCCTCAGCCAGCTCGCCAAGAACGGCCACCAGAACGCGTACGAGCTTCAGATGGCGGCCTCGCTGATGTTCCTGCTGCCCGTTCTGGTGCTGTTCTTCCTGGCCCAGAAGGTCTTCGTCGAGGGCATCGCACTGACCGGCGTCAAAGGCTGACAACCGTCGCCGCAACCACAGTTGGCCAAGGAGCACTCTGTTGAGAATCACCGTTGTCGGCGGTGGCAGCACCTACACACCCGAACTGATCGAGGGCTTCGCCCGGCGCGTCCAGGTGCTGCCGGTCGATGAACTCGTCCTGCACGACATCGACTCCGAACGCCTTGCGGTGATCGGCGCCCTGTCCCGCCGTATCCTCGCCCGGTACGGCTTTCCCGGCCGCCTGACCACCACTACGGACCTGGCCGCCGCGGTGGACGGAGCCGCCGCCGTGCTCGTCCAGCTCCGAGTGGGAGGGCAGGCGGCCCGGCTGGTCGACGAGACCCTGCCGAACCGGTTCGGCCTGCTGGGCCAGGAGACCACCGGCCCCGGCGGCTTCGCCAAGGCCCTGCGTACCGTACCGGTGGTCCTCGACATCGCCGCCGAGGTACGCCGCCGGGCCGAACCCGGCGCCTGGGTCGTCGACTTCACCAACCCCGTCGGCATCGTCACCCGCGCACTGCTGGACGCGGGCCATCGCGCGGTCGGCCTGTGCAACGTGGCGATCAAGTTCCAGCGGCAGCTCGCCACCCGGTTCGACACCGACCCCGACCGTGTACGCCTCGGCCACGCCGGCCTCAACCACCTGTCCTGGATCCGCTCGGTCACCGTCGACGGAGTGGACCGACTGCCGGAACTCCTGACCGGCGACGCGCTCGACGACCTCGCCGCCCAAGTCCGCGTCCCCGCCGGGGCGTTGCGCGACCTGGGCGCGATCCCCTCCTACTACCTGCACTACTTCTACTGCACGGCCGACGAGGTGAAGGCCCAGCAGGCCGGAGCACATCGCGCCGACCAAGTCATCGCCATCGAAAAGGAGTTGCTCACCCTCTATGCCGATCCCGGGCTGGACCGACAACCAGAACTGCTCCAGCGGCGCGGCGGTGCCCACTACAGCGAGGCCGCGGCGGCACTGGTCACCAGCCTGCTCACCGGTGACGGCGCCCACCACTACGTGAACGTACGCAACAACAAAGTCCTCGCCGGCCTGCCGGACGAGGCGGTGGTCGAGGTCCCGGCACATGTCGACGCGTCCGGTCCCCATCCGGTCCCCGTACCGCCCCTGCCCCCCCGAGATGCTCGGACTCGTCCAGGCAGTCACCGCGTACGAGACACTCACCCTCGAGGCGGCCTTGACAGGGGACCGTACGGTGGCCCGGCGCGCTCTCATGGCCCACCCGCTCGTCCGCGAATGGGCCCGGGCGGACGCACTGCTGAACGCGCTGCTGGAGGCCAACCGACCCCATCTGCCCCGGTACTTCGCGAACGAGGCCGCTGATGCCTGACCTCGTGGTGGGCGTTGACGGAGGGAACTCCAAGACCGACCTCGTCCTCGCGGACACCGAAGGACGGCTCCTGTCCTGGGTACGCGGCGCAGGCACCCGTCCGCACACCGAGGGAATGGAGATCACCACCGAACGACTCGCTCGCCTGGGCCGGCACGCGCTGACAGCGGCCGGCCTGCCCGACACGACCCCGGTCTCCGTCGGAGCGTACTTCCTCGCCAACGTGGACCGGCGCACCGACGAACGCCTGGCGCTGGCGCAGTTGACCCGACTGGACGTGGCCGACCGGACCCTCGTACGCAACGACACACTCGCCGTCCTCCAGGCCGGCGCACCCGACGGCTGGGGGGTGGCGGTCGTCTCCGGCGCCGGCATCAACGCGGCAGCGATCCATCCGGGCGGCCGCTCGGCCCGCTTTCTCTCCCTCGGGGACATCACCGGGGACTGGGGCGGCGGACTTGCCGTGGCCAGGGCGGGCCTGGGAGCCGCCGTCCGTGCGGGCGACGGACGGGGGCCGGCGACCCGGCTGCGGCAGGAACTGCCGGGCCACTTCGGCCTGCGCAGCGTGGAGTCCGTGGCGCTGGCCGTCGGCAGCGGCGACCTGCCGATGACCGCACTGCACGGTCTGGCGCCGCTGGTTTTCGCGACGGCTGCCGGCGGCGACACCGTGGCCCGGGGCATCGTGGAACGCCTCGGCGACGAAATCGTCGCCATGGTCACCGCTCTGCTCCGCCGCCTCCGCCTCCTGCGTACCCCGACACCGGTGGTACTCGCAGGCGGCACACTGCAGAACGACCAGATCCTGCTGCGCGACCACATCAGCGGCTGCCTGGCCACCGAAGCTCCGCTGGCCCGGCCCCGGGTCCTCGATGTACCGCCGGTCGCGGGCGCGTTGAAGGAGGCGCTCCTGACCGCGGGCGCTCCGGCCGCGGCACAACGCCGCCTCCGCGAGGCCGTCGCCGACCGGAAGCCACCGTCGTTGCTCGCGACGCCACCGTAGCGACGGGTGGACGACGCCCCCATCGCTGGTCTGCGCCAACTCGGCTTTGCCGCGCGGGTGGTGGGCCAGAAACCGCGGGATGCGGCGCCTGCGCCCGTCCCGCGTTCGACAGTCCGGGCACACCCCCGCCGGTTCATCGGCCCCGTCCGGCGGCGCCGCCTCCGCCGCCGGACACCGACCCTTTCCGCCGCCTCGACGCGGATCGCACCGCTACCTCCGGCCACGGCCTGGGGCTGTCCGTCGCCGAGGCACACCACGCCGCGCTGACGGTGCGACCCGGCCCCGAGGGCGGGGACTGATTCTCGCCGTGCGCTTCCCCTGAGCGTCGCAGGGGATCTCTCGATGCCGTGATCGTGGGGCCCGGGCGAACTCCGTTACGCCGTCGAGCGGACCTTCGCCCTGCTCCACCAGCTGAAACGCCGGGCTGCTGCAGTGCGTTGGTACTTTCCGCAACCAGGGCGAGGCGGGGGAGACGACCGTGGGAGCAGAGCCGTCGAGTCTTCCGGGTCGCGCTGCTTGTGACATCCGCATCAGCGCAGGAGCCAACGGCCTGACCTTGCTGTTTCTTCCGCCTCTCCACCTTGTGGTTCAGCTGGTTCCTCGTCACGTGGCTCGGGAGGCCGGACTCCTACCCCGCCCCGTTCTGCCCGGGCAACGGCCCACCCTGGTGGCCGAGCTTCATCCCGGCGTGATCGACATGCGCTACGAGAACCCGCTGTGTACATGGCCGAGAAAGCGGGCGCGGGCTCTCAGGGCGTCCAGACGCGGTCCGCGTAGTCGAGGAAGTTGCGGCCGAGGATCTTCTCGATGCGGCCGGAGCGGTAGCCGCGCTTCTCCAGGAGGCGGGTCAGGTCGCGGAACTGGTCGACACCGCGCAGGTCCACGACGAAGGGGTAGGTGTCGGCGCGTTCGCCCGCCGCGCCGACGCCGGCCGCCCGGCGGGCGGCGACGTGTTCGCCGAGGGTCGTGCGATAGGCGTCGAGGTCGTCCACGGCGGTGACGCTGCCGTCGGTGCCGATGCCGACGTGGTCCTCGCCGCAGACGTCGACCGCGTGCACGATGTGATCGACGACGTCGGCGGCGGTGGCGTGGCCGGTCGGATTGAGGAAGGGCATGAAGTAGATGCCGACGAACCCACCCCGGTCGGCGACCAGGCGGAGTTCCTCGTCCGTCTTGTTGCGCGGGAGGTCGGCCAGTGCACGGCAGCCTGTGTGGTTGATCGACACGGGCTGCCGGGAGTGCCGGGCCGCGTCCAGGCAGGTGTTCTCCCCGCTGTGGGAGAGGTCGACCATCAGGTGGTGGTCGTTGAGGGCCTCGACGACCTGGCGGCCGAATGGGGTCAGGCCCCGGTTGGCGGTGGCCATGGAGCCGTCGCCGAGGTGGTTGGCCTGGTTGTAGGTGAGCTGGACGACCCGCACGCCGGCCTCCGCGAACCCGGCGACGCGGCTCTCGACGAGGGCGGGGTCCTCGCCGACGGCGACGGCGTTCTGGAAGCCGTAGATGACACCGATCCGCCGCTCGCGGTGGGCGCGCCGGATGTCGGCGGCCGTACGGACCTTGAGCAGGTCGGCCGGATGTGCGTCGAGGATCCCGTCCCAGACCGTGATCTCGTCCACCGTGTGCTCGTACGGCGGCAGGTCGCCCATGGTGTAGCCGAGGGTGATGTTGACGGCGGTCAGGCCGGAGGAGCGGGCTTCCGCGATCGCCCGGGCGTCGACCGCGAGTTGACCGCTGTCGGGATTGAGCTGCGTGGCGGCGGCCCGGGCGGCGGGGGTGTTGGGGTTGTCGAGCTGCCCCAGCGCGTTGACGATCAACGGGAGCGCGGCGGTGGTCACTTGGTGTCCTTCTCGAAGTCGGCGCGGTCGAAGCGGCGGCCGCTTTTCACAGTGAGGGTGATGGTGCGCAGATTGGCGATGTCCCGGAGCGGGTCCTCGTCCAGGACGGCGAAGTTCGCGAGCTTTCCGGCTTCGACACTGCCCATGTCCGCCTCGGTGCCGGCCGCCCTGGCGCCGATCAGCGTCGCCGCGCGCAGGACGTCGGCGGCGGACATGCCGCAACGGTCGACGAGGAAGGCGAGTTCGCCGAAGAGGGCGGGGAACGGGTCGTCGGGGCCGGTCTCGAAATCCGTGCCGGTGCAGACGCCGACTCCGGCGCGGTGTGCCTGGGCGGTGACCGCGGCGGCCAACTCGGTGTTGCGGCGGGCCCGTTCGGCCGATTCGGCGGTGTCGCCCCGGAGTTCGTCGCTGGTCCACATGGACGCGGTGGCGTCGAGGACGGTGCCGCGGCGCCGCATCTCGGCGAAGAGTGCGGCCAGTTGCGGGTCGTCGCCGGCTGCGAAGCGGTCGTATTCCACAGGGGGTTTGGTCTTGTAGCTGCTCAGCGGCTCGGTGGGGTTTTCGAAGGCGAGCAGGGTGACGTGGGAGACGCTGTCCACGCCCGCGGCGACGACCTCGCCGGGCGCGGCCGGGAAGACGGTGGCGTGCGCCCAGACGGCGATGCCCTGGCGGTGCGCCTCGGCTGTGATGGCGGCGACGGTCGCGGCGTCCAGGTCGGCGTAGACCTTGATCGCGGAGGCGTGGGTGCCGCGGGCCAGGGCGACGGCGATGGTGAGGTCGGTCTCGGGAGTGATGGCCTGCATCCAGGGGACGGCACCCGGCGTCGCGCCCCGGGAGACCTGGTGGGTGCGCGGGTCGTCGAAGAAGGAGGGCCCGGCCATGAGCGCCGCGTAGCGGATGTCGGGGCCGGGGATCTCGCCGACCAGGGTGGCACGGGCGAGGTCGCCGATCTGCCGCAGGTCGTCGGCCATGTCGCGGACGGCGGTGACTCCGCTGTGCACCAGGCGCCGGAGCACTGCCTCGGCGACGGGCCGGTCGGGCGGGGTGGCCAGGTGCTGGTGGGTGTCGATCAGGCCGGGGACGACGAACCTGCCGTCGAGGTCGACGCGGGGCGCGTCGGCGGCGAGCCGGGGCAACGGGTTGCCGCCGCCGACGACGGCGTGGATCCGGGCGCCGTCCGTGACGATCGTGGTGTCCGCACGGGGCTGGTCGCCGGTGCCGTCGAAGAGGGTGGCGCCGCAGTAGACCGTGACGGTTCCGGCGAGCGGTGCGGCCCAGGAGGTCGGGGCACCCGGGGGCAGATCGGTCATGGTCACCTTCAGTCCGCGAGATCCTGTGTTGTTACGCCCTGCGTAACATATGTATCGTGTGATGAAAACGCAGATACTGTACTCCGCGACTGGCGGATCACCGCAAGGACCCGAACCGGACAGGCCACCGCGCCCGGACGCGCCGGTCCGGGGCCGCACCGTGGACGAAAGGGAAGAACCGCCGCCATGCCCGTCGCACCCCGTACCCCGGAGCCGCCCAGGTCGGCCGTGGACAAGGCGCTCGACCTGGTCGAGGCCGTCTCGCGCGCACCGCACCCGGTGCGGCTGACCGATCTGGCCGCCGAGGTGGGCCTGCACCGCGCCACCGCCTACCGGATCCTGCTGGACCTGGTCCGGCGGGGCTGGGTGCTGCGGGCCGGTGACCGCTATCTGCCCGGTGCCGCCGTGCTCCGGATGTCGGCCTCGGCCGCGGGCAACTCGCTGACCGCGCTGGCCCGCCCGGTGCTGGAACGGCTGTCCGCCGCGACCTCGATGATGGTCAACCTCCAGGTCCTGGAGGAGGGCGGCGCCCGGGTGATCGACGTGGTCAGGCCCGAACGGCTGGCCATGATCAGCCACTTGCGGGGCGAACTGCTGCCGGTACGGCGGTTCGCCGGGCCGCTGGCCCTGGTCGCCGCACTCGAACCGGACGCGAGAGCACGGTGGTTGAACGGACTCGGCGACGAAGCCGCCGACGTGGCACGCGAGTTGGCCGAGGTGGAACGGACCGGTGTCGCCGTGGAGCGCGGTCGTAACGACAAGCTGGTGGCCTCGGTCAGCCGGGCGGTGGTGCCCGACCCCGGTGCTCCGGTGTGCGCACTGACGGTCGTGGGACCGGACGCCGAGTTCGACAGGCCGCAACTGGCCTCCGTGGAGCGGGAATTGCGCGCGGCGGCGGACGCACTGGGAATGGCCCTGACCGCCGGCACGGCGGAGGCCGGCCGGTGAGCGGCCTGCTGGTGCTGGACCGTCGACAGACGGCCGCCGCGTTGCGGCCCGACGCCGTCCTCGACGCGGTGGGCCGGGCCCTGGTCTCCGTCGCACGCGACGAGGTCTCCGTACCGCCGCGGATCGCCGCCCTGACCCCGACCGGCCTGCTGGGCGCGATGCCCGGCTACGTCCCCGGGCTCGGGCTGGCCGCGAAGCTGGTGACCGTGACCGCCGATCCACGGCACCCCGGACGCGGTTTCCACCGGGGGCTGGTGGCACTGTTCGACGAACACGACGGGCGCGCGCTGGCGCTCGTGGACGGCGAGTCGCTGACCGAGATCCGCACGGCGGCCGTCGCCACCCGGAGCGCCATGGCCCTGGCCGTCCGCCCCGGTCGCGGCCGGGTGGCGGTGCTGGGGACAGGCGCCCAGGCCCGCGCCCAGCTGGCGCTGCTCGCGACGGTGTGGCCGGAGACCGAGGTGACGGTGGCAGGCCGTGATCCGGTACGGGCCGGTTCGGCGGCCGCGCTGTGTCCCGGTGCGCGGGTCGCCGCCGGAGTCGAGGAGGCGGTACGCGGCGCCGACGTGGTGTTCTGCTGTACCGGCGCCACCGCGCCCGTCGTCCGGCGCGAGTGGCTCGCTCCCGGCGTCCATGTCTCGTCCGTCGGCGGCTCCCAGGGACCCGAACTGGACCCCGACACCGTCCGGGACGCGGTCCTGTTCGCCGAGTGGACCGGCGCAGCCACCGCGCCACCACCGGCGGGCGCCCACGAATTCCAGAAGCTCGCCCCCGGCCGGCCGGTGACCCTCCTGGGGTCCGTCCTCGACGGCGGCCATCCCGGCCGCGGCGGCGACACCGACGCCCTCACCGTCTTCAAGTCCACCGGCCACGCCGCCCTCGACGTCGCGGCGGTCCGGGTGGCCTACAACGCGGCGCTCGAACAGGGCTGGGGAGTACGCGTGGACCTGTGAGGGACGGAGACCCCGCTCAAGGAACAGCGGGGCCATGGTCTCCCCACGGCCGGGCCGTCGCCGGTTCTCTCTCATCGGTCACACCGCAACTTCAAGTCGCCCTGGTACAGGTGAAGTTAATGCGAATGCGGATCTTCATCCATTGCACGTCATGTGCCGTTCGGGCGGACGTCAACCACCCCGGCCATGATCGGACGTCTGTGGGCCCGAGCCGCGCGCATCCTGTCACAGGGCGAGTGATGCGGGCCCCGGGTGCGTACGGACGGGACCTCCGGTACGCGCCGACGTGATCGCAGCCGGCATGTGTCCGTGCTGCCGACGTGGGCCCCGCCGGTACGGGCGGCCCGGCGTTCGCGCCGGTCCGTGCCGTGGCCGCCCACGGTGAGTGGAGTACGAGGAAGATGGAGACCGGATGACCCAGGAGCCCGAGTCCGGCCCGGACGGCTACGAGGAGCAGCTGGAGCGACGTCTCGCCCGGGCCAGAGTCGAACTGGCGGCAGCCGAGCGGGACGTGGCACGCGCGGAGGCCGACATGGCCGACTTCTACCCGGCCACGGTCTCCAAGGACGGCTCCGTCGAGGTCACCGTCGGACCCCGGGGCGAACTGAGCGACCTGCGGTTCCTGGGTGACAAGTTCCGTCAGATGTCGAGCGCGGAACTGGGCGCGGCGATCATCGAGGCGGTCGAAACGGGCCGCGCGCAGGCACGACGCGAGGCGGCCCGCCACTTACGGCCGCTCGACGCCCCCGGCCCGCAAGTGCCCGAACTCGCCGGACTCGACATCGACTGGGCCCGGTTCGTGGGCCCGTCCACCCCCACCCGCAGCAGCTCCGCCAGGCCCGCCGCACGCACTCCACTGCACGACGAGATCGCCGACGACGGAGACACCCGATGACCGGCCCGTCCTACACATCGAACCCGGCGGCCATCATCGGCGGCAGCCGTGTCATCGAGGACCTCGGCAGGTTTGCCGACGAGGTCGGCACGTCCGCCCATGCCGCCCTGGCCGACACCAGCTGGACCGGCAACGACAGCTACGGGCAGCAGCTCAGGAAGGAGTTCGTCCAGACCCGCGACTCCGTCCTCGCCACCATCGACGCCATCGCCGCGGGCATCTCGGCCGTGGGCGACGGCACCCTGGACAACCTGCGCTCGATCCGCGGCACGCAGGGCGGGATCATCGACGCCATCCACGAACAACAAGGGCGGACCGGGAGCCGGCCGTAACGTGGCCATCGTCGTCTCTCCCAAGCTCAACTGGCTGTTCTTCATCCTCATCGGGGAAAAGTTCCTGGAGGCCAACGAGGACCACGCCTACGACACCAGCCGGTCGTTCGACCAGCTCCACCAGCACGTCGGCGCGCTCAAGTCACGGGCGAAACAAGCAGTACTGGCCGTGGGGGAGGGTCTCCCCAAGGGAACCGCCGACCAGTTCATCGGGGCGATCAACCAAGTCCTGCCCTATCTCGACAAGTTCGAGGCCGACCTGGACAAGGTGGCCAAGAACCAGGTCAACATCGCCATGCAGATCCGCGAGGCGAAGTGGAACATCATCGCCGAACTCATCCGCCTGTTCATCGAACTCGCGATCCTCGCGGTGATGTCCTTCTTCACCGGCGGCGCCAGCGCCGGCGAGGCAGCGGTGGCACGTGCCCGCAGCCGCGTGTTCATCCTGGAGGTCCTGCTCGAACTCTCGCGCCGCACGCACCTGTTGCCCAGCTTCCTGGAGGCCGCCGAGGAGGCCTTCATGACGCTCGCGGTCCGGCTGGCCATGATGACGGGCGCCCCCAAGGGGCAACGGCCGAAGTCGATCGACTGGGGCGACATCGGTCTCAGCGCCGCGTTCGGCGCCGTCGCCGGGTTCCTCGCGCCGATCTTCACGAAGACGATGAAGAACGTCACGAACAACCTCAACAACCTCGGTGACCTGGGGAAGAAGTTCGACGACATCAACCTGGGCGGGCAGAAGGGGCCGAAGCCGAACACCACCGACCTGAACCTGAAGAACAGGCCGAAGGCCGGCCCCGCGCCGGGACCCGGGACCCACTTCCCCAAGACGACCCCCACTGCCACCCCGCATGTGACGCCGACACCCCACGGCGACGAGAGCTTCTCCGCCAAGGCGCTCGACCAGAGCGGTGAGTTCATCGCGGACGGCGCTTCGGAGACGCTGGCGGAGTCCCTCGTGATGGGTGCGTTCTTCGGGGACTTCACACCGAGCTGGCAGACGTTCGTCGGGTCGGGCCTGAGCGAGCGCTTCGAGGCGGGAGCCGAGCACGCGGTCACCAACAGTGCCGACTGGCTCAAGAACTTCGGCAACCCGCCGACGATCTCCACAACGGTCTCCAACACCGACACCGACACCGGAGACGCCGACACCGTCGCTCCGAACACTGGCCCGGGCGGAAGCGGCGGCACCAAGTCCGGTGCGGCAAGCGGTCCGTACACGCCCGTGGACACGGACACCGACGCCGGCAACCACATCGACACGGACACCGGCACACCCACGAAGGCGCCTCCGGTCCATGTCGTCGACCCACCGCCCCACACGCCCGTCCCGGTCGTTCCGCCTGTCGTGGGGTCTCCAACGCCTCTCGTTCCGCCTGCGGTTGGGGCGTCCGCGCCGCCGACAGGTCCCGTGACGGTCCCACCGTCCGCCCCGCCCGCCATCCCGACCGCCACCGGCGGCAGTGCCTCTCCCGTACCGCCTGTCGCGACGCACGGCAGCAACAGCAACGACAATGGAACCGAACCCCCGCCGCAGACACACGACTTGAACACCCCCGAGGTGGAGTCGGACCCGCTCCCACCCCCGGCCCTGGATCAGAACAACCCTGTTGTCGACCCGCCCGCCGCGGAGTTGCCGCCGCCCCCGGTGACGTCGACCCCCGCGGCGCCCACCGCAGGGACGACCGTCCCTGCCGCGGCCACCCACAACGGCCCTCCTGAGCACGGGAGTTCGATCAACGGCACGGGCACCGGCACCGGCAAGGGAAAGACCGTGGCTCCGCCAACAACGGACACCACGGGCCCTGGCACCGTCACCCACTCCGCCCCGCTCGTAGGCGCGGCCCACGACGCCCATGCCGACGCCGTACGGTCGTCGCAGCACACGGTCGACACCGCCGAACGGCTGCGCGTGCGGGTCGAGGCCGGTGAGGGAACGAGCCGCGACGTCACCGCGCTGCACGACGCGGACGACAGGGTGCGGCAGGCCCAGGAGGACCTCTCGCGGACGGAGACGCTCCTGGGTGAACCGGGCGAGGTACCGCGTTCCCACGCCTCCGCCGCCCTGGACCTCGGCTCCGACTCGTCGGCGCAGCCCTCCGCCATCGTCCCCGTGGTGGACCGCTCCGACGCCCAACGGCACTGGATCGCCTCGCAGTTGACCGAGGGCGACCTGCCCCACGACTTCTCCGCCGTCGGCCTCCCGACCGCCGATGTCGACGTGGACGTAGCCGCCCTGTCCTCCACCGGAACAGCCCTGACCGTCGAGCAGCAGACCCAGGCGGTCATGGGGAGCGGCAAACTGTCCTTGCTGGAGACCGGACTCACACCCTTGCAGCAGGCAAAGGCGCTGATGCTGCAACCCGGTCCATGGTCCGGGCACCTCGACACCGCCGCCGCCACGGCCAGCCGGCGCCTGTGGGACGACGCGTTCACTGACTTCGCACTGAACACGCCCGGGTCGGCTCCGGACACCGCACACCAGTCGTGGGACACCGCCACCGCGCTCGTGCTGCCCCTGGAACTCCACCCGGTGCTCGCGGACTCGCGTCACGCGATCGAGCCGTACCGGAGCGCGGTACGCCAGGTCGCCGACGTGCTGGCCGCGGGCGGGACACGTGCGGAGGCGACCTCGCTCGCCGACGGTCTCCGCAGGGGCCTCGGGCTGCCGCAGCGGCTGCGCGGCGGTGCCCCCAAGTCCGGGGAGTCATCCGACGATCCGCAGCCCGTGGTCACCGTGAGCAGCGGGACCCCCCTCGTCGCGACGACGTCCACCACGACCGACTCGACGACCACAATCACGGAGGTGCCGTTCGACGGGCTGTTCAAGTCCCCTGGCGACAGGTCGACTTCGGTACCTCCCCGCGGCCCGGACAACCCCCCGGAGAAGCCCCGCCGGCCGGGTCCGCCCCGCAAGGGCGCCCCGCCGAACCGCCGTACCCCTACGCTCGACCCCATCGATGAGGACGCCGAGGCCAAGTTCACCGCGCTGCCCGTCAAGAAGCCCGCCACGCCGGGGCCGACCTGGGTGGTGCACGACCTGGACTCCCGTCGGCCGCCGCGCGTCGACCTCGACCTCCCCCCTGCGCCGTACAGCGGTGGCGGACCCGCGTCGTTCACCGACGGTGCAAAACTGCCCGTCTACATGGGCGGCATCGGCGAGTTGCTGCGCGGGCTGCCACGCAATCTGCTGCGCCGCTCCTACACCCTCGGCCAGGGGGACCGTGTCCTGCGCGGCGCCGACCGCGTCGTCGAGCAGCTCGACCTCAGCCTCCGGCAGCCGCCCGGCGTCCGCCCCCGTCCCGCGCGTCCCGGCGGCAACCGCGCCGGCGACGGGCTCCTGGACGACGTACGACACGCTCTCGGCCACAACCCGAGCGGCTTCTTCGGCGACGGGCAGCAGTTCAACTACCGCACGGTGGACGGCAAGTCGCGGGTTCTCACGGTCACGGCCCGCCCGTACGGGCAGTGGGAGAGGTTCACCTTCGGCTACGCCAACCCCGTGAAGATCGACACGATGCAGCGCAACACCGCCCTCACCGGCCGGGTCGCCGTGAACAGCACGTCGGCGTCCCTCGCGCCCACCGCACCGCTCGGACCGGTGAAGACACTGTTCGCGCCCTGGGGACGGGTCTTCGCGCAGTTCTCGTGGACCAAGCGGGTCGAGTACAACATGCAGAACCTCGTCGTGAACCAGAACGAGACCCGTACGACCGACGGCTCGCACGCCCATCTCGACGACGTCTGGTACGAGTTCAAGGTCACCGATCCGGCCGGACGCCCCGTGGACCGGACCGGCAAGGCGATCAGGTCCGCGTCCGGCACGCGTGGTCAGGTCGCCTTCGGATTCGCCGTCAGGGACGGGCTGTTCGTGCGCATCGCCGACAGTCTCACCCGGCCCAAGCCGCCCGCCGACCGGCTGCCGCCGCGGATGCGGCTCGACCGCGGCTCCCACTACCGCATGATGAACACGGAGAGCTTCGGCCCCGTCGCACACATCCGGGACTGGGCGCTCCAGCAGATCGGCACGGACACCGACAGCATGGCCGGCAAGCAGATCAACTCGTTCTTCTCCACCGACGGGTTCCACCGCATGAGCCGGGTCATGGCGGCCGGGACGGTCACCTCGCCGCCGCTGTTCAAGGACGACGCGGGGCGCGAACCGCTCGGTGTCTTCTCGGTCCGGGTGGAGCCCGGCGAGGCCGTCCTCATCAGCGAGACCACCGCCGCCGAACTCCGGGACATCTCCCAGACGACGGTCCGCAACGAGCGGACCACCGGCAGGTCCTCGGGCGTCGACATCGGCGGTGCCCTCGGACCCGCCTTCCAGCTTCTCGGCATCGACCAGGGCAAGTTCGACCTGCGGCTGCTCGCCGGTCTCAACTTCCGCTACGGCGCCTCCCGCAACCGCGCCTCCGTCACCGGCGGAACCGGCGCCGTGAAGTCCGCCGGTCAGGCCAAGGGCGACCCCACGGGCCTCTACCTGGTCCAGAAGACCGTCACGGTCACCGCACCGCCCGACACCAAGGCACCGCTGCCCGACCGCAGGCGCGACGACGCGAGCTCGACACCCGGCAAGCTGCGCAAGAACACCCCGCGGACCTGGAGCGAGGCACCACGCACCCGTACGTTCCAGACGTGGGCCGTGGAACGGCTCACCCGCACCGAGGCCCGCCGCCTCGCCGGAGAGGCGAGCCCCGCGCCCGGCACCCCGCCCAGGGTGCCGCCGTACCTCACCCAGGACTCGCCGCCCACCCTCGGCATGAGCAGGGTCGAGGAGTTCACGTTCGCCGACGGCTCCTACGTACGGGACATCGACGGCGAGGACCGCACGTTCCTCGACCACTTCGGCGAACAGGTCCTCGACGAGGTCGCGCGCGCCTACCCGGACCTCGTCGCGCCGCTGTCCGAACTCGATCCCGCCAATCCCCGCTGGCGCAGCGCCGACCACTTCCAGATGGCGGTCTCCAACACCCTGGAGGTGCTCAACACCCTCGCCTTCCACAGCATGGCGGGCAACCTGGAGACGATGATGACCACGGGGCTGCGGATCTCCCTGGTCGACTCCCGCCGCGCCACCCGCGCACACCGTTACGTGTGGATCGACGCCGCCCTGACCGACCGGCGTTTCGAGGGCACGCAGAAGGACCTGAGGCTGCGGTTCAGCGCACCCGGCAGCGAGAACCTCGGCGGACGGCAGAACAGCGCGCGCGGGGCTCACATCGGCGCGGAAGGGCTGCTGTCGCTGCGGGACGGGGCGACCGACGAGGCGGGCGGCCCGCTGCACGCCGGCACCGGTTCCCTCGGCGTGCGCTGGGGCGGCCGTAGCGACTCGGAGAGCGGCTACGGGGCCGCCGCCACGCACGAGGCCATGTCGATCGGCACCAAGGGCACCCACCTGTACAGCTACGAGGTCACCCTCACCGCGCGGCGCGGCGGCTTCCGCCGGTTCCGTGGCCTGCTGCGCGGTGTCCTCTTCCTCAACCTGCTCGGAACGCGGCCGTTCGTCCTCACCGAGCGGGAGAAGAACCTCATCGGCCCGACCGGTGCGCCGGCGCCGGGCCCGGCCCGCCCCGGGCCGGGCGCCAAGGGGCCCTCCGTCGGACGGGTGCTGCTCGGCGTGCCCGTCGAGCACACGCCCGCCCGCGACACCTCACGTCCCCACCACCCCCTGCACGGAGTGCCCCTCGCGACCACCGGGCAGGCCGCACGGGACCTGGCGCTGGCCACCCGCGGCCTGTTCGAGCGGGCCGGCCGCCGGGGCCGCGAGGAGTACCGGCGCCACCCGTACCTCACCCTCGCGGTCGTCGCGGATCCCGCCCTCGGCCGGGCCGCCGAGGACGTCCTCCGGGAGTCGTCGGGCAACTCCTGGATGCTGACCCACCAGGGCGCCCCAGTCCACGACGCGGCACTGCGCGTGTTCCAGAGCCAGTTCCTCACCGCGAACTTCGACCAGTCGTCCGCCCCGACCGGCTGGCGCGCCTCCGGGCTGTGGGCCAAGGCCCCCTACCTGGACCGTTCCTCGGTCCTCGCCCACCGCAGCCGCCTGCGCCCCGGCAGCCTCACCGCCGTGACGGGCGCCATCCCGATCGAGGCCGAGACGACCATCGGCGGCGCCACCCAGGCCTCGGGACGCCACACCAGCACCAGCACGCTGTTCTTCGGCGGCCAGCTCGTCTACCTCCACTCGCACGACACCGGCACCGGGACCACCGGCAACTACGGCCTCGTCGCCAGCCCCTACCGCCTCGACAAGTCCCGCTTCCGTGCCGTCACCCGGACCGCGCTCGCCGAGATCAACCGCAAGGACCAGGGCCGGCAGGTACTCGTCACCGCCGACGTCGACCACGAGATCGCGGCCACCTCCACCCTCGTCGGTGAACGCGCGACGGGCATACGGCGATTGCCCCGCTGGCTCGCCGGCGCGTCCGGGCGGCGGGTCCTCGTCAACGACGGCTGGGTCGGGCACGTTCCGGAGAAGAGCGCCTACCGGATGGGACTGCTCCGGGACCGCTGGGGCGACGTACCGCTCTACACCCGGCGCCGGTGGTCGCCCCAACCCTGGCTCCTGGAGCATCCGTTCGGCAGTTTCCCGCTCACCGCGCTCGACACCGCCGCCGTACTCAACGACTTCGACCGGCAGTTGAGGCCGCTCGGCCTGACGGCCGGCGACCGGGACACGGTGCACCGGCTGATGTCGGAACGCGTCGTGCGCGCCCTCGGCAAGGAGATGACCGGCGGCAGCTCCTCCGTGCCCGCCCGCGTGGGCCGTTGGGGCTCGTCCACCGCCAACCTGTGGATCGGCAGCCGCAAGGTACGGGCGCGTGCCGAACTGATCCCGGTGAAGGTGCCCGTCGGCAGACCCGCACCGGACGGCAGCGGCTTCGGCGGCCTCGGCCACAGTGTGGAGTTCGAGGAGCACCGGCACGCCGTGGAGACCACGCAGGAGGGCCGCGGCCGTGCCTCCGGTGCCAGCGTCGGCACCACCGTCGCCCAGGGCGCGCACACGGGCAACGACACCGTGCGGATGGCCGGACCGACGTACGCGGAGGTCGGCTCCACCCAGCAGACCGCCGCCCAGAACCAGTCCGAGGGCAGCGTCCGGATCGCCACCGCCACGACGACCCAGGGACACGCCGAGTACGTCACCCGCTACCGGATGCGCCTCACCCTGGAGGTCACCGACACCCGCGACCCGCAGACCGGCACCGGCGCCTCCGCCTGGGTCAAGCGTGCCGCGCATCGCACCTGGCGCGGTGTCTCCGGCCGGCGCCTGCTGCGCGTCAGCTCCGAGGGCGACGTCGGAGAACTCGTCGAGCACTACCCGCTCAGCCTCATGCGCCCCGACCCCGTCGACCCCACCGCCGAACGGGACGACCCGCTGGCCCCGCCCGCACTCGACGCCCCCGGACCCTCCCGCCGCGTCACGCCGCCCGCCACGACCGGCCCCGGCGGCTGGCTCGACACGCTCCACCCCGACGACAGCATGAAGCCGTTCACCATGCCGCCGGACGGGTTCAAGGTCCGCCGGATCGTCGGCGTCGACCAGCTCCACACCCACAACTTCCTTGTTCTCGCCTCCGCCTACGACACGACCTTCCCGCTCACCGACACACTCGACGACGACCTGATCGCCCGCGCCCAGGACACCCCGCTCACCCGCGCCGGCACCGGACCCGCCCAGAACCTGGAGGACGGCACCGGCAACGGCGCACTCAGCGCCTTCTACGACCGCACCCTCGACCCCGGCGGCTATGAGGTGGCAGGCCTGACCGAACGCGGCTTCTTCGGCGGCGCCGACGCCGACCTCCGGCTGTACTCCCGGCCGAGGTTCCGCCGGGCCCGGCTGCTCGCCGTCACCGACGGCATGAAGCACGAAGCCCCCAAGCGCCATGTCCAGGGCGGTGGCGCGACCGCCGGGCGCGTCGGACAGACCGAATCGTCGATCGGCGGCGGTCCCGCCACCTCGTCCTCCGCCACCGGCACCAACCAGATGGGCGCCTCGGGACCGGGCGACGTCTCGACCGAGTCCGACACCCTCGCCTCGGCCGGCGACCGCCTTGCGTCGGTGAACGTCAAGCCGAACACCACCCGCACGTTCCTGTTCGCCATCCCCACGACCTGGCTGAGCGTCGCCGCGGTCCACCATCACGTCAAGGACTCCGCGCCGGTGCGGGCGATGCGCAGCCCGTTCGGCAACCCGCAGCGCGCCCCGCAGGCACGCGAGACCGAGACCACCGTCCTGGCCTGGGTCCGCGAGGACGTCGCCCGTGAACTGGGCCTCATCGAGGACGACGGATTCCCGCCGAGGGCGGCCAAGGCGTGGGACGCGGTCACCAAGGCCGACAAGGAGTGGACGGCCGCCGACAAGAAGTACTGGGAGCTGCGCCGCGACGAGGGCCCGCGTCGCGAGACCGCGCTCACGGACGCCGAGGACCTGCTGACCACCCTCACCGCCCGCGACCCCGAGACCCTGCCCCAGGTGATCGCCGCACGGGGCGAACTCGCCCGCCTGGAAGAGGAGAACGACGGCGCGGAACCCGCCCACGACGGCTGGGCGCAACTCCACGACGCGGAACGCGACGCCGCGCACGACCGCGTGACGGCCCTGTTGCGTGCGGCCGACGACGAGGTCACCGCCGCCCGTGCGGCCCGCGACACGGCACGCGACCAACTGGACGTCTTCACCGCGGAGTTGGGCGAGCGACGTGCCTTCGCCGAGGCGCTCGCCGACGAGTACGCGCGCGTCCGGGAAGCCGCCGATCGACTGACCCGCTGGCACCAGCTCGCGGCCACACCGGCTGGACGCGCCCAGCTAGGCACGACCCAGGAACCGGACGAGGTTGCCTTCCAGGCTCCACCGGCACCGGGCACCGCGAAGGCACCGGTGACGGAGAAGAAGACCACTGACAAGAAGGAGGGCGACAAGAAGGAGGACGGGGACAAGAAGGACAGCGGGGAGCAGGACGAGGCGGCGGGCAACGCCGAACTGCGCCCCGCGTTCAGCCGCCCGCCGTGGGAGACGGACGGCACCCCGGACCCGTCGCTGCGCCGCTTCGACGCGGCCCAGGACCACCGCACCCTGACCGCCATCGATCCCGACGGCCGGAGCTGGGTCTACGACCTGCACGAACCGGACGGCGACGGCAACGGGTTCTTCGCGGCAATCCTCGGTGTCGCGGACCGCGGCGGGCCGACGGCGGTGTCGGAACCCCGACGTGCCGCACTGGCCGGCCGCGTCGCCCGGAGCATCGACATGCCCCCGGACGTGACGCTCGACCCGCAAGCCGTGTTCCGTACGGCCGAACTGACCAGCAGGCTCGGCGAGCACTTCCGGCGCGACCTCGCCCTGTCCGCCGCCGTCGAGGAGAGCGGCGGACGGCTGCCCGACGCCCTGCTCACCGCACTCACCCCCGCCCAGCGTCAGAGTCTCGTACGGCTGCACGTGCAGCGAGCCCGCCGTTGGGACGATGCGACGGCGAACCTTGCCGCGGACCTGACGGCGCGTTCCCTCGGGGTGGACCTCACGGTCGTGGGAGAGGACGGCAGCTACCGGTTCTTCCCGGGCTCCGCCGATCCGACGGCGGGACCGCTCCGGCAGGTGACCGTCTACCGGCGGGGTGACAGCTACCTGTCGGCCCGTCCGCGGTCAGCGACACCGGTGCCGGCGCCACCCGTTCGGGGCGCGGAGCCGCCGGGGGACAAGGACGCCAAGGACGCCGACGCCGCGAAGGGCAAGGGCGGCGACGGCGGTGACGGCAAGGCAGCCAAGAGCGACCAGGACACGAAGGGCAAGGAGACGAAACCCAAGGAAAAGCCTGACTTGGCCGCACAGGGCGAGTCCGTCCGTGACAAACAGTCGCCGCCCGCCCGGACTGTCCTCGTGAAAGGGCGGCAGATGACCGTCCAGAACGTGACTCCCGACGGCAACTGCCTGTTCACCGCCATCATCGCCGGCATCGGTGCCCAGCACCCCGGCCACACCGCGCGGGGCACGGCCGTACACACGATGACGGTCGCCGACCTGCGGAACGACACCGCCGACTGGTACGCGACGTCCGCTGCCGCCGACCAGCACGCCACGCGCGACCCGTTGGAAACGATCGTCCACGACAGGTACCCGGATCTGCGCGGCCTGCGGCCCCTGCTCGCGCTGCTGGGCCTGCGGACACACCTCCCGCTGACCCCCACGCAACAGGCGCGCATCCAGGCCCAGTTGAAGACCGAGGGCCTGGAGGACGGTGCGGCGCCCGAGACGATCGCCCGACGGCGCGCGCTGACCGACCAGGCGTACGGAAACAACGTGCGCCAACTGGTATTGCGAACGCTGCACGGCCCGGCCACGTCGAGGTCGCGGGCGCTGTGGCGGGAGATCCGCAGCCACCTGCCGACCGTCGTGCCCGCCACGCCGGCGCAGACCGTCACACTGGGGGAGCGGGGGCTGGTCGACCGGGCGATCCGCTCGCCCGAACTGTGGCACACCCCCTTCTACGACGACGTACCCCTGCTGCTCACCCAATCGCTGGGCATCGACCTCGTCGTCGTCCAGCCCGACGGCCAAGGCGGATCCGTCCTGCACCGCCTCTCCGAGGACGCCAACGGGCCGACCGTGTACGTCGCTTACAACGGCATCGACCACTACGAGACGTTGCTGCCGACGGCGCCGCAGCCCGGTCCGAGCGGTGACCTCACCGCCGGTTTCGGCGACCCTGTGATGCCGAAGCGGGTGAAGGACGAGGAGCGCGACGACGAGGGCGACGTACGGGCGAACCCGCTGTGGATCCCCCTCGAAGAGGTGGACCCCGACCTGCTGATCACCGGCAACCATGATGCGGTGTGGCTGTACACGGTGACCGACGACGGCCGTGTGCTGCTCGGCAGCGAGGCGCCTTCGCAGGTGATGGCCCAGGACCAGTTCGACGCGCTGCTCGTCGGCGTCCGCACCCGACGCCCCGACATGACGGTGGAGTCGCTGCGGGCGGAGATCGACGGCCTCGGACACACCGGCATCGCGGCCGTCTTCGGGGAGGGCGGCCGTGCGCGGCCCGGCGCGAGCCGGGTGTCGGGCGAGTTCCGCTGGAACGAGAGCCTGCGGACGTGGACCGTGAACGACAAGTCCGGCCGCTACATGAGCAAGTCGGTACGGCCGGACATCGACCCGGCGGTCGCGGCCGACTGGCTCGACAACGTCGCCGCACTCTTCACCGACCGCCTCGGCGTCCAAGTCGCCCCGGAGCAGGTGAAGTCGAGCGCCACGAAGGCCCCCGAGTCGAAGCCCGGGGACACCGCAAACCGGTCCGCTTCCGCACCTTTGATGCTGCGCCAACCCGCGGACGGGGGCGACTGGTTGCCGTCCGCGCTGGTCGACGCCCTGAGGAAGAGGGGGGCCGACTCGTTCGGCCGACCGGGACTCGGCGGTCTTCTCGGGGGACCGGACCCGTCCGACGCACTGCACCGCTGGACCGAGTTCCGGCTCGCCGCTCCGGACGCTGCGGCGAGGGCGCCCCGCCTGGCCGCCGCCGACTGGGCGGCCCCGGCGCACACGACAGTGTCGCTCGACGACCTCGCCGCGATGGGCGTGACCCCGACACCCGACCAGGCCGCGTTCGCGGCCCTGACCGGCGCACTCCCGCTCGGCGACCTCACCCTGACCCTCGCACAGCGCTACCGGCTGCTGCGCCGCTGGGCGGGCCGCGACGACCTTCTCACCGAGATCGCCGCGGGCACGGCAGCCCGTGACCTGGGAATCGTCCTGACACTGGTGACGGACGACGGGACGGTACGCCGCTTCGAGCCGTGAGGGCCGGCCCCGCCCCGAGGCGGGCGTTACCTGGATGATCAATAGCAAGGGATGCCTGCGGAGGGTGTGGGGCGGACGGCGGCTGAAACCGCCGCGAGACGGTCAGGCGTCAGGATCGACTTCGGGGTGCGTGAACCGCAGTGACTTGCCAAGAGACCGGGCGTAGGCGATCTCGGCTCGGGTGCTGTCTCCGATGTGGTCGCCCACTGCGAGCAGCTCATCAGCGAGCCGGATCTTCGCCCGGTGCAGATCGTAGAGTCGGACCTTCAGCGCCTCGGCCTCGGCAGGATCCGACCGGTGGTCCGACGACGCCGTGCCGGCAGCTGTCCGCGATGGCTTGATTACAGTTGCCCACTCGGCTGAGCTTGAGCCCGAATCCACTGAAGGCGTCGCTCGCTGTGCGCGGGCGCCAGACTACGAGAGGCGCGTCGGAGGTGAGGAGGTTCGGCCTCCGGCCGACCTCCAGTGGCCAGTACCGAGCTCGGAATTCCGGGAGGCAAACCTGGACCGACTGCAACGGCACGGGAAGTGCGTCCTTGCCACCGCAGGGAACCAACCCCCTGGGTGGGACCAACAACCCTTCGACTACGTGGCGTCGGGCCACACCCGACCGACCCGGGTTCAGCATCCCGGTCAAGGCCGGTGTGGTGCGGTCAGGGCTTTGTGGGTCGACGCCAGGATCTTCTCCGACAGCTCTGTTCCCGCCGTGGCCCGGGCAAGCAGGATCGCGCCGACCAGAGTGGCCACCACGGGAAGGCCGTCGTTGGCGTCGGTGGACATCCACGCGGCGAATTCCTCGACTCCGGCTGCGTACGTTTCACGCACCTCCCCAGCTGTGGACTCGCGAGTCGTGTCCCCCGCGAATCCCGCGGTGCGACGACCGGTGCCGGGCTGGTCACGTTGCTCGGTCGAGAGGTAGAAGTCGATGAGGGCGCCGCGCGCGGTGTCGTGATCTCCGTGGGTCGTGTCGAACTCCGCCAGGAGCAGGTCGAGGTCCCCGAAAGCGGCTTGAGCGGCCTCGGCCACACCAGGGCCTCCTTGGAGGGAAACTGCTTGTAGAAGCCACCCGTGGTCAGCCCGATCGACTTCCTGAGATCGGCGACGCTGATGCCGTTCACGCCGCGCTCATCCGCGCGCCCTTGTACGCGAAGAGATCCTGGTTCGTCCGTTCACGCGGGCGGACTCTCGGTCCTCTCGTCCATGGACGGCCGATCCGTCCACCGCACGACGAGAGGATGGGGCGCGACGGATGCTGTCACTGTGGTGGAGGTCGCGGGCTCGGCACTTGTCGGCACCCTCGCCGTGTTCTTCCGCCACCGGGTGCTGCACGCTCGGGCGACCCGCCAGGCACTTGGCCGAGGTGGCGCGGACGGCGGGGCAGGGTGGGCAGGTGTTCCTGACCGAGCGGCGGCGTGGGCGGTACATGCGGCTCACCGTGAGCCGCCGTGGGGGTAAGGGGGACGAGGCCGCGTGACGACTTCGGACCGCTTGCCGCGCGGGCACGGAACACGGAACGGTCGTAGACCCTATCGGGGGGCTACGACCCTCCCGTGCGCGTTGGTTGTGGGGGAGTCCGGACTCAGTGTTCGGCAGCCCCCTCGGGGCGGGCGTGGCGCGGCAGGAGGAAGGAGAGCAGGAAGGTCAGGGCGAGCATCCCGTCGACGATCCAGAGCAGCGTCTGCATGACGGAACCGAAACCGCTGCGGAAGGCCGACGAGGCGGTGGCCTCCAGGGCGGCGGGTATCCGGGCGCCTGCCCCGGAGGTGGTCACCGCGGACCGGGTGTCCTTCTCCAGGAGCGCGCAGGACGCCGGGGTCGCGGCGGGGTCCTTGGCGGTGGCGCGGTCCGAGGCGCAGCGGCGCAGGTCGGCCACGACGTGGTCCTGCGTCGCCGGAGGGACGTGTGCCGCGGTCAGTTGACCCCGCAGGTCGTCCGAGCGGTGGTCGACCGCGCCGGCTATCCCGCCACCCAGCAGACCGAAGAACACGGTGCCGAGGATGGCCACGCCGAAGGCGCCACCGAGCTGCTGCACCGCGGTCATCGTGCCGGACGCGGAGCCGGTCTCGTGCTGTTCGACGCTGGCGAGGACGATGTCGAAGAAGGGCGCCATGAGCAGGCCCATGCCGATGCCGGTGACGAGCAGCGACGGGAGGAGCTGCCAGGGGCCGACGCCGGATCCCACCTGGTCGAGGGTCAGCCAGACACCGAACACGCCGAGCGCCATGACGACCGTGCCCGCCTGGAGCACGGCGCGTCCGAAGCGGACGACACCTTGGGCGATCCCGAAACCGACGATCATGCCGCCGGACCAGGGCACCATCACCAGGCCCGCCTTGAGCGGGGAGTAGCCGAGGCCGATCTGGGTGTAGAGGTTGAACACCAGCATGAAGCCCTGCATGGTCGAGAAGAAGACCAGCCCGAGGACCATGCCGCCGCTGAAGCCACGCTTGCGGAAGAGGCTCGGGACGACGAGCGGGTCCTGGCCGTTCCTGCTGCGGTACGACTCGTACCGGGCGAACACGGCGAAGACGGCGATCGACGCGGCCATCATCACGAACGTCCACACGGGCCAGTCGTACTCACGCCCCTGGACCAGCGGGAAGATGAGCAGCAGTGCGGCCAGCGAGACCAGGAGCATGCCGGGGATGTCGAGGCGTGGCTTGGCCTCGGAGCGTCCCTGCGGCAGGTAGCGCAGGGCACCGAGGATCGCTGCCGCCCCGAGCGGCAGGTTGATCAGGAAGATCATGCGCCAGCCGGTGCCGAAGTAGTCCGCGTCCACGAGCCAGCCCGCCAGGATCGGCCCGCACACCGCGGACAGCCCCATGACCGGACCGAACATGCCGAACGCCTTCTGCGACTCCTTCGGAGGGAACATCTCCTTGATCATGCCGAGGCCCTGCGGCAGCATCACCGCGCCGAACAGGCCCTGCACGATCCGCGCGCCGATCAGCATCTGGGGCGACACGGATATCGCGCAGAGCAGCGAACCCAGCGTGAATCCGGCGGCTCCGACCAGGAACATCCGGCGGCGGCCGTGGATGTCGCCGAGTCGTCCCCCGGTGACGAGCCCGACCGCCATCGACAAGGTGTAGGCGGCGGCCAGCCACTGCAGCGTGGAGGCGCCGCCGCCGAGGTCGGCCCGCATGGAGGGGCCGGCGATGTTCGTGACGACCGCGTCGAGGAGGTCCATCACCTCGGCCGCCAGGATCACGAAGAGCGCGGCCCAGCGCCACCGGTAGGGCGCTGGCGAGTCGATGGGCGTCTCGGTGGACGCGACACCGGTGGTGGACATCGGAACTCCTCGGAAAGGGTCCGCGCGCAGTGAGGATCTGCGGGCGCGGCGGGACGGATGGATGCGACTGCCCGGTTCCCTGGTGGGGGCGGGGGAGACGCGACCGGACGTCGGAGAACACTGTTCACTCTAACAGAACAGTGCTCACCAAGAGAACGGCGTTCATCAAGATATAGCGCAACCTGGTGGCGCGGACAAGATATATCGCGTCTCTCCGGGTGAACGCTGCTCACCCGGAGAGAACAGCGCTCTCCCGGCGCCTAGACTGTCCCCATGACTGACGCGGACGCCGACACCCCCGCACCGCCCCCGCCCTCCCCCTGGGAGCGCGAGCGCCCGGCACCTGCACGTGTCACCCCGGTCCGCACCCCCCTGTCACGCGAACGGGTCGTCGACGCCGCCTTCACCGTGCTCGACCGTCAGGGCCTCGACGGCCTGTCGATGCGTCAGGTCGCGGCCGAACTCGGGGTCACGGTCTCCGCTCTTTACGCCCACGTCAGCTCCAAGGACGACGTCCTGGAGCTCATGTACACCCGGCTCTTCGACGACTTCAAGCCGCCCGAGGCCGACCCGGAGCGCTGGCAGGAGGAGGTGCGCGACTACGCCCTCGAAGGGCGGCGGCGCCTTCTGGCGCACCGGGACATGGCCAGGATCTCCATGGCCCACGTCCCCTTCACCGCCGAACTCCTGCCGCATGTCGAGGCGCTGCTCGGGGTGTTCCGTACCGCAGGACTGCCCGACCGTATCGCGGCCGAGGCCAGTGACCTCATCTCGACGTACATCGACGGGTTCGTCCTGGAGGAGGGCATGTGGCAGGACCGGGCCGCCCAGCAGAGCGCGGACACCTCATCGCCCGCCCGCCCCGACTGGCGTGAGATGGCAGACGAGATGCAGAACTACTTCGCGTCCCTTCCGGCCGCGGACTTCCCCCATCTGCGTGCCCTGGCCGGGGTCATGGTGACGGACTCCTCCGACGAGCGGTTCGACATCGGCCTGGAGATCATCCTGCGCGGCCTCGCGAGCTATCTGCCGGCCGACCCGGCCTGACCGGACAGGCCGCGAATCCGGGTCGGTTGTGCCAGCTCTCGTCGTCCGGTACCGAGGGCACGGGAGCACGACCGCGGCACCGTGGGGGTGTGCGCGACGCCTGTCGTGACCGGTGACTGACAGGCCACATCCGGCCTCTGCTGCGGCTGTTCCGGCCGGGGCGGGCCGTCATCGATCGCCGCCGCCCACCGCAGGCGCCGGCCATGGCCGGGACCTCGTCGAGCAAGGGCGGCGATGGGGTGGTCGCATGAGGCTCGGGAGATCCATCGACCTTCGTGAGTCACGGCTCCGAGGTCTCGGACTCCAGCGCGACCCGGGTCGCTGTGCCGTAGACACCCGACTCGTCCTGGAGTACGACTCGGGTGAGCTGGTAACTACGGACTGCGCTCTCGACCTCGCGGTCGAAGTCGCCGTCGGCGGCGCCGCCGTAGAGACCGACCTGTCGGAGGCGGAGCTGGAGTTCGACCACCTCGGGTCCCTTGTCGCCGAAGCGGAGGACGAGAACCTGCCCGTTTGACGCGCTCGGTGAGGGGGCGGTCGGAGCGCCGGAGGGGGTCCCGGTCGGGACGGTGGAGCCGGTCGCTGTGACCGGGCTTGTGATCGCGGTCGGGGTCGCACCCCGAGAGGAGACCGGGGTCTCGGACGACTGTGCCGGGGACGCCGTCCCGGACGGCGCCGCGGGTGAGGAGGCGTTCCCAGATCGCTGATTCTGCGGAAGGTGCGCACGTGGGCCGCCGGACGCGGAACCGTCCCGCGAGGGACTCTGGTACAGGAAGAGCCCTCCGACCAGTCCTCCCGTCACCAGGACGGCCAAAACGGCTCCGGCCCCTGCGAGCAACACTGCTCGGTGCCTTCGGTGCGGCGGGTCACTGCCGGCCGAGGGCTGCGGGGAGGTTTCGTCGAGGGGTAACGAGGTGGCGGAGCCCGGTCCGAACTCGACCGTGGCGGCGGTCGCGCTACCCAAGTCCTCTAAGGAGCTTGGTTGTTGATGCTTCTCGGCATCCTCCGAAGAGACGGCCGGTTGGCCCGCAGTTGCGTTCGCCGCATCGGGCGCGGAGCCGGCAGGGCGCTCGGGGGTGTCGCCGACCTCCACGAACGGCCGGATGCGCAGCGGGTCGAAGTCCTCTGCGGCCGCTGCCTCCGCCGTACGCGTCTCACGGTGGGCGTCGGACGCGCGGCGCGGGCAGGAGCAGGTGGGAGTGCCGTCCTCCGCACGAGGCACGCCACACTCCGGGCAGACGGGGGCTGGCGGTTCACTCACCCAAGTTCCCTCTCCGTGCAGGCTCCAGAGTTTAGACAGTTCTCCCGCACAGAAAATCCATAAGTCGTGGAATCTGGAATTGGAACGTCCGGAAAGCCGGGAACCTGTTGCTTCACGGGGGAGGCAGGTCAGCCCGAAGGCCCTCTGCGTGAGCCTCGGCAGGGAAACAGTCCGGCGATCGGGTCGGATTCGTTGTTCGGCAGAGGTCCGACCGCCCCGGGCCACTCACCGCCCGCGACGATGGCGATGCCCGTCGGGGCCGGGCCTGGGTGAGCTCCGGCCCTGTCGGGGACCGAACTTTCCCCCGCGCTGGTCATCGCTTGGTCGGAGTGCTCCCGCAGCTGTGACGTAGGCGCGCGCGGCAGGCGCGCGGGATGGGGTCAAGCCGGGTCGGCCGGGGGTTGAGTCGGGATGCCCGGTTTTCCTCGGGAGTTGGGCCTGCCGTCGGCAAACGCGGTTGTGTTCGGGCCGGGTATCCCCGGTTGGCGGCGGCGAGCTGACTCCGGTGCAGTCCGATGAGTTGCCCCGGATCCTCGCAGCGCTGCCACCGCTTCAAGCCTTCGCTCAAGGCCGCGGGGGCCGCCCCGGCCCCGGAAGAGGCCGTCCCCGCCGACATCATCCAGGAATTCCGCAAGCCCCATGCCCTTCACGCCGGTGTCGCTGAGCAGGGCCCACAATGCCTCGGGAACGCAGCGTAGTTCGCTCCGGTCCGCCAGGCCGATGACGAGCATCGGCCTGGCGGCTTCGGTCATGGTGCGTCCGTCCGCGACGATCACGACGGCGTACGGGGCGTGGTGGGGAATCGACGCCAGGATCTGCTCGCTCGTGAGATCAGCGAGCCGCCGGTCATCCACGGACTCTGTGCAGGCCCGGGCCAGTCCACCACCGACCGGGGCCTCGACCGCCGCGCGGACCGCCTGCCAGGCTGAATCGTCGCTGAAGTCGGTACGCAGTAAGGGAGTTCGTTCAGTCTCGACCATCATGGATACATGATGCGGCGCGAGAGCCTTGGCTCGGACACCGACGTGCAAGTAACCCGCTGGTCAGCGGGACTGCAGGACGAACTCGTACTCGGCGTGCAGGTACGGGACTTCGAGCGTGGTGCCGTCGGGCGCGGTACCGGCGGGTCGTTCCGTGAACGGGATGATCAGCGATTCCTTGGTGCCGAAGACGACGTCGGAGTCGAGATAGTCGCTGTCCGCCTGGAACAGATGGGTGATCAGTTTCCGGTGGCCCGGCTCGTCGATCAGGAAGTGGACGTGTGCCGGCCGGAAGTGGCTGATGTCCGTCCTGCGCATCAGGTCGCCGACGGGGCCGTCCATGGGGATGGCGTACCCGCGCGGCGCGATGGTGCGGATGCAGTAGGTGCCGTCCTCGCGGGTGCGGTACTTGGCCCGTAGGCGTGCCTCGTCGATCTCGGGGATCTGGGCCTCGTAGGCGCCTTCCGCGTCGGCCTGCCACACGTCGAGCACGGCGTCCGCCAGTGGCTTGCCCTCGGTGTCGGTCACCCTGCCGGTGAAGAACAGCGGGGTGCCCGGGATGCCGTCCGACATGTCGAAGCCGTGGGGCGCGGTCGGCGAGCCGTCGATGTGGAAAGGACCGAGCACCGTGGCGGGGGTCGCCTGCGGCGTGAACTCGTTGTTCAACTGGACGACCAGCGTGCTCAGTCCGAGCACGTCGGAGGTGAGGATCAGTTCCTGGCGCTTGTCGTCACTGATCCCGCCGGCCGCGGTCAGCCACTGGATCGCGGCCATCCACTCGTCCTCGGTGAGCCGCACCTCACGCGAGAAGGCGTGCAGATGACGGACCAGCGCGGTCATCAGCTCGCCCAGCCGCGGGGAGTGAGCGGTGGCCCACCGCTCGACGGCCAGCTCGGTGATGTTGTCCTCGTCGACGAACACGGTTGCGGCTCCTTGGTCTGGGTGCGGGTGGATGGCGCGACGGCGGGCGTGGGGTCAGTCCTCGCGCCGGTCCTTCGTGAGCGGATCCGAGGCGTAGGGCTCCGGCGGCACCGGGGTGTTGTTGCGGTCGACGGACAGGAAGACGTCCTGCGCGACAGGATGGCGCAGTTCCTCGGCGAGTTGGCCGATCAGGCCTGCGGTACGGGCCAACAGCGCGAATCCGCGCAGCAGTTGGAGCGGGAGGCCGAGGTCCGCGAGGGCGGCGCCGCACACCCCCGCTCCGTTGAGGGGGAGCGTCCGGTGCAGCGCCTTCGGGTGCACCCGGCCGATGGCGGCGAACAGGCTCAGGTGCGGGCCGAAGACGCCCTCTTCCTGAGCGATCCGGATCAGTCTCGGCGTACGGGGGTCGCCCTCCTTGTGTACGTGGTGACCCAGCCCGGGGACGAACTCCCCGGCCGCGCGCCGCCGTTCGACCGTACGCAGCGCGACCGCGTCCCAGCCGGCCTCGTCCGTGGGCAGGTCTCCGTCGAGGGACTCCAGTATGTCGTGCAGGAAGCGGCCGGTGTCCTCGGTGACGCCGAGGAAGCGGGAGCCCCCGCCGAGCAGTCCGGCGGCGAGCGCGCCCTGGACCGAGTCCGGAGCGGAGAGGAAGGTCAGGCGGGTCACGATGGCCGTGGGAGTGAAGCCGTGGTCGGCCAGTGCCGCCAGCACGGCCTCGAAGACCCGTGTCTCACCGGGTGTGGGCCGCCGCTGGGTCGCGAGCCAGAACGCGAGTTCACCGAAGCCGACCGAACCCATGATGTCCTCGGCCAGGTCGTGCCCGAGCAGGGTGATGGTCCTCAGGTCGGCGGCGCCGAGGGCCGTGGGATAGGCGGGGCGCGGTGTCGGCTCAGACATGGTCGGCCTCCTCGGGTCCGGACAGCCAGGTGCGCAACTCCGAGCCGTGTTCGTCGAGTTCGGGTGGTGGCAGACGGTAGGAGGCGGGGGTGGCGGAGAAGCGGATCGGGTGCCGTGTGGTGGGCACCGCGCGGTCGCCCTCGCCCACGGTGACGACCGGGTCGAGTCCGAAGCGGGCTGCCATGGCGAAGCCGCCGTCGATGGTGTTGATCGGCCCGCTCGGCACCCCGGCCTCCACCAGTGCCTCGAACCACTCGGTGGCGCCGCGGGTCTTCAGCCTCTCGGCCAGCAACGGCCGCAGCAGGTCACGGTTGGCGGTGCGGTCGGCGTTGCGCGCGAACCGCGGGTCGTCGGCCACCTCCGGTATGCCGAGGACCTCGCACAGCTTGCGGAACTGGCCGTCGTTGGCGGCCGTCACGATGAGGTCGTTGTCGGCGGTGGGCAGCGGTTCGTAGGGGAAGACGCTGGGGTGGGCGTTGCCCATGCGGTAGGGCACGGTGTCGCCGGCGACGTAGGCCGAGCTGTGGTTGACCAGTCCGGTCAGGGCCGAGGACAGGAGGTTCACCTCGACGAGCTGGCCCGTCCCCGTGGCGTCCCGGTGGCGCAGTGCGGCGAGGATACCGATCGTGGCGTGGTTGCCGGCCATCACGTCGAACACGGAGATCCCGGCCCGGTACGGCGGCCCGTCGGGGTCGCCCGTCAGGCTCATCAGCCCCGAGATGGCCTGCACCATGAGGTCGTAGCCGGGGACGTGTCGGCCCGCTCCGGTGCCGAAGCCGGTGATCGACGTGTAGATCAGTGCGGGGTTGTCCTGCCGGACCGAGTCGTAGTCCAGTCCGTACTTCGCCATGCCACCGGGCTTGAGGTTCTCGATCAGGACGTCCGCCCGGCGGGCGAGGTTCCGGGCGACCTGGGCGTCCTCCTCCTTGCGAAGGTCGAGGGCGATCGAACGCTTCCCCCGGTTGATCCCGAGGTAGTAGGTCGAGACCTCGTCGCGTGTCGGCGGCATCCAGGCGCGGGTGTCGTCGCCGCCCGGTCCCTCGACCTTGACGACGTCGGCCCCCAGGTCGGCGAGCAGCATCGTGGCGTACGGCCCGGCAAGGATCCGTGAGAAGTCCGCGACCAGCACCCCGGCAAGCGGGCCCGCGGTGCCCGGTGGAGTGGGCTTGGCGCTCTGCGACATGAACCTCGCCTCTCTGTCCGTACAACGGACAGTCGTCCGGACAGTGATTCTCCGTCCCGGAGGACAAAGGCGTCAAGACACGATCGCGCCGGACGGCCGGACCGCGTGGGGCGCGGACTCCAGCCGGGCGAAGTCCAGGCTGATCTCGCCGGCGGCCTGGAGGAGGAGCGGCAGATAGTCGTTGAGCAGCACCTCCATCGAGGTCTCGGCGGCGTGCGCGTTCACGTTGACGCTCGCGACGACGTGGCCCGAGCCGTCCCGCAGCGGAGCGGCCACCGAACGGATGCCCCTGGCCAGTTGCTCGTCGGTCACCGCCCAGCCCCGCGCCCGCACCTCCCGCAGCTCCGCCTCCCATTCGGCCCGGCCGGGGTGCCACACCGACTCCAGGCCCGAGCGGCTGGGCTCGGCGACGACCCGGGCCGCCTCGTCGGGCGCGAGCGCGGCCAGCAGCACCTTGCCGAGCGAGGTGGGCAGCGCCGGGAAGCGCGTGCCGATCTGCACGGCGAGGGTCACGATCCTGGGCACCGAGACCCGGGCGACGTAGACGATGTCCGAACCGTCGAGCTGGGCGATCGAGCAGGACTCGTTCGTGCGCTCCACCAGCCACTCCAGGTGCGGGCGGGCCACGTCCCACAGTCCCGTCGAGCGGACGTAGGCGACGCCGAGGTCCAGGACTCGCGGGGTCAGCACGAAACCGCCGGCCTGCTGGCGCACGTAGCCCAGCTCGGTCAGGGTGAGCAGGATCCGACGCGCGGTCGGCCTGGCCAGCCCCGTCGCGCTCGCCACGTCGGACAGCGACATCACCGGCTGCCGCGGCCGGAAGGCGGTGATGACCTCCAGGCCCCGGGCCAGCGCCTCGATGAAATCGGGTCCGGTTCCTTCGCGCGGCATGGTGGCTCCTCTGGTCGCCGTCGGCTTCGCTCCCGGGTGTCCGTTCTACGGACACCCGTAGAGGGCACTCTACGCAGCAGAACAGGCCTCCGTAGCGATGGCTCGGACCCGGCCGTATGGGACCGACCGCAGAGCGGACGGCCAGTGGCATTACCGGGTGGAATTCGGAAACCGCGGAGTATTGACACCGCAGAGCACCCTGACGACGATCGGTCACCAACCGAGAGCCGTCATGCGGACAGTCGTCCGATGTCGAGTGGGAGTTTCAGTGATGAGCCAGTCCACCCCGTTCCAGGCGGGGCGACCCGTCGTCCTGCGCGGCGGCACCGTACTGCCCATGGACCGCACACGTCGGGTGCTGAGCGACACCGACGTGCTCGTGACGGGCGACCGGATCACCGCGGTCGGCCCACGGCTCGCAGTACCGGAGGGGACCGCCGAGATCGACGCGTCCGGCGGCATCGTGATGCCCGGCATGATCGACACGCACCGGCACATGTGGCAGACGGCGATGCGCGGCTACGGCGCCGACTGGACCCTGACCCAGTACTTCGTCTGGTACTACCTCGAACACGGCACCGCGTTCCGGCCCGAGGACGTGCACGCGGGGAACCTCCTGGCCGCCGTCGAGGCGCTGGACGCCGGGGTGACCACGGTCGTCGACTGGTCGCACGGGCTGCAGACGGTCGACCACGCGGACGCGGCGGTGGATGCGCTGCGGGCCGTGCCCGGCCGGTTCGTCCTCGCCTACGGCAACATCCAGCAGGCTCCGGCGGAATGGACCGCGGCACCGCAGTTCCGGGACTTCGTGCGCCGCCGTATCACCGGCGACGACATGCTCGGCTTCCAGATCGCCTTCGACGTCACCGGCGATCCCGCCTTCCCCGAGAAGCCCGCCTTCGAGGTCGCCCGCGACCTGGGTGTCGCCGTCACCACCCACGCCGGAGTCTGGGGCGCCACCAACGACGACGGCATCCGGCTCATGCACGAGCACGGCTTCATGACCCCCGAGACCGTCTACGTCCACGCTTCCACCCTCTCGGTCGACTCCTACCACCGCATCAAGGCCACAGGCGGCTCGGTCTCGGTGTCCACGGAGAGCGAGCAGAGCGCCGGCCAGGGCTATCCCACGACCTGGGCCGTCCGCTCCCACGACATCCCCGTCTCCCTCTCGATGGACACGAGCGTGTGGTGGAGCGGAGACCTGTTCTCCGCCATGCGCACCACCCTCGGCGCCGACCGCGCCCGCGAGCACCTGGAGGCCCACGCCCAGGGCGAGACCGTCACCCACTGCGCGCTGCGCGCCGACCAGGTGGTGGAGTGGGCAACACGCGGCGGTGCCAGGGCACTTGGCCGTGAACACGACCTGGGCAGCATCGAGGAGGGAAAGAAGGCCGACCTCGTCCTGCTGAAGAACGACCACTCACCGGTCTCCTTCCCGCTGCTCAACCCGTACGGCCATGTGGCCTTCCAGGCCCAGCGGGGCGACGTGCACACCGTCATCGTCGACGGCCGGGTGGTCAAGTACGAGCACCGTCTCCTCGACACCGACCTGGCCGCGGTGCGGCGCACCGTCGAGCGGACCGTGGACCATCTGCGGTCGACGATGGGCGAGGAAGCCTGGGCGACGGGCATGAACCCCGACGTCCCCGAGGCCAAGGTCCTCGACAACCCCTACACGTACACCGACTACCGCAGCTCCTCGACACACGGCCGCTGAGGAGGCATGAGGTTCTGCGCCGATGAGTTTCGGGCCGGCGGACGGTCCTGAAGACGTATCCGCCGTCGGCCATGACACAAGGGGCAGAACCTGATGAGCGATCTGAGCGCACTGCTGGTGAAGTACGTCGTCGAGGGAGCCTTTCCCGGAGCGGTCGCCCTGGTGGACCGCTCCGGCGAGGTGGAGGTCGCGGCCGTGGGATCGACCGGGCCCGCGGGCTCGGCGCCGATGCGGGCCGACACCCTGTTCCGGCTGTCCTCGGTCACCAAGCCCGTGACCGCCGCCGCGGTGCTGGCGCTCGTCGATGACGGCGTGCTCGCCCTGGACGCGCCGATCGCGCGCTGGCTGCCGGAACTGGCGTCGCCGAAGGTCGTCCGGACTCCCGCGAGCGCACTGGACGACGTGGTGCCGGCCGTCCGTCCCATCACCGTCGAAGACGTCCTCTCGTCGCGCTCCGGATGGGGCTTTGGGGCCGACTTCAGCGCACCCGCCCTTCAGCCCCTGTTCGCGGACGTGGCCGTGTACAACGGAGGTCCGCGGTCGTCGCTGGGTCCGGACGAGTGGGTCGCCGCCCTCGCCGACATCCCCTTGCTGCGACAGCCCGGAGAGGCGTTCCTGTACAACGCCAGCTCCGACCTGCAAGGCATGCTGGTGGCACGGGCCGCCGGGCGCGAGCTGCCGGAGTTCCTGGCCGAGCGGATCCTCGAACCGCTCGGGATGAAGGACACGGCCTTCGCCGTACCGGCACCGGAATGCGACCGACTCACCCCCTACTACCTGACAGCGTCTGACGGCACCCATACCCTCGCCGACGCAGCCGACGGCGCCTGGTCTATTCCGCCCGCCTTCGCCTCGGGCGCGGGAGGCCTGGTGTCCACCGTCGCGGACTGGCACGCCTTCGGCCGCATGCTGCTGGCCGGCGGCGGCACGGTCCTCTCTCCGGAGTCCGTACGCCTCATGACGACGGATCACCTCACCGCGGACCAGCGCGCCGAGGGCGACCTCTTCCTCCAGGGCCAGGGATGGGGCTATGGCGGCTCGGTCGACGTCACCTCCGCGGAGCTGTGGAACAGCCCCGGCCGCTACGGCTGGGTGGGCGGCACCGGCACCGCCGCGTACATCGACCCGTCGACCGACACGGTCACCGTCCTCTTCACCCCCTGTGGCCTGCCCGGTCCTGCCTTCCCCTCGTGGATGTGCGACTTCTGGACGTACGCCGCGTCCGTCTGAGCGTCCCCTCGGGTCGAGACAGCGCTGACGCTCGCCGTCCGGGAGTCACTCCCGTCCTGTCCCGTTTCTGACGGGATGTCCTGCCGTACGGGATGACCATGCCCTTTTGAGACCGGCCGACCGGACATTCGGGTCGTCCGAACAGGCAGGTGTGAGGGACGACCGGGCAGGAGTCCGCGGACATGTCGCGGTCACCGTGATCCGGCGGCGAAACTCTCTTTCCAAGATCACGACCGCCGGGGTTGCCCGTACAGGGGCTCGCCCCTGCACCCGCGTTCCCGGACCTCCAGCCGGAGCCTCAGGGACGCACGGACGCGGTCCGTGGCATCAGCGAGGGAGAGGCGGACCAGTGAACCGTCCGCCGTTCTCCCCTGACACCGCCAGGTCGGCCGGGCAGAACCTGGGACTGTCGCCCCACCAGGTGACGGAACAGACGAACGCCTACGGAGTTGTCGTCGACGTCACCCTGCTCCAGGCACAGGAGGCCGGTGAGTACCGCTCCACGGAGGACGAGCTGTTCGTCCTCGCGGACGTCCTCTGGTGCCGGACCAAGGACCTGATGGGGATCGAGTCCCCGTGCACCCTGACGGAACTCCTACTGGTACGGCAGTTCAGTACGGACAGGCTGGCCCGATCGATCGGGATGGACACCGCCCAGTACGAGCGGGTCGAGGACACGAACAGCTGGAGCGGAGACGGACGACAGACGTCAGCCCTGCTGCGCGTGCTGGACCTCACCCCCTCCGGCTCGCCCAAGCCGCCGGGCAGCCCGTCGCACCGCAGCCGGCGGTCCCGAGACAGCCGAGGACGACATGGAGTTGTGGCGGATCACGCGGACTCCGCCCGCTGAAAGGTCAGTTGGAGGGGACCGCCGCTGGTCCGGTGTCCGTCGGGCCGGTTCGGCGCGAGCCTCGGCAAGAGGCTCGTTCCCGCTGTGAGACCGTCGTACCGTGCACGAATCCTGGACTCTGGACCACGACGACGGCCCCGGCACCCCCGTCCCCGCCGGAACGGTGACGCAGGCGCTCCGCGCGGGCATCGCCGAGGGCCGCCTGGAGACCTGGTTGACCAGCAGCGCCGGGCGTTCGCTCGCCCTCGTCACCAACGCCCGCCGCGCGATGGTCATGCTGCTCGAAGGCGAGGGCGACCCCGGTGAACACGCAGTCACCCCGGGAGCCGAAGGCTGGAGCGAGGGCTTCGTCCGCACCGGCGGACAGCACGACACCTATCCGGACGCGGACACCGTGCCCCTGACCGAGGCGCTGAGCATCGCGAGCCATATCGTGCGGACGGGGAACTGGCCTTCCTGCGCGACCCGGCTGTCGGACCGCTGACGGGGCCGCGGTCCGGACGAAGCCACCGGGACCGCGTCCTGCCGAGCCGGCCGGCCTGCGGACTCACGCGTCACGTGCGCCGTGCGAACACCCGTGGCCGCGCCCGCAGTTCGGACTACGCGTCGTCACATCCATGCCCCCACCGTGACCCGACCCGTCGTCCAAACCACGCCCACGGCCTTGACTCGACCCGTCGTCCGGCCCCTCGTGCGACCGGGTGGCGCCCCCTGTCCGGTCTTCGCCCGCGTGGCGGTCGGGAGACGGTCGGGCGTCGAGGGGCGGGCTCCGTTGGCGTCGGTGGTCCGCCCGGTCAGGTCGTCGTCGGTGCCGTGGCGGCCTCGCCGTCGTCGCTGCCGCCGGGCCTGGTGCAGGTGACCGTGCCGTCGGCCGTGTACACGGTGACCTCGTGCCGTGCGCCCCCGGCGGCGACGGTCTCGACCTTCCAGACGGTCCGGCCGCGGTGCTCGTCGCGTTCGACGGCGGTGACCGTACCCGGCAGCGACGCCACCCCCGCCTCGGCGGCCCGCACGAGGTGGATCGCCGTACCCGTCACGGCGCTTCGGCGGAAGGGGGACAGGTCGTCGTCCGCGCCCTCGGGGTGGCGGGTGCCGGGGCGCTCGGCGATGTGCCGTGGGGACCGCCGTCGTCGGCGACGGCCGCCGCACTGGATCGACTCGTGCGCCGACAAGGCGTCGGGTTCCCCCTTGGCTGAGGGCGCGACCACGGCACAATCCTGATGCTCGTCGAGACGCTCACCGGTCAACTGCTGTGCCCGGTGGGCGCCTTGAGCTCGGAACCCGCGTCGGGGGCTTCGGGCCCGGTCCTGTGGTGGTCGGTGTCTCGGGCCAGGGAGCTGGGCCACCAGGCCCTGGGGCCGATGTCGATGACCAGGGCGGGCACCAGCAGTGAGCGGACGACGAACGTGTCGAGCAGGACGCCGAAGGCCACGATGAACGCGATCTGGACCAGGAACGCGAGCGGGATCACGGTCAGGGCCGCGAACGTCGCTGCCAGCACGACTCCGGCCGAGGTGATCACTCCGCCGGTGGTGGTCAGCCCACGCAGTACGCCGCGCCGTGTGCCGTGGGTGAGCGACTCTTCCCGTACCCGCGACATCAGGAAGATGTTGTAGTCGACGCCGAGGGCCACCAGGAAGACGAATCCGTACAGCGGCACCGAGGCGTCCGTGCCGCTGAAGCCGAGCAGGTGCTGGAAGACGAGTGCCGACACGCCGAGCGTGGCCAGGAAGTTGAGTGCGACGGTGGCCACCAGCAGGACGGGCACCAAAAGCGAGCGCAGCAGCATCATCAGGATGAGAAGGATGATGCCCAGCACGATGGGCACGATGACGGTGCGGTCGCGGGCGGCGGTCTGCTGGGTGTCGTACTGCTGTGCCGTGTACCCGCCGACCAGAGCGTCGGCCCCGGGCACGGCGTGCACGTTCGCCCGTAGTCGGGCGATGGTCTTCTTGGCCGCGTCGCTGTCCGCCGCGGCCTCCAGGACGGCGTCGATCCGGACGCGCCCGTCGACGACGAGGGGCTCACCGGCACCTGGCCGTCCCGAGGCGGACACCGTGCCGGCTGATGCCACGCCTTCGGTGCGTGTGGCCGTGGCCGTCACCTGAGCGGCTCGGTCGGCCTCGGTGATGATCACTGCGGGATTGCCGGAGCCGCCGGGGAAGTGCCTGCCGAGCGTCTGCTGCGCGGTGACGGAGTCGGCGTGGCCCACGAAGATCTCGTCGAGGGGAACTCCCTTGGCGGACAGGGTCGGTGAGAAGGCCGCGCAGCCGGCCAGGACGAGGGCGGTCACCACCCAGGTCCGTCGCGGTCGCCGGTTCACGACTGCAGCGACCCGTGCCCACACACCGCGTCCCTCGGCTGCTGCTGCGGGCGCGTCGGAGGCCTTCGGCCGGGAGGGCCAGTAGGCGGTACGGCCCAGCAGCGCCAGCACGGCTGGCAGGAAGGTGAGTGCGGAGAGCGCGGCGCACACGATGCCGATGGCACCGACGGGACCGAGGGCGCGGTTGTTGGTGAGATCGCTGGCGAGCAGGGCCAGCAGTCCGAGCGCCACGGTGGCGGCGCTCGCCGTGATCGCACCGAACGAGCGGCGCAGCGCGGTCACGGCAGCAGCGGTTGGGTTGTCGTGCCGGGCGATCTCTTCCCGGAAGCGGGCGACCAGCAGGAGGGCGTAGTCGGTGGCGGCGCCGATCACGAGGATCGACAGAATGCCCTGCACCTGCCCGTCCACCCTGACGATGCCCCGGTCCGCGAGCGCGTAGACGACGGCACATGCCAGCCCGAGGGCGAACACGGCCCCGATGATGATCAGGAACGGTAGGAGGACGCTCCGGTAGACGAGCAGCAGAATCAGCAGGACGGCGCCGAGCGCCACGCCCAGCAGCAGTCCGTCGATGCCGGCGAACGCGTTCGACAGATCGGCCTGGCTCGCAGCTGGTCCCGCGATCTGTGCCGTGGCGCCCGGCACCCCCCGGACCGCCTCACGCACCTTGCCGAGGACCTTCGGAAGGTCCTTACCGAGGTCGGGCCTCAGCTGCACGACGGACTGCATGGCCTGTCCGTCGTCGGAGAGGAGTGCGGGGGAGGGGCGGCCCACGATCCCGGGCTGTTCGGCGAGTGTGTCCACGACGCGGGTGGCGGTGGTCTGTTGGGCCTTGCTGAAGCGGTTCCCGTGTGCGGTCCAGATCACGACGGCCGGCAGGGTCTCGGACTGGTCGAACGCCTCCCGGGCCCTGAGCGCCCGGGTCGACTCGGCGCTCTGCGGGAGGAAGGCGGCCTGGTCGTTGGTTGCCACCTCGCCCAGTTTTCCGGCGTAGGGGCCGAGCGTTCCGCCCACGCCCAGCCAGACGAGGAGCAGGACGACGGGTACGAGCCACCGGGCCCGACGCGGAGTGGTGCGCATGAACATCCTCAAACGGCAGAGACAGTAAGTCACTCATCAAGAATCTCAATGATTGAGAGAACATATACTGGTGTCATGCCCGTCAACAACACCTCGTCGATCTCTCCCAAAGACGACCCGACGGGACTGCAGAACTTCGCTGTGCTCCTGCGCGCGATGAACGCCGAGTTCAACCGCATAGCCCACGACTTCGCGCAGGCACAGGGGTTGCACCTCACGGACGTACTGGCACTCATCGCGATCCTGGACGCCGACGCCGAGGACGGACCCATGACGCCCGGCCGACTGCGCGAGCGGCTCAGCCTCACGTCAGGCGCGGTGACCGCCTGCATCGACCGCCTGGAGAAGGCGGGCCATATCCAGCGTGTCCGAGCGGTCGACGACCGTCGCGTGGTGCACCTGCACTACGCGACGGCGGGCCGACGGGTGGCAGCCGACTACTTCCGGCCGTTGGCCCGGAGCACCGCTGCCGCGTGCGAGCGCTTCACCACCGACGAACTGGCCGTCGTTGTCCGTTTCCTCGCCGAGATGAACCGGGAACTCGCGCTGCTGAGCCGCTGAACGGCTGCTACCGCGCTTCGTCCACCAGGCCCGGTTCCTCTGACGAACCGTCGGATCGCGCGCCAGGACGACGCACACCTGGCGCCTGTTCAACTGAGTCGTGTGCAGCGGCTCCTCCACCGGATCGGACCTTCACCGGTGAGGCCCAGTCGGTCACGAGGATGCGCGCGTCCAGCCGGCGGGGGCTGCCACCTCCCGTACGTTGTCTCGCGTGCAACTCGCCATCGCGGCTCCGGTCAAGCCGGTGCGTCGAGTGGGTCGGGATGTCCCACCGGCACTCTCATGTCCGGCCGGGGCACAAACCGTTTCCTTGCCGTCGCGGTCCTTCATCCAGCTCCAGGAGCCCTCGACTGCGGGGGACGCGGTGACCTTGAGCTTCCGTTCCGCCGCTGTCTTGTCGCTGATCGGCTTGCTGAAGGTGATCGAGACCGGCATCGCGACGCCGACCTTCATGCCCTTGTCGGGGTAGTACTCGCCGACGAAGGTGTTCTTGGCCGCCTCGGTGGTGAAGGAGGCGGTCTTGTTGAGGGCGGACCCGCCGGACGCCTTGCCATTGGCCGTCACCGTGTAGGTGGCGCCCGGGGCGAGCGGTGTCGTGGACGTCCACACGGACTTGTCCTTCGACCAGGTGCCGGAGAGTGTGCCCGGGCCAGGGGATGTGACCTCGACGGTGGAGAGGGAGCCGCCCTGGGCGCGCACGGTGACCTTCCGGCCGACCGGCACCTGCGCATCGCCGTCGCCGGGTGCCATGGCTATCGCGGCCGGTCCGCCGTTCTTGCCGTCGCCGGCCGCCGAGTCCGAGCCGCTTTCCGCCTTGCCGCCACCGGAGCTGCATGCGGCGAGGGCGGCGACGGTGGCCGAGGCGAGCGCGAGCGATCGCGCGGTACGGCTGACCGGCCGTGCTGTCGGGCGCTGTCCCATGATGCTTCCCCTTCTGTACCTAATGATCTAAGTATGTTCGTAGATGATCGACGAGCTCGATCGGTTCCCGCGCGTCGGGGTGCTGCCGGTGCCGATTGCGGTGTGTGTCAGACTTCTTCGGCGGCTACTAAAATTTTTCGTAGTCTCGCCGATTCTTCCGTGCAAGGCGAAATCACTACGAGAGATTCCGAGACTCGGGCCGGGGGCCCAAGGGTGAGCGTCCGGGTACCCCCTGGGGGTAGGATGCCGACTCCGGCGATCGGTACCCGCGACACAGGTGGAGATCATGGCGATACGGACAGCGTGCAGCGGAGGCGCCACAGCCGTCCGCTGGACGTACGGGGTGTTCCTCACCCTCTGCGTCGCGCTGGCCGTGCTCGTCCACCACGAGACGGCCGCGATGGGAACGTCGTCGTCCATGTCGGGGTCGGTCCATACCGGGCACGGGATGCCGGGTTCTGCCCAGGCCGTACACGTGATGGGCGGCGATGAGGCGACGTCGGTCCCGGGCGACTCCCCGCACGACGTCGAAGACGGCGGGTGCGCCATGCCCGGCATGCAGCACTGCACCTCGGCGAGCGTCGACACCGTGCAGCTCGCCGTACCGAGCCAGCGCTCGTTCGACGCTCTGGTGAACCTGCGTCAGGCCGCGGCGGGACGCACACCCGCCGCCGCGGTCGGCCGTGCTCCGCCCGATCTCTCCGTCCTCTCTCGACTGCGTCTGTAGGCCGCGCCGGACGGCGCACGATGTGCCGTTCCTCCGTGACCACATCGGCAGTTACGAAACAGAGGACACAACGCAATGAACAGCATCAACCGACGCTCCGTCCTGTTCACCGGCCTGGGAGTCGCCGGAGCGGGCGTACTTGCCGCCTGTAGCGGTGGCTCCGGCTCCGGCGGCGGCAGCGCCTTGGTCAGCCCCACCGCCTCGGCCGTCACCGCCGCCGACATGAAGCGCAAAGCCACGGGACGGCGGAAGAAGGTCACCCTGACCGCGGCACCCGCGATGATCGACCTGGGCGGCGGGGTCATGCCCAGGACCTGGGCCTTCGACGGCCGCACCCCCGGCAAGGAGGTCCGCCTCTCCGCCGGTGACACTCTTGTCGCCGAGCTGTCCAACCAGCTCCCGAACAAGACCACCACGTCGATCCACTGGCACGGCATCGCGCTGCGCAACGACATGGACGGAGTGCCGCCCGCCGTCCAGACCGCCGTACAGGCCGGCTCCACCTTCACCTACTCGTTCATCGCCCCCGACCCCGGCACGTACTTCTTCCACCCGCACGTCGGCGTTCAGCTCGACCGGGGCCTGTACGCCCCGCTGATCGTCGAGGACCCCAAGGAGCCGCTGTCGTACGACGACGAGTGGGTCGTCCTCCTCGACGACTGGCTGGACGGCGTCACCGGCACCCCCGACGATGCCTTCGCCGAACTCAGGCGCGGCATGGCCGGCATGGGTGACATGAGCGGCATGGACATGGACAGCAGCCCGAGCCGCGGCAGTTCGGATACCGGCATGGGCGATATGGGGGACATGGGCGGGATGGACATGGGTGGTTCCGCCTCCCCGTCCGCCTCGGCCTCCTCGTCCGGCGACATGTCCAAGAACTTCATGCTCGCGGGCGCCACCAGCAGGCTGCTCGGCGGCGACGCCGGCGACGTGAAGTACCCGCACCACTTGATCAACGGCCGGGTGGCCGCCGACCCCGACGTCTACACCGGCCAGCCCGGCAAGAAGGTACGTCTGCGGATCATCAATGCCGGCTCGGACACCGCTTATCGGGTCGCCCTCGGCGGCCACAGGCTGACGATCACCCACACCGACGGCTTCCCGGTCCAGCACCAGGAGGTGGACGCCCTGCTGGTCGGCATGGGGGAGCGGTACGACGTCCTCGTCACCCTCGGTGACGGCGTCTTCCCCCTCGTCGCTCTGGCCGAGGGCAAGAACGCGAGCGGCCTGGCGCTGGTGCGTACGGGCTCCGGGAGCAAGCCGTCTGCGACGGTCCGCCCGAGGGAACTCAGCGGCATGATCATGACGGCGTCCCAGCTGCAGGCCGCCGACGACGTGCGGCTCAAGTCCGCCAAGACCGACGTCACGCACCAGATCAAGCTGACCGGCAACATGATGAAGTACAACTGGTCCATCAACGGCAAGCAGTTCGACATGGCGAAGCCCGAGGCGCACCCGATCGTCATCGAGGAGGGGCAGCGCGTACGGCTCGACTTCGTCAACACGACCGAGATGTGGCACCCGATGCACCTGCACGGCCACACGTACCAGCTCGGTGCCACCGGCCCGCGCAAGGACACCGCGATCGTGCTGCCCAAGAAGACGGTGTCCGTGTTCCTCGACGCCGACAACCCGGGTCAGTGGATGCTGCACTGCCACAACGCGTACCACGGTGAGGCCGGGATGATGGCGAACGTCGCCTACAAGGCCTGACGCTCTCCGGTCATCGCCTGGGTGCGCTCATCGGTTCGCGGTGGGCGCGCCCGCACCGGTGCGCATACGAAGGCCGGGCCCGGGAGGCGGGCGTGAAATCCCTCTGGGGGAAAGCGAGTTCACGGCGACGACCGTAGCTGCTTGTCCATGGCCCGACGACGGGCGCGGTACCACCTGACAACGCCGGACGTCATCGGCGCAGCCTCAACATGCGCGAGGGCCACCTTCCCCGGACGCAGTACTGTCCGAGCAGGGTGGCCCGTTGTGAATCGGCGCGCGTCAGAGCACGCGCACCGCGCCGGTCGGCGGATCCCAGGAGAGGGGCCTTTCGACGATGCCCGTGGACGGGTTCTCAGCCCCTACGAAGTTGCCACCACCGACGTAGAGCGCCACGTGGTAGGCGCCGCTGCCGGCGGAGCCCCAGTAGAGGATGTCGCCCGGCTGAAGGTTGCTCAGCGAGACCGGGGTGCCCGCGGTCGACTGGTCCTGCGACACCCTCGGGAGGCTGATGCCCGCCTGCTTGAATGCGGCCTGGAGCAGGCTGGAGCAGTCCCAGGAGTTGGGGCCGGTGGCGCCGAGCACGTAGGCGTCGCCGATCTGCGCCTTGGCGAAGGCGATGACCGCGGCCGCCGAACCCGTGGCCGTCGACGAGCTCCTCGGGGCGCTGGAGGTCGCGGAAGCGGCCAGGGTGGTCCGCTCGGCGCTGCGGGAGGTGGCCTGCTCGGCGGCGGCCTTGCGGGCCGTCTCGGCCTTCTTCTTGGCCTCGGCCTTCTTCTTCGCGCCGGCGAGGTCCGCCTTGGCCTGCTTCGCGGCATTGGCCGCGGCCGCGTCGCGCTCCGCCTGCAGCTCGTAGTTCGCGGCGGCCTGCTGTGTGGCGTCCGCGGACTGGGCGACCTGCGCGGCCAAGTCCGCGGTGAGCGTGGGCAGTTCAAGGGTCTGCGTCACCGGCTCGGCGGCGTTCGCCGCGCCGGACGCCCCGGCCATTGCCAGGGTGCCGAGGACGCCAGTGGCAACTCCGGCCCGCACTGCCATTCTCGACGTGTTGCGGCTGGGTTTCCTGTGGCTTGGTATCTGAGCGGTGTGGGGCATGGGGACAACTGGTACCAGGGTCTCCCTCGTATCTTCAAGGAACGTGTGGTGCGCCACATGTGCCCGGCGTGCCCCCCGAATTCTGGGTACGGCGCCTCTAATTGACGTCATAACGGGCATTGCGGGTCCCGCGCGCAAGCCTTCAACTAAGCACCTTCGTTGTTAGGTCCGAATTGCGACTGCCCTATCACTGACCAGGGTTGGTGGCCAAGCTCGGCTCCTTCGAGCCCGAGGGTCGTGTGATGCAGGTCACGAACTACAGCTTGCTGCGGCCGTGATTTGCGGGGAGGTTCGGTCGCCGGGTGAGCTCATCGGTTGGCGGTGGGTACGCCCGAGGCGCGTCGCACGGTTCTCCGGTTGGCTGCGACCCCGATCACGCAGGGCGAGCTGGGTGGCGTGCGGCCCTTGACGACGAAGTCGAAGTGCCGCGCCCTGCCGACGGTGAAGCCGGCGTAGGCGTACGGACCTTGCATCGCGCGGATGCCGCGCTCTGCGAGAGACCCGCGGGGGAGGTGCCACGCAGTAGCCGCCGCTGATCGCGGGGGACTCGCAGGCGTCCGAGTGCCGAGGGTGCTGGCGCGCTCGTCAACCCTCGGCCGCCGTCAGTTCCGTGCCAGGGCCCGCAGGAGTTCGTCGGCGAATTCGGCGGGGCGGGCGGCAAGACCTACGTGTCCGCCGGGCATTTCGATCACGTCCAGGCCGAGTTTGGTCCCCGGCCTCGTGGCATGGGCAGCCACGTTGCTCCCGCCCGGCGGTCGGCACGATTCGGTCGCCGTGGGCGGTGAGGGTGTCGATGTCGAGCTTCAGGACGGGATATTGGCGCAGCTCGTGCTCGAACCGGTAGACGGCGTTGGCATGAGCGTGCTCGTCTTTCTTCGCGTCGGCCGCGCTGTCCATGGTCCGCCGGTCCACTTCGGCGAATGCTCGCTCGCGGAACTCCTGGAGCGCCGCCGGTAAGCCGGATGTGCGGTAGAGGTCGTAGACGCCGTGGAAGAAGCCGATCCACGTCTGTCCGTCGGGCAGCCCGCTGACGGTCGCGGGCTCGTACGGGATGAGCGTGCGGACCACGGAGGGGTGGTGGGTCAGGACGTCCAGGGCGACGATCCCTCCAGGGCTGGTGCCGAAGACGACCGCGGGCTCGTCGCCGAGGTGTTCGATCAGACGCCGGTTGTGGTTGGCGTCAGTGGCGAGCCGGTGATCGTAGTCCCGCGGACCGTCGAGCCGACTGCGGGAGAAACCCTCGTCGGTCGTAGGTGACGACGGTGTACTGCTCCGCCAGATGGTCGGCCACCATCGCGAACACCCGGCAGTGGCAGCTGGCACCGGGGATAGTGGACAGGAGTGGGCCGCCGCCGCGCGTCTCGTAGTAGAGCTGGGCGCCGGGAACGTCGAGGACGCTCGTCGCCTGTCGTCTCCGGTTTTCTAGCCGAGCTTTTCCGGAGCGGTGCAGCCGAGTTCGTCATCATGGGGCGGCTCGTCCGGCATGGCCTGGCCGACAGGTGCCGCGTGCCCTTTGCGGCGGCGACGGATCGCGAGACGGGCCGGGACGATGTGGCCGGCAACGGTGATGACCTTCAGGAGGACGAGCGCCAGGACGGTGTTGGCCGCCCAGTCCGTCCACGGCGAGGCCGTCAGGACGGCCCCGAACAGCCCCAGGTGCACGGAGACGATCAGCACGCCGACGGCGATGAGGGCAACCTTCTTGACGGGCCGTCGGCCTTGCAGGACCCCTGAGCCCTTCAGGTGCGGGGCCCTGCGGCACCGTGACCGGGTTCGGGCTGCGCCGCCTCGGGGCGTTGCCACGTCACTGTCAGCTGATCGCGTCGACCCATCGTTTCGAGGCGTCGGGCGATGCCGTCCTGAACAATCCGCAGGTTGTCCTCGTCGGCGGCTTCGGCACGCAGCGTCAGCGTGTTCTGGGTGGCCTGCATGGTGCACTTCCCCCGGGCGAACCTGATGACTCCGTGAGTGTCGGACCATTCGGTGTGCTCCACCTTGGGAGGCGCGTCACCGCCACCGTGGGCGCGCGGTCGGTAATGCGGGCGTCGGCCCATCTGGTCGGCGTGTCAGGAGAGTTGAGCGAGATACCGGCCCGCGCGGTGGGTCGAGATATGGGCTTCAGAGGTCAGCAAGGCGTTCCTTTCCGGAAATGCCAGTCGCAGGGCGGGCGCCTTCGTGCGCACGGAACCGGCACGCATGGGCAGCGACGGGCTCCCATGCCGCTGCGCGACGCAGGCCCTGCGGAGTTCAGGTCCTGGTGAGGGCGACCAGCCAGGCCCGGATGCCGTCCGGGTCGGTGGTGATGTCGATGGTGGCCGGTTGGAGCGAGTCGATGCGCCACCCGTCGGCGAACGCGGCTCCGATCTCGCCCCGCGTCACCCGCCGCGGCCCCTGGCTGCCCGGCTGCTGGTCGCTGAAGCACAGCATGAAGTAGCGGCCGCTCGGCCGGACCGCGGACCGCAGGCTGTCGACGAAGGCGGCGCGGTCGTCGTCGCTGAAGATGTGAAACAGCCCGCAGTCGAGCACGGTGTCGAACGGCTCCCCGAGATCGGCCAGCTTCAGGGCGTCGTGGAGGAGGAACCGCGCCCTCAGCTCGCGGTCGTGTGCCTTCTCCCTGGCGGTGTCCAGTGCGTTGCCGGCCAGATCGACACCTGTGGAGTCCAGACCGAGACCGGCAGCCATGAGCGTGTGCTCACCGGTCCCGCAGCCGACGTCCAACACCCGGCCCCGGACGGCCCCCGCGTCGGCGAGAGCGAGAAAGGGCCGCTGAGGTCGACCGATGTCCCACGGTGGCGGGCTGGCGTACAGTTCCTCAGGCCTTGACCAATGCCCGGCCCCGGAGTGGAAGTAGGCGGATATTTCGGCCATGTGCATGCCCTTCCTGCCTGTCGCGTCTGGTCGCTCAGGGTGGAATGCCCACCGTTGGGAGGGTGACATCAATTTTATTAATACACTCTGTCTATAGCAAGTCGAAGTGTCTTATCGGCGTCGCCATGTATCTCAAACCCTGAACGGTGCAGCGAATTACGAGGGGTGCTGCGGAGAGGTGAGAGGTGCCCGTGGCCGTCCTGTGGACGGGCGACACTGTGCAAGCGCCTCAAGATCGGGATCCTCGCCCTCGAGGCGACCGGATGCGAACGGATCTGGGCCGGGAAGGCGTCCGGCGGGAGCCGGTCTTGGTACTGGTGGGCTCGTATGTTCAGGTGTCGCCTATTCCCCGAGCCAATGGCGTACGCGGTCACCTTGAGTCACTGTTCGAAGTGGAGCTGAGGACGTACGACTGGCGGCTCTTGCCGTCGTTGCTGCGGGGTTGGGAAGCTGTTCCTGTCTCGGCCGGCAGGCACATGTGATGAGGCCGTACCCTCTACTCCCACAGATCAGGAGACGGCCCTGCAAAGTGAAACCTTGCTTGGCGTCGTCGCGGCAGCAGCAGGCGTCGTCGGTGCGGCTGTCGGAGCTCGTGGAGCGGTAGCTGCTGCCCGTTCGGCAGGGCGCACGACACACGATCAATGGTTGCGACAGGTACGCCGAGAGGCGTGCAGTGCGTTCATATACGAGTGTGAAGCTCGATGGCGCAGTCTCGATGCAGCACTGGACAGGATCAGCCGGGGCTACTCGGCTGAGGGCCAGGTGCTGCTGGCCGGGATGAGCTTCGAACAGGCTGAGCCGCGTCTGGGAACCGTCAAGTTGGAGGCGTCCAGTGCCTTCGTGGAGAAGGCGCAGGCCATGCTCGGCACGCTGCGCGACGTGCATCGCCGCGCGGGCACCTTGGTGGACGAGGATCAACAAGCGAACCTGGATCAGACCCGGACGCCGAACTCGAACGCGCCGCCGATGGTGCTCATCGACTCGTACCGGACGACCGTGCCCGTCCGGGGGGCGTGCAGGATCTGCCCGTTGCCCGCGTAGAGGCCGACGTGATGCAGATCGCCGAAGAAGAACACCAGGTCGCCTACCTGGAGATCGCTCTGTGAGTAGATACGCGTACCGATGTTGGCCTGCTCCTGCGACGTGCGCGGTATGGAGACACCCGCCTGCGCGTACGCCCAGGAGGTGAGGCCCGAGCAGTCGAAGGAGCTGGGGCCGGAGGCACCGTACACGTACGGCGTGCCGATCTTGGTCTGTGCGGCCTGGAAGGCGGCACCCGCCCGACCGGAGGCCGGCTTCGCGTCGCCAAGCACGCTGCGTGCGCTGTCGCGGCTGGCTCGTTCCTCCTCTGCGGCCAACGTCGCCTTCTCCTGGGCGGTCAGGGTGTTGAGAAGCTTCTGCGCCTGACTGAGCTTCGCCTGGACCTCTTTCTTCTTCTTGCCCAGCTCCGTGCGGGTGTCTGCGAGGTCCTTGAGCTTGGTGGAGGCCTCCTGGCGCTGCTGGGCGAGCATGCGTTGCTTCTTCTGGACCTTCTTCAACTGCTCGATCTGCTGAGCGCTCAGCTGGTCGAGTGTGGACGCCTTGTCGAGGTAGTCGTCCGGGTCGGAGGAGAGGAAGAGCTGGACCGACGGGTCGATGCCGCCGGTCCGGTACTGGGCGCTGGCCAGCGAACCGAGGCCGTCTCGCAGGGTGTTCAGATCGCTCTGGCCGCGCGCGACCTTGTCCCGGAGATCGGCTATCTCCTTCTCGAGCTTCTTCTGCTTGTCCTTGGCCCCGTCGTATTCCTCGGTGGCCTTCTCTGCCTGCTCGTAGAGAGTGTCGGTCTTGGCTTTGACCTGGTCCTTGCTCGGTTTCGGCGCGGCCTGGGCGGCCTGGGACGTCAGGGCCACTGCTGCTGCGGCGGTCGCGGTGAGGACGGTCACGCGGGTGCGGCTCGGCTGCTTGGGTCGACGGTGTGACGCCATAGAGGCGAGCTCCTTCTTCCTTCAGCCGCCTGTCAACGTGCCGGCGGGCGGGACCCTCCGTCGTCACTCCTCATGAGTGAACATCCGGGCGGAGGTTCGAAGCTGGAATCTACTAACCTTCTTACGAGTAGTTCAAATCCGCGTGGGGCTTGCTCTGTCCCCGGCTGCAATCTGCGCATTCAACTCACCTGAGGCCATCGTCAGCACCGCCGTGCCCTCGCTCGTGCTGGGGAGTGGCGACGATGCGGCTGGTGCCAGTCGATGCCCGCCAAGTTCTCCGACGAGGACGGAGCGGCCAAGGGGAAACAGGAGCCTGAGTGGGACGGCAAGACGAAGGAGCGCCTGCGAAGCCTGGACCCCGCCCAGTCGCCGGACGGGACGACCGTCGTCGGGTAGCCCGGGTCGGGGGAGTGCGACACCGGTGGGGCGAGATCGCCGCACAATACGGAGCTTCTGCCGACTCCTCGGCAGAAGTCCGTCGTCAATGAGGGGCGGGCGGTCGTCTGATGACTCGTGCAGCGCCCGCCCCGAGCTGTGGATCTTCGCTCAGCCTGTCATGGTCGACTTCTTGCCGGACGGGGTGACGGCGAACCACATCCTTTCCTTGGCCTGGCCGTTCATCTGTCCGGCCTTCGTGTCGCCCATGTACCGGTACAGCGGCCAGCCCCCAAGGGTGAGCTGCTTCATGCCGTCCGAGCGGTCGACGGAGCCGAGGAGGCTCTCTTCCACCCCCATCGTCTGGACGGAGTCCTGTGCCATTACCGGCATCCAGGTCTTCGCGCAGTCACCGGTACACATCGACATGGACGGGGTCGCCTTGTCCATGTCGTAGCGGTAGAGGGTCATCCCCTTGTCGTCGGTCACCACGCTGCCCATGCCCTGGACTGTCTTGGCCATCAGCATGGTCGTGGTGGCCATGTGCCCGCTGGCCGAGTCGCCCGTGGCGGCCGGTGCCGACGTCGCGGGAGTCGAGGTGGCCGTGGCGACCGGAGCGACGTTGGCCGGGCTCGTACTTGAGGAGTTGTCCTTCGAGCCGCTGCACGCCGCCAGCAGGAGCGTCGAGGCGAGCCCTGCGGCCGCGGTGAGGACGATACGTTGCCGGATCACGGCGTTTCCCTTCGTCGGGAGCTGGTTCTACTTACTCCCTTAGTACGTCGGGCAACTCCGGTCCGCTCAGGCGCTGATGCCACATGACCCAGTCTTGACCCTTGACCGCGCCCGACTGGCGGGTCGCCGTCGAGTCGGCTCAGCTCAGGTCGCGGGCCAGGGCCTCGATGGGGTGCAGTCGCTTGCCGAACCGCATGATCGCCTCCGGGCTGGCCTGGAGCTCGCCGTACGGCAGGTAGCGCACCTTCAGGTCCGCGATCCGTGCTGCGGCCGGGACCGGGGGAGCGCCTCGGGCTGCCCGCCAGGCACGGTCGCGAGCTGCTGCCGCGTCCTGCCGTCATCCGTGCTGCTCAGGCCGCCAACGGACCTATTTTCTCGGGCAGTTCGTTGACCTCCTACTGCTTGGGGCCACGGTCGTGCGCGCCGTCGACCTCTCGGAGCAGGTTCTTCTGGTTCTCGCGGATGCTGTTGCACTCCTCGGTGGGATTCTCGGTCTCCGGGTAGAGCTTCTCCACTCGCTCGCGCACCTCGTCCTCCGAGGGCTCCGGCGCCGCCTGGCTCTGCGGGGGCAGGCGGCTCATGGCGCCGGCGGCTACGCCGAGGGTGGTGATCCGGGCGGTTCCGGCGTCGGGTCGGTGCCACGGCAACGGAGGAGGTCAGTGAGACTTAGTAGATTCATAGTTCGTGTCGCAACCGAATGTGAGGCACAGTGATCACGCACGCGGCCGGTCGGTCAAGGCTGCTGAGCGGGTCAGCCGAGGCCGGGCGGGCAGGCGACCAACAGCGGCAGCAGCGGGACCAGCAAGGCTGCGGCGGCCACGGATCCCCACAGGGCGGGGTGCGCAGTCCTGCGCGGACCGAGGACCCGCTTCAGGCGGATGAGTACCGTGTGGCCACCCGCGGCGAGGGCGCCCTTCGGGGCGCGCGCCGCGGCCATCTCGTACATGGCGGTGGCCAGCACCTCGTGGGAGTGGCGGCGCAGCGCCCGGTCGTCGGCGATCATCTCCAGCAGCAGTGCCGTCTGCTCCCGGGCGTGGCGCGCGAGTGGCACCCATTGGAAGACCGTGTGGAACGCCTCGACGGCGGCGAGGACCAGGTGGTGGCGGCCCGTGATGTGGGCCTGCTCGTGTTCCAGGACGGCGCCGAGTTGCTCGGACGTCAGCTGGCGTACGGCCGCGTCGCTGATCACGATCCGGGGGTGACGGCCGGGCAGGCAGTAGACGGCCGGGGTGTCGTACGGCAGGACGGTGGCGCACAGGCGGGCCGAGTGACGCCCCACCAGGTCCACGGCTTCCCGGTGTTGTGCCCGCGCCCGACGGGCTCGTACGACGTGGAAGACGAAGCTTGCGACGAGGGCGATCCCGATAGCGACCGGGAGGCCGACGGCCAGCCGGTAGGCAGTGTCGGGACTGGGCTGTTTCGCGCCCTCGGTCAGTCCACAGGTGTGCAGTAAGCCCAGGAGTCCCGCATGCAGATGCTCGGTCGGCGTGGCCAGGGTGGCCGCGGTGAGCGCGGTGGCGATCGAGAAAGAGACCGCCAGCGCGTGCCACACCGCCGCGGCCAGGGCGGGGGCCCGGTGCGTCCACCTGCTGCGCAGCAGCAGGTGCGGGGCGGCGAACCCTACCGCTGCCGTGTAGGCGACCAGGGCGGGGGCGGCGTTCACGGCTTCGCCTGTCGGCTCACGTTCCGCAGGGCCCTGCGCAGGGCGGCGACCTCTTCCTCGGACATGTTCTCGACGAAGTGGACCAGTGCGGCCGGGCGGTCCTTGCTCTCGCCCAAACCGTCCTCCATGAGTGCGGCCGAGTAGGCCTCACGGCTGCGGACCGGCGAGTACAGCCATGCGCGACCGTGCTTGCCGCGCAGCAGCCAGCCCTTGTTGTACAGGATGTTGGTGACGGTCATCACGGTGGTGTAGGCGACCGGACGGATCTTGTTGATGTCGTCGACGACCTCACGCACCGTCGCAGGACGGTTCCACGTCCAGAAGCGATCCATGATCTCCGCCTCAAGATCCCCCAGCCGTCGCATGGCACTGACTCCCTTTCGCCACCGAATACGCAAGCCCATAGTAGACGGCTGGCCTGTGAGGCTCGCAGGGTGGAGGCGCAGGGTCGCAGTCGGCCGGTCGGCTCGTAGCCTGCCTTGTCGATCGCCTCGCGCATCCGGGCGTCGTCGAGCGCAATTGCGGATCTCGCGGCGTTCTCGCAGTGGCCGCACGTCATGCCGGACACGTAGTACCGGGTCGTCCGTACGTGGGGCACGGGTTCCCCCCTGCCGGGAAGTCTAAATACCCTGGGCGGGTATCGCCCGTCCGTGTGGACTCGAGTGACGTGCGGGATGCAAGGGGCCGGTGATTCATACCTACGATGGGGGCGTGACAGGCTCTGCACAGCTCGCCCGACCGCAACCGGCGTTGCGGTTCTGCGTGTTGCTCGTGTGCGCCTTGCTGTTCGGCCTGCTCGGCATGCACGGTCTGGGGCCGGTGCCCGTGGCCTTTGACTCCGGGCACGGCGGTATGGCGGCGACCGCGCACAGGGACGTCATGATCTCGATGCCGGGCGAATGCGATCCGGGTGACAGCGGTTGCCCGGGCCACGTCGGTCACGCGGACCCGACCTGTGCGTCCGCGTCCATCGCTGGGGCCCCTGTGTTGGCGCCGGTGTTGCTGCCCGACGTAGTGGAGTGCTTCGAGTCGGCGGACGTAGGTACCTCGCCGTTCGGTAGCGGCCCTGACGGCGGCCGGGCCCCGCTCTCCCTCTCCGAACTCCAACTCCTGCGGATCTGGACCGCCCCGCGCGTCGCCGCCTGCCCTGCGGATGCGGCGCCGTGCCTCGGCATGCCCTTCACAGATCCGGACACAGGAGCTCAATCATGACCGCACGCAGCAAGCTCATCCGTCGCACCGCCCTCGCCGTCACCGCCGTTACGGCCGCTCTGGTGCTGACCGCCTGTGGCGGCAGCGGTGGTCACGACATGGGATCGATGAACTCCGACTCCAGCCCGTCCGCGACCGCCTCGGCGAAGGCCGGCGCCCACAATGCCGCGGCCGTCTCGTTGTCTACGGAAATGATCCAGCACCACCGTCAGGCCATCGAGATGGCCGATCTCGCTGACAGCCGCGCCTCCTCGCGAGAGGTGAAGGACCTCGCCACGAAGATCAAGGGGGCGCAGGACCCGGAGATCAAGACGATGTCCAGTTGGCTCACGGCATGGGGTGAGGAGGTCCCCGCGGACATGTCCGGCATGAGCCACGACATGTCGTTCTCCATGCCTGGAATGATGAGCAGCGACGACACGGACGAGCTGAAGAATGCGTCCGGCACCGAGTTCGACAAGATGTTCGTCGACATGATGGTCCAGCACCACCAGGGCGCCATCAAGATGGCCACGACCGAGAAGGCCGACGGCAAGTACGGTCCCGCCACCAAGCTCGCGGACGACGTGATCACGGCCCAGACCGCCGAAATCAAGGAAATGAACAAGATGCTCGGCAAGAGCTGACGTATCGGCAGGAGTGGGTGTGGCCGACAGGGAGACCGGTCGGCCACATCTTTACCGTCCGCTCACCGGGTCGCAGAGGTCCGGTCAGCCTTCCACTCGAGGCGTCAGACGGGGGCGAGTTGAGGTTCCTTCCGTACAGTCAGGCGTCCGCTGCGGGCGAGAGCGGCGACGGAGGCGGCGCAGGCGAGCCCGGTGACGGTCAGCGTGCACCACGTCAGCCAGAGTGCCTCGTGCCGTTCGGCGAAGTCCCAGAGGGCGCCGGTGGCCAGGTTGCCGAGGGTGATGCCGAGGCCGGAGACGGTGTTGTAGAGGCCGTAGTGGGTGGCGACGAGGCGGTTGCCGGAGAGCGTGACGACGGTGTCCATCTCGAACGGGTAGACCACCGCACCGCCGGCCGCGAGCAGCGCCACCGTCATCACCAGTGCGGTGCGGACAGCGACGGTGGCGTCCAGTGGAGTGAGGGCCAGGGGCAGGAAGGCGAGCCCCATCGCGCCCAGTCCTCGGACCATTGCCTGCTCGGGGCTCCACCTTTGTTTTGCCCAGCCGGTGAGCCGGAGCTGACCCAGGACAGCGACTGCCGCCGAGACGACGAACAGTCCGCTCGTCGCCCAAGTCCCCTTGGATCCGAGGGCGTTCGTCGCGGCCAGGGGCAGTGCCAGGTAGATCTGGAAGGTCAGTACGTACGAGCCGATCATCGCGACGGCGAAAAGCAGGAAGGGTCGGTTGGCCACAACCGTGCGCCATTGCCCCAGCACACCGCCCGGCGTCGACGCCGTGGCATAGCCGCGACGTGCGGGCAGTACGCGCCACTGCATCACGGTCAGTACGGCGAAGATCGCGGCGGCGACCGTGCAGACGAGGCGGAAGTCGGCGGCCAGCAGGGCAAGTCCGACGAGCGGGCCCAGCAGCATGCCGGCCTGGTAGTAGACGTTGAAGGTGGCGAAGGCGTCGACGCGTCGCTCACCGGCTTCGGTGGCGAGGTAGGCGCGGACGGCGGGGTTGAACAGGGCGCCTGCGAAGCCGGTGGCAGCCGAGGCCGCGACCAGGGCGGGCAGGTTGTCGACCCAGCCGAGAAGGCCGAAGCCGACTGTGCGCAGCAGGCAGCCGGCCATGATCGGGGCCTTGTAGCCGAAGCGGTCGGCGATGGTGCCGCCGATGAGGAACATTCCCTGCTGGGAGAAGTTGCGTACGCCCAGGACGAGTCCGATCGCCCAGGCCGCGAGGCCGAGCCTTTCGGAGAGATGGGCGGCGAGGTAGGGCATGAGCATGTAGAAGGCGAGGTTGATGGCGAACTGGTTGGCCATCAACATCCGCGCCGCGGGCGGGAAGGAACGGGTCTGCCGCCACAGGGTGTTGTTCATCAGGCAGCTCCTGCCAGGGCGCCGGAGTCGACGTCCCTCCGGTCAGCCGTGGCGAGGGGGTCGATGATGTGGGTGCAGCGCGTCCAGCGGGTGACGGTCCGGTCGGCGGGGTGGGCGATCTCGTCCGGGTCGTCGACGGGCAGGTGGCCCAGGAGGCCGTGTCCGTGGCAGTAGATGTCGTCGAAGACCGTGCCGACGTAGCGTTGCGGGCCGTCGGGGAAGACGGCGACGATCCGGTCCTCGGCGGGCTGGGTGCGGGCCAGCCAGCGGGCGACGAGTGCGACTGCTCCGACGCTCCAGCCGCCGGTGGCGTAGTGGTGCCGGGCGAGTTGGCGCGCGGCCCACACGGACTCGGGCGCGGCGATCCAGTGGACCTCGTCGAACAGGTCGTAGGCGACGTTGCGGGGGAAGATGCTGCTGCCCAGGCCGCGCATCAGACGGGTCGCCGGGGGCTGGCCGAAGATCGTCGAGCCGGTGGTGTCCACGCCGACCACCCGCAGGCGAGGGAAGTATCCGCGCAGGACAGAGGCGATACCGGCCGAGTGGCCGCCGGTGCCGACGGAGACGACGAGCGTGTCGATCCGGCCGAGCTGGGCGACGAGTTCGTGGGCGAGTGGGGTGTAGGCGGCCACGTTGTCGGGGTTGTTGTACTGGTCGGGGCACCAGGCGGCGGGGTGTGCGGCGAGGAGTTCCTCGACGCGTCGTCGGCGCGCTTCCTGCCAGCCCCCGGTGGGGTGCGGGGTGTCGACGAGGTGGACCTCGGCGCCGTACGCGGTGAGCAGTCCGGTCATGAGGGGTTCCATGCCGGGGTCGGTGACGACGGTGACCGGATGGCCGTACGTGGCACCGGCGAGGGCCAGTCCGAGGCCGAGCGTGCCGGAGGTGGACTCGACGATGCGGGCCCCGGGCAACAGCTGTCCGCGTTCGTGGGCGGCTCCCACCATGTGCAGGGCTGTGCGGTCCTTGATGCCGCCGGGGTTGTGGCCTTCGAGCTTGGCCCAGAAGCCGCGGCCGGCGGCTGTGAAGGGGGTGCCGATCCACAGGACGGGGGTGTCGCCGACCAACCCGGCCGGGGTGAGCGTCGGGCGCTTGGCGTCGGCGAGGAGCTGGGCGGGCGAGGTGAGGTTCGGCGTGGGGGTGGTCTGGTTCATGGCGTGCTTCTCCCGCGGCCGGCGGCGTCAGCGGCTGCCTGCCGTTGAGTGGTGGAGGAGGCTGGACTGATCGGGAGCCGTTGCCAGGCGTGCGGGTGCCGTCCAGGGCTGCGGCTCAGGAGGCGATCAGGTCCGCCACACGCCCAGTTGGGACCGTTCTGGCTCGACGGAGGACGCTGCGGGATCCGGGAACCTTGGCGGTCGCTTCCGCTCTCCACCGGACAGCGCGTCGATGCCTTCAGCGGGCAGCACATGAGCGACCGCTTCGGCGAGCGGAGTGATGTCACGCGGCGGCTGCGTCGTCGGCTCGTCCAGGTTCGAGCAGTGGTGCCCGCCACCTTCGGCGGGATCCTGCCCTTCGGCGTACGCTTCGGCAGCCGACCGGGAGGACGGGCCCAGAGAGGCGGCGGAGACGACGCGGATGGCGTCGGCACCCGCCGGGCCGGGGCCATGGGCACACGCCAGCAGGTGCATCAGCGCGGCCAGCAACACCACGAGGGCCGCCCCGGTTCGTCCCCCGGGGCGGATGTTGCGGCGTACCGACCAGACCTTCATCGATACAGAAGGTAATCGATCACGCACATAAAGTGCGTGTACTGAGGTGTGGCCGACGCGCGCCCACGCAAGGATCGCGTCCGCCAGGCGCCTGCCTCGCAAGCCCTCAGCCAGTGGCTGGTGCCAGGACTGACAACACAGGCCGATGGCCGAAACGGGTGAGTCCATCCGTGGATCGGCTCTTTCCAAGCGTTGCCGGTCGGCAGCGGGTTTCTGGCAGGACCACACGAGAAGATCGCGATGCCGCATACGACCGCTGTTGAACGCCGCCCCGTCGGCGGCTCAGGCGCAGGTCCTTCGGCCATGGCGGTCGTGCTGTCGGGCCCTGCCCCGTCGGCCTCGGTCATCGCCTGGCACGGCCGGTGCGGGAGAGGAGGTGGGGATGCAGAGGGCGAGTTCCGGCGCGATGGTGGAAGCAGGGGATGCCCGCAGCGGGTCTCGGAGGAGCCGCCACCGCCAGGGAGATCGCCATGGACCCAGTCATCGACCCGGCGGAATTGACCGCTGCCGCTGCGCCTGACGGGCTCGGAAGGTATCTGGCCGGGTTGCCCATGCCGCCCGTGCACCACCCGCACGGCCCGGCCGAGACCGTCCGCACGACCGAGTACGAGGGGCACCGGATCGTGGTGACCACCACGTACGAGGTCACCGTGGACGGGAAGCCCGTGAAGGCCGACCTCCAGGTGGACGACAACGGCACGCTGTACTGCCACGGCCTGCCCAACTACCAGTTTGCCTCGGCGCTGGACACCGTTCGGGCGCTGATCGCCAACTACCCCGACCGCTTCGGGGGATGTGCCTGAAATGCCCGTGGTCCGCAAGAACATCGTGACCGACCAGAGTTCGCGTGACGACTACGTCCACGGTGTGGGCCTGCTGAAGCAGGAGGCGAGTCAGTTCACCACCGCTGACTTCGACATCCCGGGTCCGACCGCCCCGGTGCACACCTACGACCTGTTCGTGATCTGGCACGGCCTGACGATGACGACCCCCGTCCCACCGGGCGGGAACCCGTACGCGCGGAACGCGGCCCACCGGGGGCCGATCTTCCTGCCGTGGCACCGGGTGATGCTGACCGTCCTGGAGGCGAACCTCCAACGGGTGCTCGGCAAAGCCGGTTTCGCGCTGCCCTACTGGGACTGGTCGGCCGACGGGGACCTCGGCTCGCCGACCGGCGCCGCGATCTGGACACCCGTGTACATGGGCGGGCAGGGCACCCCGATCGCCGACGGCCCCTTCGCGTTCGACCCCGCCGATCCGACCAGCTTCACGGTGCGCATCGAGAGCGACCTCAGCGGGATGCTCGCCCAGACCGACCGTGGTCTGAACCGGGACTTCGCACGGGCCTGGCCGGCCGGCTGGCCGACCCTGCCGACGAGCGCGGACGTAAAGGGCGCCCTCGCCTTCACGCCGCCCGGCGGCAACCCGGTGGACCGGTACGACACTCTCGCCTTCAACGCCTCCTCGAAGGGGTTCCGCAACCGACTCGAAGGCTTCATCCCGCAGTCGCCGACGCAGCCGGTCCACCTGCACAACCAGGTCCATCTGTGGGTCGGCGGCGACATGGCACCCGCCACCTCACCCAATGACCCGGTGTTCTTCCTGCACCACTGCAACGTGGACCGCATCTGGGAGGGTTGGATGAACCGCTACGGCCGCCTCTACGCCCCAGACATGACGGCCCCAGCGGCCATTTATCAGGGGGAGCGGATCGACGACCGGATCGTGTCCCCGCTCGGCGCAGGCGATACGCCCCGAGGCGTGATGGACATCTCCGCGATCTACGCGTACGACGTACTGCCCTGAATCCGTAGGTGAGTCGTCTGGCGCACGGTTCCAACGATGAAGCCGGATGGTGGTTCCCTGCCTCGCTGCTCAGGGCGAGGAACAGCAGGGCGATTTTCCTCAAGGTGCGGCCCAGGCGTGGGACACGTAGCGACAGTAGCTCGGTCACTTCCAGCAGCCAGCAGCCAGCAGCCAGCAGCCAGCAGTGCGCGGTGGGACGCGGAGATGCTGTCGGCACCCGCCCGAACGGAATGCCGCCAGTGGTGGCGGACGACAACAGGTCGACCGGTGTCATCATCGGCGGGGTTCTCGCCGGACTGGCTGTTCTCGGCGGCGACGATGCGTGGTGGTTGGTGCAGCGGCGCAATACATCGTTGTGGAGCCGACGTTCGCCGCCGTGCTCTGGAGCGGAACTGTCCCAGGGGCACGATCCGCGCGCTGTTGACGAGGCCGGAGAAGGCTCGCAGTGACAAGGCGGACACAGCGGAGGCGGAGTACGCGGCCGACGGGCACCCCGTGCGGATCAACCTGAACTGGGACAAGAACGCCATCGACGACGAGGCCCTGTACGTCATCAGCTCCTAGGACCCGACCGTCGGTTGATGGAGCTCGGCGAACCCACCTGTCCACAGGTTCTGGCGACCTTCCCGCCCGGTGTGCTGGAAGGGGGACAACGGCGGGACGTCGACGCGCCGGGATGACGCGGACACAGATCCGTCGGACGACGGGTGCGGCGGGATCCACCGGGGCACATCCGGCGGATCCCGCCGGACTCTACGCTTTTGCGTGGCGCTGTGCGACGGCGGCCGACAACCGCGGTGCCGCGAATTCGCTGCCGCAGGTGAACCGGAGCAGCGGGCCGAAGGTGGCCGCAGTCGGGATACCGGTGAATTGCAGGCCGGGCACGGACGACTGCAGCCGCGGGTCCAGGTGCGGGAACCCTCCGGTACGCGCCAACGCCCAGAAGGGAAAACAGTCCGGCCCGGACAACCGCCACCGGCACCACACGCGGCGGCACACACGGGACACAAGCACCCTCCCAATAACGCACCCATCATGGAGCCAGAGTCCTGCCTGTATCACCTGTCCTGTGGGAGGCGGGGGCTACGGGAGCTATGTGGTTGATCTTCAAGTCCAAGATCCATCATCGGTACCACTCCCTTCGACACGCTCCGCCGTGACGCAGCGCGATGCGAAGAGCAGCGTACTGACGCGGCGCTGCCAGTCGTTGCACCGACCTCGGTGAGCGGGGGCAGGTGGCGTGGGTAGGCCCGTGTATGGTCCGGATCTTGGTCGTGCGTTGTCCGCCCCGGAAGGGCGGAGTCGGCGGACGATCCCGGTCGGCCGTCACGGACAGTCGTACGAGAAGTGGGCGGCGGTCGCCCGGTGACCGGCAGACAGGATGCGCAGTTCCGCCCACGCCGCACGGTGGCCGTGTCCCTGATAGGTCCATCGAAGGTGCAGGCGAGTGTGTCGCTGCCCCCGGACCATCACCTCGTGCAGGACGTCGGACGCCGTTCCGTCGCTTCGGACCCATCGGTAGGAGAGGGTGCCGCGATGGCCGTTGGTGGTGACCAGACCGACGATGTCCGCGGTGCTGTCGCATCCCAGAACCGTCGGCCTCGCCGTGACGGCAACCTGGGTGACCGCCACGGACTGCCCGAAGTGCTGCCAGGCCAGGAAGACGAGGACGGCTACCACCAGCAGCGTCGGCAGAGCGTTCTTGCGCAGCCTCCGACCGCAGGGCGCGGGAGCCGACGACGTGGCGGGAAGCGTCTGGACGGTGCGGTGCGCGACGGCGGCCGTCACACCGGGCCCGAAACACAGCACGCTGCCCTCGACGCGGTCAGGCCGGGTCGGGGAGACGCTCGCCGGGACCGGTTCGACGAGGGTGTCGTCCGTTTCCGGTCGCTGGATCCAGTGGCTGGCCAGCACGGTGGCGCTGTACTCGCTGTCGGGGCCGGAGGTCCGGTCGTCGGGGACGTGGCCTTCGGTGGGTCCGAGATGGAGTGTGGTGCTGTGCGCGTCGGCGGGAGCGAACGCCCGCGTGGGCTCCTCACTCTTTACCGCCGGCGTGGGCGTGTTGTCGCTCTGAGCAGTCATCGGATCTCACACTGCCTGGTCAGGATCTGCTGTGAGGCGCCGCCGGAAGCCGGTGCCGGAGTGGTCGTGGCCTGGACCGTCCAGTAGCAGCCGTCGTTCTGGAAGGTGTGGTCGACGGCGATCGTGTACTGGGTGGCTCCGCTGCGCTCGAAGGTCTGGGACGCACCGTCGGGGGAGCCGGTCCCTCCGCTCGCCGTGTTCGTGAACCACGAGACGGTGACGGAGATCGGCCCGCTGCCGTCCGTGGTGATGGTGATGGTCGCGGTGGAGGTCGTGGGGCCCGTCTGGCTGAAGGCCGATACCGCGACGTTCTTGACGGCGGGAGCGACAGGCGGGGTGGAAGAGGCGGTCGTCGGTGTCGCCGGCGTGGACGTGGTCGCCTCGCTGGGCGTCGTCGACTGCGTGGGTGAGCCGGTGACGGAGGCGGAAGGCAGACCGGTCGGGGTGGCCGACGGGCCCGAGGGGGAGACACCGGGTGTCGGCGACAGGTCATCTGATGGGCTGGGCGCCGTGGGCGGGGCGGTGGGCGGCGCCGCTTCGGTGCCGGCCCGGGCCGTGGTGGTGGCCAGGGCATCGGCGGTCCGCTCGGCGGCGCCTGCCGAAGCGTGATGCATTCCGTACGTGAGCAGGAGGCCCAGGAGTACGGCGGCAGCTGAGACGAGCATGCCGGGTCGGCCGGGTCGCCATGACCGGGCCCAGTCGTGGCGTGGTGCCTGGCTCAGGACCGTACGGGCGGTGTCCGTGGTGGATCGGGGGGAGCGGGCCGAGGGCAGCAGCGCCAGAAGGGCCACCAGGGCGGCGAGCCGGGCGCGGCCGCGTTCCTCCCAATCGGCCCCGTATACGGCGCCGGCGACCGCCTCCAGTTCCGTCACGAACGCCTCGGCCTGTGCCGGCCGTCGGTCCGGTTCCTTGGCCAGACCGCGACGGACCAGTTCGCGCACCGCTGCGGGGACCTCCTCCACAGGGACGGGGGCGTCGACGTGCTGCAGGGCCAGTTCGGCGATGTTGTCGCCCGAGTACGGCTTGTGCCCCGTCAGGCACTCGAAGAAGGTGGCCGTGGCCGCGTACACGTCTGCGGCGCAGGAGGCGGGGGCGCCGGTCCACTGCTCGGGGGCCATGTAGGACGGGGTTCCGGCCACACCCGCGCTGGTGCCGGTGTCCACCGCGATACCGAAGTCGACGAGCTTGGACGATCCGTCCGTCTCGACCAGGACGTTCTCCGGCTTGTAGTCGCGGTGGACGACGCCGATGCGGTGTGCGTCGGCGAGACCGAGCAGCGATCCCTTGAGAAGGACGAGCGCGACCTCGGGAGCGAGTGGCCCCTGACGGGTCAGCAGCGTCCGCAACGAGACACCGTCCACCAGTTCCATGACGATGGCGGCGCCCTGCGGGCTCTCCACGTACTCGTACAGGCCGGCCACGTACAGGCTCTGCAGTCCGCCGAGCAGGCGCGCCTCCGCCCGGAAATCGTGCACGAAACCAGGCCGCGTGCGCAGGGACTCGCTGAGGTACTTCACCGCGACCCGTACGCCGGTGTCCGCGTGCACGGCCAGCACGACGCGGCCGCTCGCGCCAGACCCGAGCTCGAGAGACTCGGTGTATCCGGGCACCACCCATGTGCTCACGTCATCCCCCCAGACGGCTTGCCGCCGTACCTGGCCAACTCCCGAAGCGGCTGGACCATTGCGTTGAGAGACACATTTTCAGCCACGGCGGTTGCGGAACAGGACAATGCCGGTCCTCCGTCGTCGGCGTGAGCGGTCGGGTCTGCCGGTGGCGACAGAGCAGTCAACCCAAGGGCGCTCGCCGCTCGTCCCCATTCATGACCCGTACCGCTTCGCCGACCCTTGTCGCGCATCGCCTCGGCCAACCCCCCCCCACCACCACGAAAGAGGCCTGCGTGCTCCGCATCCACTTCACGCCACTCGACTTACAGAGCATCCGCGTGGCCCGGCGTCCCGATCCGCTGCGGGAGCTCGTCTGCGCCGCCTGCCGGCTGGCCACGAATCAGGGGCCGCGCGAGTTCGGGGCGTGGCGCCGCGGCGTCCTCGAGCGGACGGTGGGGGACCTGGAGGCGCGCCGTGCGCTGCGCCTGCTGGGGACGCTCGTCCCGCCCGCCGGCTACATCCCCGACTTCCTCACCCCGTCCGTCTCGGACGGGGGTCTGCCCGCTGCCCTCGCACAGGGACGCGCGACGCCCCGCCGCCGTCTGCAGCGGGAGTTGGGCGTCCTCGCCGGCGCCCGCCCTCTCCCGGCGTGGACGACGGCGCTCGGCAGACCGGGAGACCGCGGTATGGGATCGCTGGTCAGCGCCTTGGAGGTCTCCTCCAAGGCGCTGCTCGAACCGCGGTGGGAGCAGGTTCGCAGGGCCGTGCAGGACGAGGTCGACGTGCGGACCCGCACCCTCCTGGACGGCGGTGTCCGCGCTCTGCCGGAGAGTCTGCCGTTCGCCCGATGGCATCCCCCTGCCCGGAGGTGGACTACCCCGTCGACCGGGACCTGCATCCGGCGGGCCGGGGTCTGCTGCTCCTTCCTTCCTACTTCTGCCGGCGCAGGCCCACGGCGCTCGCCGACCCCACCCTCGGGCCGGTCCTCGTCCATCCGGTCGCCGTACGGTCGTTGGAGACGGTGGCCCCCGACGGTGGCGGACTGGAGCGGCTACTGGGCCGTACCCGGGCCACCGTGCTGGTCCAGGTGGCACATGGCCGTACCCGCACCACGTCCGAAGTGGCGCGGGCCGTGGGCATCGCCCTTCCCAGTGCCAGCTACCAGCTCGCCGTCCTGAGGGACGGAGGACTGGTGGCGAGCCACCGGGAAGGGCAGTTCGTACGGCACTCGGTGACGTCCACGGGCCACCGGCTGCTGGGCGCGGACACCGGACGACGGACGGAGACCGATCCGACCTGTGGTCCCTGAGTCCTGCCCGGTGCGCCGGGCTGCAGAGGCTGTCCGGCTCAGTGCCTGTGTCACATCCTCTTTCCGCAGGTCATGGAGTATGTGGGTGAGGAGTGATCGTCGTTGCCGTTCGGTTCAGCGTCCGGTGGACGCTGA